>NZ_CP130701.1:2400000-2753091 GCF_030553075.1 Halomonas sp. I5-271120
CCATGTTATTCCCCAAGGCAAGCGCCTGAAGCAGGGCGAGCAGGCGCACCACGGTGGTGGTTTTGCCGGTTCCGGGGCCGCCGGTGATCACCGCGAAACGCGAGCGGTCGGCCAGGGCGCAGGCGGCCTTTTGCCAGTCGAGGGGCGCGGGCTGTGTCGGCTCGGGAAACAGCGCGTCGAGAATCGGGCGCAGCCGGGCCGCGTCCGTAGCATCGTCGCTATCCGTTCCATCGAGCCGGGCGACGATCTGGCTGTGGATATCCTGCTCGTGCTGCCAGTAGCGGCGCAGGTAGAGGCGCGGGCGGGCGTTGGTGCCGGCGAGCACCAGTGGCGTGCTGCCGGGGCCTTCGGCCACCAGCTCGGGCTGAGTCAGCGCTGCGCGCCAGGCGTCGAGATCCAGCGCGGCCATCACTCGGCTGGGCAGCGGCGGCGGGTCTTCCAGGCTGTCGCCTTCCGGCGGCAGCGAGAGTGCCAGGTCCGGGGTGGCCAGCGTCTGGGCCAGGTCCAGGCAGACATGGCCGCGGCCGAGCTGATGGCTGGCCAGCGCCGCCGCCAACAGCAGTAGAGGTGAGGCCTCACTTACCGTTTTCGCCTCGCGATGCAGGAAGGCGGCGAAGGCGCGGTCCAGCGAGCGCAGCCAGCCGCGCTCCACCCAGCGGTCGAGTAGGGCGAACAGCGCCGCGTGATCGGCCAGCGCGTTTTCGGGCGCTCTAATAAGCGCGTTTTCGGGCGCTTGAATCAGCGCGGTCTCCGGGGCGTCGGTATTGACCGGGGAGGTGTTGGAAGATGTCGGCATCATGCGGTGGCCTCCTCGGCACTGAACAGGGCATCGAGCGCGAGGATCAGCTCGCTTGGCGGGCGTTCGGCGTGCACGCCGCGGGAAGGCGCGCGGGTGCCGCGCAGGAAGACGTAGAGCGCCCCGCCCAGGTGGCGTTCGATATCGTAGTCCGGCAGCCGGGCCTTGAGCAGCCGGTGCAGGGCCAGCAGGTAGAGGCAGTACTGCACGTCATAGCGCTTCTCGAGTACGGCATCGGCCATCGCCGTCTCGGTGTAGGCGGCATCGTCCGCACCCAGATGGTTGGACTTCCAGTCGAGCACATAGAAGCGCCCTTCATGTTCCACCACCAGGTCGATGAAGCCCTTGAGCATGCCGTTCAGCGTATCGGGCTCGAGCGCCGGCCGTGGACGCCCGTCGAGTGTGTGAGCGCTTACGAGGGCGTCCAGCTTGCGCGTATTCACCTTGTGGGCGGCGAACCAGAATTCCAGCTCGACGCGGTAGTCGGTAGCGCCGTCCAGGGCATCCAGGCGCAGCGGCGCGGCCTCTCCATCGCCTGAATCCGGCACTGGCAGCGGCGTGGTCAAAAGCTCCGGCAGCCACTGTTCGAGTGCGGCGATCTGGCCTTCCCAGCCGCGACGGTTGGCGCGCCGGGCCAGGGTGTCGGTGCGCAGCTCGGCGTCCTCGGCGATCTTGGCAAAGCCTTCCTCGCCGGCCCATTCCAGCAGGCCGTGCAGGAAGGTGCCTGCAGAGGGCCCGCGGGGGAAGCGGTGGAGCGAGCCTTCGCTCACCGTGGCGGCGTTGGCATCGAAGGGCTCGTGGATCACCTCCATGGCCGTCGCCTCATCGGCGGTGGTGGGCTCGGGCGACGGCTCCGCCTCGGCGCTGGCTTCTGTATTGTCCTCATCCGGGGTGGCGCCTGTGCGCAGCGCCGAGTAGCTGGCGATCCACCAGTGCTCGCGGATCGTCCGGGTGGGCGCGCGGGCCTCACCGAGCGGCGTGTCGTCGCTGGCGAGTTCCACCGGCGTGGCATCGGCCTCGGGAGCATCCTGCACCGTAACTCTTTGAGCTCCATCGCCGGCGTGCTCGTCGGCCAGCGCTTCGAGTGCCGGGCGCAGCTTGTCGGGTGAGAGCGCCTGGCCGCCAGCGATCAGATGGCCGACGGCGCTGCGTTCCATGGCCTCCAGCGGCGCCAGGCCGAGCCAGGTGGCGTGGCGGGCGCGGGTCAGGGCGACGTAGAGCTTGCGCAGATCCTCGCCCAGGCGCTCGTGGTCGGCGCGGGCGAGGGTGGCCTCGTCGGCGGACAACGTCAGGCGCAGGTTCCCGTCGTCGTCGTGCCAGCGCAGCGGCAAGTCGCCGGCCTTTACCGGGCGGAAGGCGGCGATGAAGGGCAGGAACACCAGCGGGTACTCCAGGCCCTTGGACTTGTGGATGGTAACCACCTGCACCAGGTCTGCGTCGCTTTCCAGGCGCAGGCGGTGGGTGTCGGATTGGGCCTGTGGATGCGCGCGGGACTCGGCGAGAAAGCGCAGCAGGGCGTGCTCGCCGTCGATCTCGGTACTGGCCTCCTGGAGCAATTCGCCGAGGTGCAAGAGGTCAGTGAGCCGTCGCTCGCCCTCGGGCACTGCAAGCAGCCGGCCGGGCACCGCGAAGTCGGCCAGCAGCCGATGCAGCATGGGCAGCACGCCACGGCGCTGCCACTGGCGGTGGTAGTCGCGAAACTGCATTACCCGCGCCTCCCAGGCCAGCTCGTCCTGCTGGGGGCCGCCGTTCAGGGCGTCGAGCTCGGCAAGCGACAGCCCCAGGCTCGGCGTGGCGAGCGCGGCACGCAGGGAGCGTTCGTCGTCCGGCGCGGCGCAGGCGGCTAGCCACATCTCCAGCTCGGCGGCGGCCTCGGTCTCGAATACGCCTTCCTTGTCGGAGAGGTAGACGCTGCGGATGCCCCGGGCCAGCAGGGCGCCCCGGATGGCGCGGGCCTCGCCGGCGTTGTTGACCAACACGGCCAGATCCGACGGCGCCAGCGGCTTAAGCGCTCCGTCTTGCTTGGTGTTCGTCTGCACAAAGCCCGTCTGCCCGGCCTGGCCCTCGCGTAGGAGACTGGCCATCTCGGTGGCGCAGCGTCCGGCCAGCTCGTGGAGGTAGGCCGATTTCGACAAGGCGTCTTCAGCGTCCAGGTGCCAAAGCGTCAGCGCGGGTTGGGGCGCGCCGAGGCGAACCAGGGCATCCTTGCGACCGTTCGCGTCCACTGGTGCAAAAGGCACCGGATTGTCATCGCCGCGGCGGAAGAGGAAGGCGCCGGCTTCGCTCTGCTCGGCATGTTCGAACACCCGGTTGACCGCCTCGACCATCGGCGTGGCGGAGCGGAAGTTGGTGCCCAGGGTGACGTGGCGGCCGGCGGTGTCGCGCCGGGCCTGAAGGTAGGTATGGATATCGGCGCCGCGAAAGGCGTAGATCGCCTGCTTGGGGTCGCCGATCAGCAGCACGGCGCTCTTGTCAGCGCCCGAAGCTGCGCTCTTGTCAGCGCCCGAAGCCGCGCTCTTGTCAGCGCCCGAAGCCGCGCTATTTTCAGCGCCCGAAGCTGCGCTGGGGCTCTTTTCACTGTCATCAACGCCGCCGCGGTTCTCGGCCAGCCGGTAGACCCGGTCGAACAGCCGGTACTGCACCGGGTCGGTGTCCTGGAACTCGTCGACCAATGCTACCGGGAACTGCTCGCGGATGCGGGCGGCCAGGGTCTTGCCGGCCTCGCCTGCGAAGGCGGCGTCCAGCCGGTGCAGCAGGTCGTCGGGGCCGAGCTCGGCGCGGCGGCGCTGCACGGTCTCGCGGCGGGCGGCCATCCAGTGAACGGCGTGGGCGAGCAGGTCGGCGAATGGGTCGGGCAGCTCGGCGAGCTGATCCGGCAGCGCTTCCAGGGCCTCCAGCGCCGGCAGGTTGGGGACGGGATCTTCCTTCCAGATCTCGGCGATGCCTTCGGGCGTCAGCCGTTTCCAGGCGGCGTCGGTCAGTGCCGGCTTGGCCAGTTCGGGGTCATTCGCCCAGTCGCGCAGGGCGGCGAGCCAGTTGGCGCGGCTTCGGGCGTTGAGCTTCTGGCCGTTGAACGCCTTGCGCTTGGCGGCGGCCTCAAGAAGCGCTTCTAACTCGTCGAGCCAGGCCGGCCACGGCGCCTTGAGCTCGGCCAGCGCCGCGGCGCGCTGCTCACGGTAGTTGGCCAGCGCCTCGAAGGGCGGCGGTGCCACGGGCAGGGCGGCGGCGTGGGTGCGCAGCCGGCCGGCGGTGTCGTTAAGGGTGTCCGGCGTGGTCCAGTAGCGGGCGATGAGCTGCAGCGCTTCGGGGTCGAGGTCGTAGTAGAAGCTGCGCCAGTAGTCCCGGGCGATCTCCAGGTCCATCTCCGACTGATCCAGCGACATCTCCAGGGCGAACAGGCTGCCGCTGTCGAAGGCGTGCTCGCGCAGCATGCGGTGGCACCAGGCGTGAATGGTGGAGACGGCGGCTTCGTCCATCCATTCGGCGGCCAGTCGTAGGCGGCGGGCGCAGGTCGGCCAGCTCTCGCGGGGGTAGCTGTCGCGCAGGGCGAGCAGAGGATCGCCGCTCGGCTTCTCATTGCTCAATGGAACGCCGCCCGACACTTCGTCTGCGGGCGCTACGTTATCCACAGCCGGTTCGGCGAAGAGATCACCTGTCAGTCCTTCGTCCGACGAAGCTGATTCGCCGGCAGACCAGCGCGGAGGCGCTATAGACCCGTCCTTGGGCGCTACCGATGCCATCCCTGGCATCGGACCTCCGCCATGGTCTGCCTTCGGCGCTTCGCCTTCTGGGTTGGCCGCTTGTTGAAACGCCTCAGCCGCTTCCACTAGCCGGGCGCGGATGCGGTCGCGCAGCTCCTGGGTGGCGGCATTGGTGAAGGTGACCACCAGGATCTCCGGCGGCGTCAGCGGCCGCGGGAAGCTGGCCGCGTCGTCTTCGTTCCGCGGGCCGAGCACCAGGCGCAGGTAGAGCAGGGCAATGGTGAAGGTCTTGCCGGTGCCGGCGCTGGCCTCGATCAGCCGGCTGCCGGTAAGCGGCAGGGCGACCGGGTCGAGGCGTGGCGTCTCGGCCGCTTGCATGGCTTCCGTCATCGTCATGCCTTGCCTCCCTGGCCCTTGCTGCCGTTCTTTTCGTTCTTTTTATCGCCGCTGCCCTTTGCCTTCACGGCATCGTGCAGCGGCGCGTAGAGCGCATTCGTCAGCTCGGTGAAGTGCTGCCCGGAGGTCTGATGGCGTACTAGGCTTGCGAGGTCGCGCCACTGGCGGGCCAGATACGGGTCGCGGTCGCGCTCACCGGGCGTGTAGTCGTTGCCCTCGAACACCTGAACGGCGGCCTTCCAGGCCTTGAAGTCGGCTTCCTCTGCTTTCTTCTCATCGCCACCGAAGACGCGGGCCAGGGCGTTCTCGTCGCCCCCCTTCTCGTGCCAGGCGAAGGCGGTGTCCCGGGCCAGCGGCAGCGGGGCGGTCATGCCGGCGCGCCAGGCGCGGGCGACGGCCTCTAAATGCTTGCGGGCGGTGCCGGCGTCCAGAGGCGCCAGGGTGCCGCCGCCGGCCCGGGAGAGCAGCACCGTGGTCATGGGGCCCAGGGCGAGTTGGCCGGCCAAGTGGGCGACCCAGGGGGCCAGCCAGTGCTTCCAGTTGTATTTGCCCTTGTTGACCAGGCTGCTGGTCATCAGCACCAGGCGGCAGCGTTCGCCGTCTGCGTTCTCGCGCAGGCCGTCCAGCCAGTCCTCCACCCGCAGCGGATCAGTCGACAGTGGGTCCTCGCCCGTATCAAGCGTCAGCGAGACCGCCGCCGGGGTCTCCCAGGCGTAGGGCCAGGCCTCGAGTTGGTCGGCGTAGTCGCCAAGCACCTTGTCCAGCGGCTCGACTAGCTGTTCGCGCATTAGCTCGGCGAAGCCGCCCATGGCCAGGCGCCCCTCGCGCTCCAGGCGCTCCAGAGTGTCGTGAATGGCGGGCGTTGGCGGTTCGGACGCATCGACGGCGCGGCGCCCGGCCTCGATCAGCGCCTGCTGGAGCTGCCAGTGGTCCAGGCCGTCCAGGGCGAAGGGCTCGTGGTCCGGGCTTTCCAGCGCCTCGCGCTCGAGGTAGACGCCGAGCCGGGTGGTGAAGAAGGCCTTCACCGGGTCCTTGAGAAAGCCACTGAGGCGCGCCAGTGGCAGTGCCGTGTCGATCTCCATCGGCGGCAGCTCGCCGTCGACGGCGGTTTCGGGAGATGAATGGCCGGCATGGATCGCTCGCCATTCATGAGCATAGGTATACAGGCCTCGCTCGCCCGTAAAGTAGTGTCTGCTAAACGGCTGCAGCGGATGCTCGGTGGTCAGGGCGTCGACGAGGGCCTGGCCGGTGGCGTCGCCTTCTTCTGCGCCGGCCAGTTTCCAGCCAGCGGCGAGGTGGTCGCGCAGCTGGCCGAGCAGTACCGAGGGTGGGCACGGCTCGTTGTCGTGGATACTGCGGCCGACCCAACTGATCATCAGGCTGTCGCGGGCCGAGAGCAGCGCCTCGAGGAACAGGTAGCGGTCGTCCTCGCGGCGCGAGCGGTCGCCAGGGCGGTAGTCGTGCCCCATCAGGTCAATATCCAGCGGGCGCTGTACCCGCGGGTACTCGCCGTCGTTCATGCCCAGCAGGCAGACGTGGCGGAACGGGATGGCGCGCATCGGCATCAGGGTGGCGACGTTCACCGCGCCGGCCAGGAAGCGCTGGGAGAGGTTGGCTTCGTCGAGCTGGCCAAGCCAGTGCTCGCGTACCACCGAGAGCGGTAGGGCTTCGGTAAGGCCAGCGTCCTCTGTGGTCTCCTGCCAGTCTTCCAGCAGTTCGCCCAGGCGGTTGAGGGTAGCAAGGTCGGCCTCGTCCTCGGCGGCGAAGCAATCGCTCAGCAAGCCGCGCAGGCGGCGGCACCAGGTGGCTACGTCGGCGGGCTCGCTGAGCGCGCGCCACTGGGCCTCGAGGGCGTCGAGCAGGTCCATCAGTGGGCCGGCCAGCGCGGCCTCCAGGCCGCCGATGTCGCCATAGGGCTCGATGTCGTGCCAGGGACCGCCGGCGCTTTCGTTGTCCGTACTTTGGCCCACCGCGTAGCCTAGCATCAGGCGACGCAGGCCAAAGGCCCAGGTGTTGGCGGTAAGACCGCCTGGCAGGTCGAGCCGGGCGCGCTGCTCGGCGTTGAGCCCCCAGCGGATGCCGGCGCCCTCGATCCAGCGGCGCAGCACCGGCAGGTCGTCGGCGGTCAGTCCGAAGCGCCCGCGCAGGGCGGGGACTTCCAGCAGGTCGAGCAGGTCACTCACCGTGAGCCGCGATTCCGGCAGGTGCAGCAGCGCCTCCAGCGCCACCAGCAGCGGCTGGCGGTGGCGGCTGGTCTGGTCGGAGAGCGTAAAGGGAATGTGGCGCGGGTCGTCCTGGGGTAGCCGGCCGAATACCGCTTGTACAGCGGCGGCGTAGGTGTCGATGTCCGGCACCATCACCAGCACGTCGCGCGGGCGCAGCGTGGGGTCGGCGTCGAAGGCGGCCAGTAGCTGGTCGTGGAGGATCTCCACCTCGCGCAGGGCGCTGTGGGCGACGTGGAAGCGCAGGCTGCGATCAAGGGCCGGGTCCACCGCTGGCCAGGTGTCGCGGGTCTCCTGGGGTGGCCGCAGTTCGAGGATGTCGTCCTGAAGTTGCTGCAGTAGCCCCGTGGTCTCGCCGTCGGCGGGCGAGTCGAACAGGTCGATGCGCAGCGCCTCGGCATCGAACAGCGCCCGGTAGGCGTCCTGGTCGTCGAACTCATCGAGTAGGCGCAGGTAGTCGCGGCCCTGCTTGCCCCATGCGGCCAGCAGCGGTTGGGCGTGCAGGTGCAGCTGGGTGTCATCGAGTTCGAGCGGCATGCCGGGGCGATGACGCTGGCGCCGACGGGCGGCCCGCAAGAGGTCCTTGTGCTCGATGATGTCTGCCCAGTAGTGGCGGCAGGGGTTGTGCACGCATAGCAGCACCTGGGTGACCTTCGACACCGCGGCTAGCGCCTCCAGCGTTTGGCGGGGCAGCGAGGAGATGCCGAATACCACTACCCGGCGCGGTAGTCCGGCCGGTCGCGTCTCTTTGTTCAGGGCTTCGGGCGTCAGTTCGCGGCAGGCCTCAAGGAAGCGGGTGTGTACCCAGGCACGGCTGGTGGCCAGGCCGTTTTCGCCCAGTCCTTGAGAAATGTCGTCGCGCAGCCGCCGCCACAGCGCCGGTTGCCAGCACTGGTCCTCGGCGAGCGGCCGGGCCTGGCCGCGGGCATCGATCAGCTCGTCGCGGCCCTCGGCCCAGGCGGCCAGCCAGTCGGCGCGGTAGACCTGGTACTGGTCGAACAGGTCGGCCAGGCGCTCGGCGAGCTGATGGCGCTTGCGCAGGTCATCGTCGTCGGCCAGAAAGCGCGCCAGCGGGGCGAAGGTCTCGTCATCCACCAACTCCGGCAGCAGACGCATCAGTCGCCAGATAAGGCGCGGCTTGTCCAAGGGTGATGACGGCGGCACGGCTTCATTGCCCAGCACTGCGCGGTAGGCCTGCCACAGGTAGCGGGCTGGCAGGGTGACATCCATCGCCGCGGCGATGCCGGCGCCGGCGGGCGGGTCGGCGGCCAGCGCCAGCTTCAGCCACTGGCTGATGCCGTTGCTCTGCACCAGAATCACTTCGTCTTCCAGCGGCCCCAGCGGATGGGTCCGCAGCCATTCCACCGCCAGGTCGCGCAGCGTTTCCAGGCGATTGCCGTGGATCACCATGAAGCCGGGGCTGAGCTCGGATCCCTGGGAGAGACGGAGGGGCATGGCGATTCCTTCGCGGCGTTGAGACGGAGGTCAATGGTGCCGCAAATCGCCCACGGCATAAATCAGCTGTCGCTCATTTCAGGTCGATGGGCGTGTTTCGAGCCGCCGGGCTTAGCCGAACTCACCCCAAGTCGAAGGGAATTTCGCCGGCCTCATGGGCGAGCAACCACTGCTTGCGGCCGATGCCGCCGGCGTAGCCGGTCAGGCGTCCGTCGCTGCCGATCACTCGATGGCAGGGCACCACGATGGCCAGCGGATTCTGGCCGTTGGCGCGGCCCACTGCGCGCTGGCCGCCACGACGGTTAAGCTGCTCGGCGATCTCGGCGTAGCAGCGGGTCTCGCCGAAGGGAATGGTGGAAAGCGCCTGCCAGACCCGCTGCTGGAAGTCGGTGCCCTTGGGCGCCAACGGCAGGTCGAAGGTCTGGCGCAGGCCGTCGAAGTATTCCTCGAGCTGGGCGTGGGCGCGGTCGGTCAGGGCGTTGGGACGGGGCGTTTCATCGGCCTCCGCCTCGCCGACGAAGACGATTTCGGTGAGACCCTTATCGCTGGCGCGCAGGCGGACCAGGCCCAGCGCGGCGGTTTCCGGCGGCCGATAGTAGTCGAGGGCCTGATCGTCGAGCAGATCGCCCCGGGATTCGGCGACCTGGTCGGCAGGACGGTCATCGTCACGCTCATCAAGGTGCTTATCCGGATGCTTATCCAGAAGGGCATCCGGTTGATCAAAAAGCGAGCGGGAGGCAGCGGGGGCAGAGGACATGACGGTGACTCCTGAGATGATCGTTCTGGAGAAGGATCTTTGGAAAGCGCTACCGAGACCATAGCGGAAACTGGCCCTGGCTGCTGGTGATGCTTGCTACTGTGTTCGTCTCTGCGCGTGTTATCGGTTCTTTTTTTTGCTCTCGTCGCCGGTCTCTACAACCGACGAGGCCGCCTCATGGGGCGGCCTCGGTGAGTGCTTATGTCCAGGTACGGGCAGGAGCCGGTCAGGCGTCGCTGTATAGGTCGCGGTAGTCGTCGCGTAGCTGCTTCTTCTGCACCTTGCCCATAGTGTTGCGGGGTAGGCTGTCGACGAACAGTACTCGCTTGGGCTGCTTGTACTTGGCGAGGTGGTCGCTCAGCGAGGCGATTACCAGTGCCTCGTCGATCGTGGCGCCGGGCTTTTTGACCACCACGGCGGTCACGCCTTCGCCGAAGTCGGGATGGTGCACGCCGATCACGGCCGATTCGACCACGCCGTCCAACTCGTCGATGACCTGCTCGACCTCTTTCGGGTAGACGTTGTAGCCCCCCGAGATCACCAGGTCCTTGTCCCGCCCGACAATATGCACATAGCCGCGCTCGTCGATCATCGCCAGGTCGCCGGTGACGAAGAAGCCATCGTCGAGCAGTTCTTCCTTGGTCTTTTCCGGCATGCGCCAGTAGCCGACGAAGACGTTGGGACCGCGCACCTCGAGCATGCCGATCTCGCCCTGGGGCAGGTCACGATGGCTCTCACGGTCGGTGATGCGAACCTCCACCCCGGGCAGCGGCATGCCAACGGTGCCGGCGATCCGGTCGCCCTCATAGGGGTTGGAGGTGTTCATGTTGGTCTCGGTCATGCCGTAGCGCTCGAGAATCGCATGACCGGTGCGGGCCTCGAACGCCTGATGGGTGTCGGCGGTCAGCGGGGCCGAGCCGGAGGTGAAAAGGCGCATGTTGGCGGTCAGTTCTGGTGTCAGGCGCGGGTCCTGCAGCAGGCGGGTGTAGAAGGTCGGCACGCCCATCATGGTGGTGCCGCGGGGTAATTCGTCGATGATCGCCTCGACGTCGAAGCGTGGCAGGAAGCACATGCTGGCGCCGGACATCAGCACCACGTTGCAGGCCACGAAGAGCCCATGGGTGTGGAAGATCGGTAGCGCATGGATCAGCCGATCGGCTTCGCTGAACTGCCAGGTGTCGACCAGCGCCTTGGCGTTTGAGCCCAGGTTTGCGTGGGTCAGCATCGCGCCCTTGGAGCGTCCGGTGGTGCCGGAGGTATAGAGGATGGCGGCCAGGTCGTCGCCTTCGCGGGCCTGAATGCCTTCATATGGCGTTGCCTTGGCGGCGGCCGTCATCAGGCTGCCGTCGGCTTCAATGCCCAGAGTGGCCACCTGCGCGCAGCCGGTCTCGTCGGCGATGCGCCGTGCTTCGTCCTTGACCGCGGGGCGACAGACGAACAGCGCAGGCTCCGCATCGCCGAGGAAGTAGCGGATCTCCTCGCCGGTGTAGCCGGTATTGAGCGGCAGGTAGACGCCGCCGACGCGTAGGGTGGCCAGGTACAGCAGAATGGTTTCGGGGCTCTTGTCGACCTGCACGGCGACCCGGTCCCCCGGGCTCACGCCGAGCGCGACCAGGGCACCGGCCAGTCGTTCGCTGGCTGCGAGGGCCTGGGCATAGCTGTAGCCGCGGCCGTCGCGGGTGGTGATGAAATCGGCGTCACCGCGCGCCCGCATGCGTTGAGCGAAGGTATCGAACAGGTTGTGGTTCATTTTGTTGGTTCTCCCTTGAGCAGTTTGCGGGCACGTCGGTCCAGGTCGCGCACGGCCGACGAGCAGGCGATCGTGCCGTGGGTGGTGTATTTCTCGTGATTGCGTTCGATGTCTTCGAGCACATAGAGGTAATTGACCATCAGCCCGGCGGCCTGATGGAGTCCCTTGCCCGATGTGTCGCCCAGCCAGTTGATGCGATGCAGTTGAGCGCCGTTGCCCAGGTGAAAGCGGGCTACGGGATTGAGAGGCAATGCCTTGGCATTCTTTTCCTTGAGCAGGTAATGCGCCGCCAGCGGTTTGATGAGTTCCTTGAGCCGCTGTGATTGTTCGGGGTCGCTGGCCCAGTCGGGCGCATTGAGGTGCTCAAGCGCCGCCTTTGCGTCCTCGTCGAGGCCGTCGCCTGCGTCTTGCAACACGGTCTCCAGCCACTTGCGAAAGCCCGGCACCGGCGACAGGGTGACGAAGTGCTTGAGATGGGGCAGTTCCTGCTTGAGTTCTTGCACCACCTGCTTGATCAGGAAATTGCCGAAGGAGATGCCGCGCAGCCCGGTCTGGCAGTTGCTGATACCGAAGAAGGCGGCGGTGTCGGCGGCCTCCGGGTCCTCGATGTCGTAGGTGGCGGGATCAAGGATCGCCTGGATCTGGTCGGGCAGTCCCTTGTGCAGGGCCACTTCGACGAAGATCAGCGGCTCGTCGCCGAGAGCCGGGTGGAAGAAGGCGAAGCAGCGCCGGTCGCGGGCATCGAGGCGCCGGCGCAGGTCGTTCCAGTCGTGGATCTCGTGCACCGCCTCGTAGCGGATGATCTTCTCGAGGATCACCGCCGGCGTGTTCCAGTCGATACGCTTCAGCACCAGGAAGCCGCGATTGAACCAGGAGGCGAATAGGTGGGCGAAGTCTGCATCGATGGCCTTGAGATCGGGGTGTTCGCCGAGCATCGCCAGCAGATCCTCGCGCATGTGCACCAGCTCATGCGTGCCGCCGCTTGGCAGGTTGAGCCGGCGCAGCAGTTCCTGGCGACGGGGCTCGCAGACATCGAACAGGTGCTGCTGCGTGAGGTTGTCGCGGGTCTCGCGGTAGGCCGCGTAAGCGGCATCGATCTCCTCGGGGTCGGCGGCGAAATCGTCGGCCAGCCCCATGAAGAACTGCCGTTTCTGGTCGTCGTCAAGGCGGGCATAGATCGCCAGGGTCTGGCTCGCCAAGGTGATGCTCGAGGCCTCGCCGTCACTTTCGAGCAGCGCCTGACAGGCCTTGATCAGCATGGCGTGATCGACGGGAGAGCGCTCATCTTCTCGGCGCCTGAGCAGTACATCGCGCTGAGTGATGTTGCTGAACAGCTCCTGCAGGAAGCTCATATTCATTATTGATCCCTCATTGGTGAGCCCAGGTCCAAAGACAAAGATAAGGACAATGACAAGGGCGCGTCGGCGTCCGGGTGCAAGTGCAATGCTGGCGCATGATCAGCTGGCGCATGGTCAGGGCTGGCCCATGATCAGGTTGGGTAGCCAAGTCACAATGCCCGGGAAGAAGCACAGCACCACGATGCCCAGCACCATGCACAAGGCATAGGGCAGGCTGCCCATCAGCACGTCACGCAGTGAGATGTCCGGGGCGATGCTGTTGATGATGAACAGGTTGAGGCCCACTGGCGGCGTGATCAGGCCGATCTCCAGGTTGATGGTCAGGATGACGGCGAACCAGTAGGGATCGAAGTCAGCGGCCAGGATGATCGGTAGCAGGATCGGTGCTGTCATCACGATCACTGCTACCGGCGGCAGGAAGAAGCCGGCCACCAGCAGGAACAGATTGATGATGCCCATCAGCACCCAGCGGTTGACCTCCAGATCGGCGATGGTGGCCGCCACTGTCTGGGTGATGAACAACGATGACAGTGCATAGGCGAAGACCTCGGCGGCGGCGATGATCAGCATGATCATCACGCTCTCGCGCAGGGAGTCGCGCATGATCAGCTTGATCGGAGCGACGTGCCACATGCGATAGACGATGATCGCTAGCGCCAGGCACAGGAAGGCACCGGCCCCGGCCGCCTCCGAAGGCGTGGCCAGACCGCCGTATAGCGCGAACAGAATGCCGGCCACCACCGCCAGGAATGGCAGCACTCGCACCAGCGCCTTTAGGTTGCTGTCGACGTTGGCCTTGATCGTTTCCTTCATCTTGTCGGTGGCCGTGACCATCGGGGTGTCATAGCCTCCTGCCAACTTGCAGGCTATCAGCGTCCAGACCATAAACAGACCGGCTAGCATCAGCCCTGGGATCGCACCGGCGATGAACAGGCGTCCGATCGAGGTTTCGGTGGCAATGCCGTAGACGATCATGGTCACCGAGGGAGGAATCAGGATGCCCAACGTGCCGCCAGCGGCGATGCAGCCGGCGGCCACGCCATCCGGGTAGCCGCGCTTGCGCATTTCGGGGATGCCCATCTTGCCGATGGCGGCACAGGTGGCGGGAGAGGAGCCTGAGAGGGCGGCGAAGATCGAGCAGGCGCCGATGTTGGAGATCGCGAGACCACCGGGCAGGCGTCCGAGCCACAGATCCAGCGAGCGATAGAGGTCGCGACCAGTGGGCGACGAGGCCACGGCCGCGCCCATCAGGATGAACATTGGAATCGCCACGAAGCCGAACTCGGCGATGCGGTCGAAGAAGGTCTCGCCGAAGTAGGTCAGCTCGCTCATGCCGCGGTCGGCCACCAGGGCAATCAGCGACACGGCGCCCAGGGCGAAGGCGATCGGGGTGCCGATGGCCATCAATACAAGCAGCCCCACGGCCACGGCAATGCCGGCGGTAATCGGGTCCATGGTCAAGGCTCCTTACGCAGGGTTTCGGCGACGTATTGCAGTGTCAGCAGGGTGGACCCGAGCGCCATCGGCACCAGTGCCGGCCATAGAAGTGGGTTCCATACCGAGCCGGTGGTCCACTGCTGGTGGTAGGCCTCGGCCACATAGAGCCAGGCGGCATAGGCCAGGGCGGCGCAGAAGCCGATTCCGACCAGGGATGACACCAGGCGCATGATCTTGCGGGGCAGCCCGCCGATCATGTCAGGCAGCAGGGTGACCGCCACATGGCCGCCCGTCATCAGTACATAGGAACTGCCCATCAACATCGCGCCGCTGACGATGTAGATGGTGAATTCGGTCTGCCAAGTGGAACTCATGCCCAGGATGGTACGCACGAAGATCATGTGACAAATGGCCAGCACGCCGGCCATCAGCATGGCCGCGGCCAGGTAGGCCATGGCGCGCGACAGGCGATCCATGACGTGTGTATAGATGCCGATGATCTTGACGGGGGTCGAGAGCTCGCGGCGAGAGAAGTGCTCCATATGCCCTCCGGATAGTGTGAAGGAGGGCCGCCTCATGCAGGGCGGCCCGGCAAGCCGTGAACCGTCAGGCGGTCATCGGCATTGATGTCACAGGTAGCGGAGGTGGTGTCACTCCACGGCGAGGGCCGCATCAATCAGGGCCTGGCCGTTGGGCACGTTCTCGGCGAAGGTTTTGTAGGAGCTCTGCTGGGCGATATCCAGCCAGGCCTGGTAGTCCTCTTCAGACATGCTGACTACCTCGACGCCATTTGCCTTGAACTCGTCGATCATCTTCTGATCCAGTGCCGCGGCTTCACCGGCGAAGTACTCTTCTGCCTTCTGACCGGCCTCGACCAACGCCTGCTGCTGCGCTTCGTCGAGCTTGTTCCAGCTCTGTTCTGAAATCAGGACCGGTTCATACATGAACCACAGCGCGTTTTCACCGGGCGCTGTCAGGCAAGACACCTGCTCGTAGATGCGATATGACACGAACGAGCCGGACGACGTGTTGGCGCCGTCGAGCACCCCGGTTTGCATGGCGGTGTAGATATCCGAGGACGGCATCGAGGTGATAGATGCGCCGGCGCTGGCCAGCATTTCATCGAACGCCGGGCCGGCGGCGCGCAGGGTCTGGCCCTCGACCGTTTCCGGCGAGGTGATACAGCGCTTGTTCGAGGCAAAGCCACCGGCCAGCCAGGCGTCGGCCAGCACGCGGGCGCCGCCTTCATGAATCACGTCCTTGATCATGGTCATGAACTCGGAATCGTTGAGCCGCTGGGCACGTTCGTGATTGCGCACCAGCCCCGGCATCAACGTTGCCGAGAACTCCGGGTGGCGGCCACTGGCGTAGTCAAGCGGCAGCGATGTCATGTCCAGGCGGCCACGCGCCAGGGCGCTCCACTGTTCCTTGGCCTTGAACAGGGATTGGCCTGGATAGACCTGGATGGCGAGGTCAACGTCGGCTGCGGCGACTTCCTTGGCCATCAACTGCACCATTTCGTCTCGAACATCGCCCTGTCCACCAGGGAACTGGTGCGAGGCGCGCAGCACGGTTTCTGCCGAGGCAACGCTTGAAAAGGCAAGGGTCAGGGTGGCGGCCGCGATGGCGGCGGTGGAGGTGAGCTGGTGTGTCATCGGGCGTGTCATAGTGGCGTGACTCCATCGGTCTATTATTCTTGTGAAATGTTTATCATCGACGATGATGTATACTTGAATAGGCTTCTGGGATATTTGTGTCAATTAAATGACGCTAGACCATGGTCGATGCGGTGACGCAAGCGATTGATCGGGCAAGGGGGAAAATATGGCGGGCACCAAGCGATCGAATGCTCAGCGGCTCAAGGATTCGCTGGAGGACGACATCATCAATGGTCGACGGGTCCCCGGTGAGCGTCTCGATCCGGAAGTTTTGGGCAATGAGTTCGAGGTATCCCGCACGCCGGTGCGTGAAGCCATCCAGCAACTGGTGGCCAGTGGGTTGGTAACAGTCTCGCCGAAGAAGGGCACCTTCGTGGCCAAGGTGAGCATCGAGCAACTGATCGAGATGTTCGAGGTCATGGCTGAACTCGAGGGCATGTGCGGACGCCTGGCCACGCGGCGCATCACGCCCGGTGAGCTGTCCGATCTGCATCAGGCGCTTGAGCGCTGTGAGGCCGCCTCGGCAGGCGGAGATCCCGATGAGTATTACTACGAGAACGAGGTCTTCCATCACACGATCTACGCGGCGAGCCACAATGCCTTCCTGGCCGCGGAGGCCCGTCAGCTCAAGCTGCGACTGAAGCCTTATCGGCGACTGCAGTTACAGGTCCGCCATCGCATGAGCAACTCGCTGAGCGAGCATCGTGAGATCATCGCGGCCATCGAGGCCGGTGATGCCGTCCGGGCAGAACAGGCACTGCGGGATCATGTGCTGGTTCAGGGTGAGCGCTTCAGCGACCTGATCGCCAGTGTGAAGGATTTCGGTATCAAGGATGCCGACGAGCCCGTATAGAAAGGCAGGGAATGTTGGCCGCATTTGCCTGTCCCTGTAGGGTAGGCGAGCCCTTTTGGAGGAGGCGTCATGTTCCCGAGTTTTTCCCTACGCTATGCGCACCTGCCGTCGCGCATGAGTGCCGAGTGTGCCCCGACGCGGGTGGCGAATCCGCGCCTGGTTGCCTTCAATCATGCGCTTGCCGAGGAGCTGGGCTTCGACTCGACTGCATTCGATGCTACCGAGGCCGCCGAAGCGCTGTCCGGAAATGCGCCGCCTGACGGCAGTGAACCGCTGGCGATGGCCTACGCCGGCCATCAGTTCGGTAATTTCGTTCCTAGGCTCGGCGATGGTCGGGCGCTGCTGCTCGGCGAGGTCATCAACCGCGAGGGGGAGCTGCGCGAACTGCAGCTCAAGGGCGCCGGGCGCACGCCCTTCTCCCGGGGCGGCGACGGCCGGGCGCCGCTGGGGCCGGTGCTGCGCGAGTATCTGGTCAGCGAGGCCATGCACGCGCTGGGCATTCCCACCACCCGGGCGCTGGCCGCGGTGACCACCGGCGAGCGGGTCATGCGTCGCCTGCCCGAGCCCGGTGCGGTGCTGACCCGGGTGGCGTCGAGCCACCTGCGGGTGGGGACCTTCCAGTATTTTGCCGCCCGCCAGGACGTCGAGGCGATCCAGTTGCTGGCCGACATGGCCATCGAGCGCCACTATCCGCACCTTGCGCCGCTGAGCGGCGGCGGGCGCTATCTGGCCCTGCTCGAGGCGGTGGTGGCTCGCCAGGCCGAGCTGGTAGCGCGCTGGATGGGCGTGGGCTTCATCCATGGGGTGATGAACACCGACAACTCGACGATCTCCGGCGAGACCCTGGATTACGGCCCCTGCGCCTTTATGGATGCCTACGATCCGCTCACCGTGTTCAGCTCCATCGACGAGCGCGGCCGTTATGCCTTCTCCAACCAGCCCCACAGCGCCCAGTGGAACCTGGCCCGCTTCGCCGAGACGCTGCTGTCACTGCTCGATGAGGATCATGACCGAGCTGTTGCGCTTGCTACCGATGCTATCGAGGCCTTCCCCGAGCACTTCGAGGCAAGCTTTGGCGCGGTCAAGCGCGGCAAGCTGGGACTTGTCCGGGTCGAGGAAGGCGACGAGACCCTGGCTCAGGAGCTGCTGGACACCATGCAGGCCGGCCACGCCGATTACACCCTGACCTTCCGCCGCCTCGCTGATGTGTTTGAGGAGGACGGCGAGGCGCGGCTGGTGGAACTCTTCGACACGCCCGAGGCCATTCGGGCCTGGCTGACGCGCTGGCGTGAGCGTCTTAGCCGCGAAGACGCCGATGCCGCGACCATTGCCGCGCGTCTGCGCGCCACCAACCCGGCGGTGATTCCCCGCAATCATCAGGTTGAGCATGCGTTGATGGCGGCCGCCGACGAGGACGACTACGGTCCCTTCGAGGCGCTGCTGGCGGCCATTACCCGGCCCTTCGAGGCACCCGAGGGCGAGCCTGACTACACCCAGCCGCCGCAGGCAAACGAGCGGGTGTTGCGGACTTTCTGCGGTACCTGAGACGCCGCTGAATCACGCAGTAGCGACATCAGACAAGACAAAAGGAAGCCGCGCTGGCCAAGGGCCAACGCGGCTTTTTTTAGCTTGCTTCTCTTACTGGCGGTGATGCATCCGGCTGTTAACCGAACTGCCGAAACCTGTGTCCTTTAAAACGGTGCTCTTTAACCCTTTGCCCTTTAAACCTGTGCTCCATAAAGCTGTGACCTATGGGCGCCGCCGGGGCAGCGCCCAAGGGTCAGGGTAGAGCAGGCCGAATCAGGACGTTTCAGGCCAAGTCGAAGCGGTCGGCGTTCATCACCTTGGTCCAGGCCTTGACGAAGTCCTTGACGAACTTCTCCTGATTGTCGTCCTGGGCGTAGACCTCGGCGTAAGAGCGGAGGATGGAGTTGGAGCCGAACACCAGATCAACCCGAGTCGCGGTGAACTTGGTGTTGCCGCTCTGGCGGTCCACGATGCCGTACGCGTTCGCTCCCTGGGACTCCCAACGGTTTGCCATGTCGGTCAGGTTGACGAAGAAGTCGTTGGTCAGCTGGCCCACGCGATCGGTGAACACCCCGTGCTGGGTGCCGCCGTGATTGGTGCCCAGTACCCGCATGCCGCCGATCAGCACGGTCATCTCCGGGGCGGTCAGGCCCATCAGCTGGGCACGATCAAGCAGCATCTCTTCCGGCTTGACCACGTACTCCTTCTTCTGCCAGTTGCGGAAACCATCTGCCAGCGGCTCCAGCGGGTCGAAGGAGGCAGCGTCGGTCATCTCGTCGGTGGCATCACCCCGCCCCTTCATGAAAGGTACCTGAACGTCATGGCCGGCCGCCTTCGCCGCCATTTCAATGCCCAGGTTGCCGCCCAGCACGATCACGTCGGCCACGCTGGCGCCGGTGTCGGCGGAGATCTTCTCGTAGACCTTCAGCACCTTGGCCAGGCGATCGGGTTCGTTGCCCTCCCAGTCTTTCTGGGGTGCCAGGCGGATTCGGGCCCCATTGGCGCCGCCGCGCATATCGGAACCGCGGAAGGTGCGCGCGCTGTCCCAGGCGGTAGAAACCAGCTCATTAATGCTCAGCCCGGCGTCCGCAATGCTGTCCTTGACCACCTCTTCGATGTAATTGGTCTCGCCCTGCGGCACCGGGTCTTGCCAGATCAGGTCCTCAGCCGGCACTTCCGGGCCGATATAGCGCGACTTCGGCCCCATGTCGCGATGGGTCAGTTTGAACCAGGCGCGAGCGAAGGCGTCCTTGAAGTATTCCGGATCCTTCATGAACTTCTCGCAGATGGCCCTGTACGTCGGGTCCATCTTCATCGCCATGTCCGCATCGGTCATCATCGGATTATGGCGAATGGAGGAGTCGGTGGCGTCGACCGGCTTGTCTTCCTCCCTGATGTCGACGGGCTCCCACTGGTTGGCGCCGGCGGGGCTCTTCTTGAGCTCCCATTCATGGCCGAACAGCATGTCGAAGTAGCCCATGTCGAATTGGGTGGGATTCGTGGTCCAGGCACCCTCCAGGCCGGAGGTGATGGCGTTGGTGGCCTTGCCCTGCAGGTTGGGGTTGAGCCAGCCGAAGCCCTGCGCTTCGACGTCGGCGCCCTCTGGCTCAGGCCCAAGGGCCTCGGCGTCGCCATTACCGTGGGTCTTGCCGACCGTATGGCCGCCGGCGGTCAGCGCCGCGGTCTCCTCGTCGTCCATCGCCATGCGCGCGAAGGTCTCGCGAACCTGCTCGGCGGTCTTGAGCGGGTCGGGTTGGCCGTTCACACCTTCCGGATTCACGTAGATCAGGCCCATCTGCACCGCGGCCAGCGGGTTCTCCATGGTATCGGGCTTGTCGACGTTGTCGTAGCGCTCGTCGGAGGGCGCCAGCCACTCCTTCTCGGCCCCCCAGTAGATATCTTTCTCGGGCTGCCAGATATCCTCGCGGCCGAATGAGAAACCGAAGGTCTTGAAGCCCATGGACTCGTAGGCGACGTTGCCGGCCAGGATGAACAGGTCGGCCCAGCTGATCTTGTTGCCGTACTTCTTCTTGATCGGCCACAGCAGACGCCGCGCCTTGTCGAGGTTGCCGTTGTCCGGCCAGGAGTTGAGGGGGGCAAATCGCTGGTTGCCGGTGCCAGCGCCACCACGCCCGTCGGCCAGGCGGTAAGACCCCGCCGCGTGCCAGGCCATGCGAATCATCAGGCCGCCATAGTGGCCCCAATCGGCCGGCCACCACTCCTGGCCGTCGGTCATCAGGGCTTGCATGTCCTGCTTGATGGCGTCGAAGTCGAGCTTTCTGACTTCTTGCCGGTAGGCGAAGTCCTCGCCCATCGGGTCGGCCTTGCGGTCGTGCTGGTGAAGGATGTCGAAGTTCAGCGCCTCTGGCCACCAGTCGGTGTTGGAATGCCCGGACGCGGTATTGCCGCCGTGCATTACCGGGCACTTGCCAGCATCGGTGCCTTGTTGTCCGTTGCCCATCGCGTTATCTCCCGTCATTGGTATGGATGGGGCTTGACTCCCCACCAGCTTCGATGGCCCTTTCTCTTTTATGGCGTGCTAATAGGTTTGCTGTCGACTCAGTCAGCGGAAAGGGCGCTTTTTACTGCTATTGCTTTACATCACAGCTTAGTGGCGACCCTCAGGGCTTCAATTTTTCTTTACTCAAGAAGCTGATAGCTAATTTTCATCGGAGATCGTGCATGCAAGCGAGGCCGGTGTCACTCGGCGCTGGGCCCTGCAGACGGGCATGTCAGGCAGGCGCCTGGTTCGCCCATCAGGAAGGCTCGGTTGGCCTCGACGGTCTCGCGCAGGTACTCCCAGGTCAGGCGGACACGAGACAGACGACGCTGCTCCTGGCGGGCGGTGATCCAGAATTGGCGGGTGAGGTCGATGTCGTCCACCAGCACCGCTTCAAGCGCTGGATGCTGCTCGGCCATGAAGCAGGGCAAGACCGCTAGCCCCGCGCCCTGAACGGCCGCGCTGTACTGGGTGGTGACGCTGGTGCTGCGGATACTGAACTGCGGGGCGTGTCGCACGGTTTCCGGGGATGCGGCCGCGGCGGCGAGCGAGGAAGCTTCCTGCCGCGGCTTGCGCTGGGAGGCAAGCCGAGAATCTAGAGGCGTTTCGTGAGGGTGCTCGAGCGGCGGTTCGAGCAGCGGTTCCAGATAATTCAGCTGATCGCTGAAGATAAGGTCATCGATATAGCCAATCAGACGGTGCTGGCCGAGCTCACGGCGAGTCGTCGGCCGGCCATGGCGGGCCAGGTAGTCGCGACTGCCATAGAGCCGCAGCCGATAGTCACACAGCCGCGAGATCACAAGGCCCGCGCTGCTCGGGCGCTCCACGGTGATGGCCAGGTCGGCCTCGTGGCGACTTAAGTTGACCACACGTGGCAGTGCCAGCAGGTCCAGCGTCAGCGCCGGGTGGCGTTCGCCGAAGGCGGCTAGCAGGGGCGCGATCACCCAGGTGCCGAAGCCCTCGGTGACGCCGAGGCGTACCTGGCCGCTGAGCTGTCGGTCCTGATCGCTCAGGCCCTCGGCAGCCTCGATGGCGTGGCGGGCCATCTCCTCGGCGTGGGCCTGCAGGCGATGGCCGGCCTCGGTGAGTCGGTAGCCATGCGTGCTGCGCTCAAAGAGTTGGGTATTGAGTTTTTGCTCGAAGCGTTTAGTGCGCCGTGAAAGCGTCGAATGATCGACCCCCAGGCGCCGGGCCGCATCGGTCAGCCGCTCGCTGCGAGCGACCTCGAGAAAGACCTGAATGTCCTGCCAGTCGAGCATTGCAATGGCCCTCTCTTGGTTGCCTTGGGAGTGATGTCAGTTGTGCGTGGATGCACAAGCAATGTGCTGCGCTGCCCGTTGTGTGTCAATTCATCCCCTGTCTACACTCGAACTAGCCGCTTCCTACGCTTTGGCCGTGTCGATATGCACATAAAGTCGAAGCCGGGGTGCCATGGCTTAATGCACTATACCTCCGCCAGTTCATCCACAATCACAAGAGGCTGTCCCGCGCGTGGCGCCGTGTCGCCATCGCCAGAGGTCTGCCCAGGAGCCGCCATCATGTCAGTGCGTGAGATTTCCCTTTATATCGACGGTCAACCGGTGCCCTCCCAGAGCGGGGAATGGCGCGACGTGCTCAATCCGGCGACCCAGGAAGTGGTGGCCCGGGTGCCGTTCTGCACAAGCGACGAGGTCGACCGCGCCGTAGCCAGTGCCAAGGCGGCCTTCAAGACCTGGCGCAAGGTGCCGCTGGGCAAACGCATGCGCATCATGCTCGCCTTCCAGGCACTGATTCGTGAGCACACCGCCGAGCTCGCTGAACTGATCACCGAGGAGCACGGCAAGACCTTGCCGGATGCCGAAGGCGAGGTCGGTCGCGGCCTGGAAGTGGTCGAACATGCCTGCTCGATTCCGAGCCTGCAGCTTGGTGAGCTTGCCGAGAATGCCGCCAACGAAGTCGATGTCTACACCATGAATCAGCCTCTCGGCGTGGGTGCGGGCATTACCGCCTTCAACTTCCCGATCATGCTGCCCTGCTTCATGTTCCCGCTGGCCATCGCCACCGGGAACACCTTCGTCTTGAAGCCCTCTGAGCAAGATCCCTCTTCGACCATGCGCCTGGTCGAGCTGGCCCACGAGGCCGGCGTGCCGGCCGGGGTGCTCAACGTGGTGCACGGCGGCCCGGACGTGGCCAACCAGATCTGCGATCACCCGGACATCAAGGCGCTGTCATTCATCGGTTCGACCCATGTCGGCACCCATATTTATCGCCGTGGCTCAGAGGCCGGCAAGCGGGTGCAGTCGATGATGGGCGCCAAGAACCATTGCGTGGTGATGCCGGATGCCAACCGCAGCCAGGCCATCAACAACCTCCTGGGCTCGGCCTTCGGGGCCGCCGGCCAGCGCTGCATGGCCAACTCGGTGGTGGTGCTGGTGGGTGAGGCCAGGACATGGCTTGAGGACATCATCGAAGGCGCTCGCAACATGAAGGTCGGCCCCGGCACCCAGCGCGACGCCGATCTGGGGCCGCTGGTGTCGCCCGCCGCCCGCGAGCGGGTCGAAGCGATGATCGAGGCCGGAGCCAAAGAGGGCGCGACCCTGGCGCTGGACGGTCGCGGCCTCAAGGTTGAGGGCTATCCTAACGGTAACTTCGTCGGTCCTACGGTGTTCAGTGACGTGACCGCCGAGATGACCATCTACCGCGAAGAGGTCTTCGGGCCGGTACTATGCGTGGTGGGCGTCGAGACCCTCGATGACGCCATCGACTTCGTCAATGCCAACCCCAACGGCAACGGCACCTCGATCTTTACCAATTCCGGCTGGGTGGCACGGCGTTACGAAAGCGACATCGATGTTGGCCAGGTGGGCATCAACGTGCCGATCCCTGTGCCGGTCGCCTACTTCAGCTTCACCGGCTCGCGGGCCTCGAAGCTTGGCGATCTCGGCCCCAACGGCAAGCAGGCGATCGCCTTCTGGACTCAGACCAAGACCGTCACCGCCCGCTGGTTCGAGCCAGAGAACATCTCCGGCGGCATCAACAGCACCATCTCGCTGGGTTGATCGCGTTCTAGCCAAAGCTTTGTAGCCGGCGCTGGGTCGCCGGCACCTTGTCACAAGAGCTTTGTCACATGAGCGCTGCGGCGAAGTGCTTTCCCGCACGGTAATACACGGCCCCGTCTCGAGAGAGGCGGGGCCGTCTGCGTCGTTGGCTAACGTTTTCCCGGGCGTTCAGCTCAAGTCGCTCAGCAGCGCTAACACCGGCTCGACCTGGCTGACGTGCAGTACCAGTTTCACTCCGCCGGCCTTGGCATCGTGCAGCGGCGTAACCACTGCAAATTCGCCTTCCTCGAGGTGGAACTCATGGATTTCGCGCAGGCCTTCTGAGGTCTTACAGCAGATCGAGCGGTAGGCATCGTCTTCGCCGTAGGTCAGGCGGTGGTAGACCTTGAAGAAAGTGTAAAGGGCAAGGCCGTTGGGAAAGTCTGGCCAGCGGGCAGGACTTTCTCGGGTCTCAGCATCGATTGTTGCGCCGTTTTGCTCGGCCGAGGCGATAGCGTTGGCCAGGGGCTCGGCCAGCAGTGAGCCGGTATCGATCGGCAGCGGTGTCAGGTTAGCCAGAGCATCACGGTAGTAGGCGAGGCTGGCGGCGATGTCGTCTGTACCGCGAAGCTTATGCTCGTGGTGATGCAAATCCGCGGGTGCGAAGGCGCCATTTTCCCAGCCATGGATTACCTGCAGGGTCAGTCGTTGCTCGCGCAGCGCTTCGTCCAGTAGCGCCTGAAGTGCTACGCGCAGATGAAGCTTGCGTTCCGGGACATCGTTATCGAAGGCTTCGTAGGGCATCGCAAATATCTGGTGCAGGCACCCTTCGGCGTGCTCCTTGGCTTCTGTGTAGTTCATCCTGAATTCCTGCAGGTAATTGTTGGCATGGGGTATTCTGAGCATCGCCTAGGTTATCGGCTGAGAATGGCATTACCTGAGTGATTGAGGCGATTTGGCCGGCCGGGATGACTCAAGTATCCTGTCACGAGATAATCACAGCGTTATACTCGTCAGCAAAGTACTCACCATCGAAGTACTTACTAACGTAGTACTTGCTGACGAGTACTTGACGACTTAGTACTGACCATTTTAGTACTGACCATTTTAGTACTCACAATTCATTCACTGTCGCCAGGGGAGTCCCCGGCTGTGCCGTCAATATGGACAGGCGCGAGCTGGGACTGAGAGTGCACCACGTGCTGACCCTGGAACCTGATCCGGTTAATACCGGCGGAGGAAGTGCGACATGCCTTACCCAACGTTAGCCGCGCTGGGCGCGACGCTTGTGCTTTTCACTTTGCTTGGCCTGCGCGCCCGGCATTTCAACAGGGCGCTGGGTGACGGTGTTCCCGATGACGCCCTCGATGACTATGTCACCGCCCGCAACTCCCAGAACGCCTCGACCCTGGGGCTGTCCTTCCTGGCTTCCGGCATGGGGGCGTGGATTCTCTTCGCGCCGCCGGAAGTGGGTGCCTTCGCGGGGCCGGTCGCACTGGCCGGTTATGCCATTGGCGCGGCACTTCCCTTCCTGGTGCTCGCCGCCTGCGGCCCGGCGATCCGCCGCTATCTCCCCGAAGGGCGCAGCATCGGCGAATTCGCCGAGCGTCGCTACGGAGCCGGCGTGCGCCGCTATGTGTCGCTGATTTCTATCCTCTACATGGCCTGCTTCCTGGCGGCGGAGTTGACCGCCATCGGCGGCATCACCGCGCTGCTTTCCGAAGTATCGCCGGCGTTGGTGGTGAGCGGTGTGGCCCTCACCACGTTGCTTTACACGGCGCTCGGTGGGCTGCGGGCGAGCCTCGCCACCGATCGCTGGCAGGCGGGGCTCTTGATTGCGCTGCTGGCGGTGGTCGGCTGGCTGGGCCTGTCGCGGCTGCCGGCTTTGCCGGAAGAGGCTACGATGCCGGGCATCCCCACCGGCAGTGCGCTGTCCGTGGCGTTGACCCTGGTGATCGCGGTCACGGCGGCAAACCTTTTTCATCAGGGCTACTGGCAGCGGGTCTGGGCGGCAAAGAGCGGTCAGGCGCTGGGACGTGGGGCGCTGCTGGGTGGCCTGGTGACCGTAGCGGTGGTGGCGGTGGTCGGGGGCCTGGGCATTCTCGCCGCCATGTCAGGCGTTGCCCTCGGCGAGCCGCCGATGCCGTTCTTTGCCCTGCTGATCGACGCGTCGGCCGGCCTGAAGCTGCTTGGCCTGGTGCTGGCGGTAACGCTGGTGGCCTCGAGCGTCGATACCCTGCAGAACGCTATCGCCTCGCTGGCGGTCGGCGATGGCAGTGAACGCGGCCGGACGGGGCTTGGTCTGCCGATGGCCCGCTGGCTGACGGTGGCGCTGATGGTGCCGGTGGTGGTGCTGGCGCTGCAGAATCTCTCTGTGCTGCGACTGTTCCTGATCGCCGATCTGCTCTGCGCCTCGGCGATCGTGCCGGTGCTGCTCGGCCTGTGGCCGCGCATGACCACCTTGGCGGCGGTGGCCGGCGGTCTGGCGGGCCTTGTGGGTGCCGTGCTGCCCGGCTGGCTGGAACAGGGCAGCTTCACGGCGGGGCTCTTGGCGGCAAGTTTTCCCGGTGGCGTACCGACCCTTGAGCCTTTCCTCGGCGCGCTGGTCGCCTCGACGCTTCTAAGCCTCACCGTTGCATCTCTGCGCCCGGCGCGAGAGGCTCGCGCCGTCTAACCGTCGCCGAACAGGCTGCCTAGACGCGGGGGCTTGCCAAGGCGGCTTGCAAAGGCGGTTTGCAAGACCGTTTACAAGGGCAGGGCATGGCGCCCACTATCAGGGGATTGACGACCAACCCGCTGATAGGAGGCTCCATGTCTGACACGCCCAAGGATTCACGCCGGCGCTATTCCGCCCCGGTGGTCGATGGCCTCGGTAAGTCCGCCAGTCGCGCCATGCTGCGCGCGGTGGGCTTTACCGATGAAGACTTCGCCAAGCCCCAAGTGGGCATCGCCTCGACCTGGAGCCAGGTCACGCCCTGCAACAGCCATATCGACGGCCTCGCCGACGAGGCCAGTGCCGGTGCCGATGGCGCCGGTGGCAAGGGCGTGATCTTCAACACCATCACCATCTCCGATGGCATCGCCAACGGCACCGAGGGCATGAAGTATTCCCTGGTCTCGCGGGAGGTGATCGCCGATTCCATCGAAACCGTGGCCGGCTGCGAGGGCTTTGATGGCCTGGTGGCGATCGGCGGCTGCGACAAGAACATGCCGGGCTGCCTGATCGGCCTGGCCCGCCTCGATCGTCCCAGCGTGTTCGTCTACGGCGGCACCATCCTGCCCGGCGAAAACCACACCGATATCGTCTCGGTGTTCGAGGCGGTGGGCGGTCACGCCAAGGGCGATCTCGACCTGATCGACGTCAAGCACATCGAGGAAACCGCGATTCCCGGCCCTGGCGCCTGCGGTGGCATGTACACCGCCAACACCATGGCCTCGGCCATCGAGGCGTTGGGCATGAGCCTTCCTGGCAGCTCGGCGCAGAACGCCGTTTCACAGGCCAAGCGCGACGACTGCGCGGCTGCCGGGGCCCAGGTGCTCGAACTGCTCGAGCGCGATATTCGTCCCTCTCACATCATGACCCGCGAGGCCTTCGAAAACGCCATCACCCTGGTGATCGCGCTGGGCGGTTCTACCAATGCGGTGCTGCACCTGATCGCCATGGCGAATAGTATCGGCGTCGAACTGGGTCTCGACGATTTCACCCAGCTTGGCAAGCGGGTGCCGGTGCTCGCCGACCTGCGCCCCAGCGGCCATTACATGATGAGCGAGCTGATCGAGATTGGCGGCATTCAGCCGCTGATGAAGATGCTGCTGGAGGCAGGACTCCTGCACGGTGATTGCCTGACCGTGACCGGCCGGACACTGGCCGAAAACCTGGCGGGCGTGGCGCCGTATCCCGACGATCAGCGCATCATCGCGCCGCTCGATGCGCCGCTGAAGGCCGAAAGCCACCTGCGCATCCTGCATGGCAACCTGGCGCCGGAAGGGGCGGTGGCCAAGATCACCGGCAAGGAAGGGGTGCGCTTTACCGGCACCGCCCGGGTGTTTGGCTCTGAAGAGGAGGCTCAGGCGCGCATCAATGACGGCACCGTGGTGGCCGGCGACGTGGTGGTGATTCGCTACGAAGGCCCCCGCGGCGGCCCCGGCATGCGGGAGATGCTGACTCCGACCTCGGCGATCATGGGGCGTGGGCTCGGTGATTCGGTGGCGCTGATCACCGATGGGCGCTTCTCCGGGGGCAGTCATGGCTTCGTGGTCGGCCATATCACCCCGGAGGCCTTTGACGGTGGGCCGCTGGCGCTGCTCGAGAATGGCGATCAGATCACCATCGACGCCGAAGCCGACACCATCACCGTGGCGCTTCACGAAGACGAGCTCGAGCGTCGTCGTGCCGCCTGGCAGCAGCCGGCGCCACGTTATCGCCGCGGGGTGCTGGCCAAGTACGCCAAGACGGTGAGTTCCGCCTCGACCGGTGCAGTGACCGACCTGCCTGACTAGTCAGTGCCGCTGTGGCGGGTGGAAGCCGGCAAGGTTGGCGGGAAAGCTCGTCAGGAAAGCCCGTCAGGAAAGCTTGCTATGCAGTCTTGTCATGCGGGCTCGGCAGAAAAAATGGGCTGGCGTCCTGATCCTCCGGCCGGTCGCTCAGGGCTCGCAGTTGGCGGTATGGCGCAGCCGCAGGCGGGCGCGCAGGTGACGGGCCAGCACATCGACGCCGATGTTGAGCAGGGCGGTGATCAGGATCAGCACCATGGCGCGGTCGAAACGGATCTCCTGAATGGCGCTGTCGACGTAGAACCCCAGGGTGGTGATGCCGAGGATACCGAGAATGGCCGTCTCGCGCATGATGATCTCCCAGCGGTAGAACAACAGCGCCAGGAAGGGGCCGTATAGGCGCGGCGTGAGCTCGTAGGCATAGCGTTCGAGGCCGTGAGGCGCATCCTGGCGCAAGCGCACCTCGTTGCTGCGCCGGCCGACCAGGTGGGCGATGATGCCGCCGTTGTGAATCGCCAGCGCCACCACCGCCGGTAGCATCGAGGGCCCCCATAGCTGGAGCAGGATAAAGGCCAGCAGGTACTCGGGGGTCGAGCGCATGATCACCAGCAGCCCATGGCCGAGCAGATGAGCCAAACGATTGCCCGGGACTCTGGCGCCAGCTTGCTGTGTGCTGGCAAGCGCCAAACGCCCATGCCACCCACGTCCCTGAAAGAAATGACGCGAGACCAGCGGGTAGAGCGCCAGCGCCAGTAAGCCGGTCAGCACCAGGGCGATCTGGGTCAGCACCAGAGTTTGCCAGATGCCGGGCAGTGCCTCATTGGCCATGATGTCGCCAAGCCAGCCGACGAGACCGGATACTCCCTCACCATGGCGCAGCGGCGACGGCACGATGTCTTCGGTGAAGAAGCGCGAGACGTTGCTCCACACGATCGGCAGGCCGCTGCCCAGGCAGAAGGGCGCCACCACCAGATACACTGGCACCAGCAGCGGGCGCACCCAGAGCCGAAGGCTGGCGATCAGGGCGTAGAACAGCAGCAACAGGGCGCCCACGGTGTCGTAGTGGCCCTGGGCGAAGGCCGATTCCAGATAGAAGCCAAGCGTCGGCATGCCGACGAAGCCCAACACGGCGCTGGAGCGCAGGCCGCATTCGAGCCGGTAGCTGGTATAGCTGACCAGGTGCGGCCAGGCCTCGCGCAGCCGCGTGAAGGCAAGCGTCGAGAGCCGTCCGCTGCCGGCGGGCAGCACGCGCTCGGGAAGCGGGTCGGTTTCCTCGAGGATCTCCGCAAAGACCTTGGCGAATACCCCGGCATAGGGCAGGGCGATGGCCAGCACCCCGGTCAGCGGATGCAGGCCAAAGAACTGCAGGAAGATCAGCGCCCAGAACAGTTCGTGGATGGCGCGCACGAAGGCGCAGACGCTGCGCACCAGGCGTGAGTGAAAGACCAGCGCCAACAGGAAGCCTGCCGTCGCGCCGAGCCCCACACCGACGAAGGCGAAGGCCAGGGTGCGCAGCAGCGCCACCCACAAGTCATCGACGGCGCTGACATCCGGCTGCACCAGGCCCTGCACCAGCCGGCCGAGTTCATGCCAGGGATCGTGGGCAGTAATGGACAGATCGGCGATGCCGAGGCAAAAAATCGCCAGGGCCACGAAGCCTAGGCTTAAACGAACCGTTGCGGAATGCCACATGGGAAGGCCTTGCGGATAGGGTGCTTCAGTTCAGTAGAGTGGCAGCAGGTCCTGAGCGGTGAGGCGCACGCTGGGGGCGTCCAGCGCGATGCCGCCATCGGCGATGCCGATCACCCGGTCGGTGAAGCGCAGCGCCAGCTCGACGTCGTGCATGGCCAGCACGGCGGTGGGGTAAGCCTGGGTCAGCTCGATCATCAGCGTCTCCGACTGAGGGCCGTCCAGCGCCGAGACCGGCTCGTCGGCCAGCAGCACTTTGCCACCCTGATGGATCGCCCGGGCCGCCGCCACCCGCTGGCGCTGGCCACCGGAGAGCTCGCCGGCCATCGCCCAGCACTTGTCGTCGATCGCAAGCCGCGCCAGTAGCGGCCGGATGGCGGCTACGTCGCGGCGGAAGGGTTTCGCCAGGGTCACCAGGTTGTACCAGGTGGGGTGCGTCGCCAGCGCGCCCATATAAACGTTATGAAAGACGCTGAGCGACGGTACCAGGCCCAACTCCTGAGGCATCAGGGCCGCGCCGCGGCTCCGCCAGTGCTGGTGCATCACCGACAGCAGGCTAGATTTGCCGGCACCGCTCTTGCCCACCAGCGCGACGCGCTCGCCACGCTGAAGGGTCAGGCTGAGTGGCCCCAGCACTCGCTGGTGGCCATAGTCGGCGACCGCCTCGGTCAGGGCCAGGGTGCTCATCAGTCGATCAGGTCCAGTTCCTTGCCGACGGATTCGATGATCGCGTAGTCATCGTTGCTGGCCGGGATGAAACCGGAGCGCGGGAAGCTTTCCAAAAGCTCGGGGTCTTCCATGTTGAGCAGCGCCTTCTGGACACGATCGGCGAAGCCTGCGCCGAAGCGCTCATCGACGTCGCCGCGGATGGTCCACTGGTAGTCCGGGTAGTTCGGAGTCTTCCACACTACCTCGACCTGGTCGGTGTCGATGTTGCCGGCCTCGACCTCGTTCTCCCACACCGTGTAGTTGACGGCGCCCAGGTCATAGGCGCCGGAAGCCACCAGCGAGATGGTGCGGCTGTGATTGCCGCTGAAGCCGACCCGCGAGAAGACCTCTTCCGGCGGCTGACCGAAGGCCTCGCGCAGATAGTACTCGGGCATCAGGCGACCGGAGGTGGAGCCCTTGGAGCCGAAGGTGAAGGTCATGTCGCGCATCTTGTCCGACAGGCCTTCGCCTGCTTCAAGCCCCGTGCTCTGGTGAGCGATGAAGTAGGTCATGAACTCGGCATCCTCGACGCCCTGGGCGAGCGCGCGGGAATTCGGCACCCGGGCGCGGGCCTGGACGCCGAACCAGGCCAACTGGACCTGATTGTTGCGAAAGGCGGTCACGGCGGCGGCATAGGACTTCACGGGCACGAAACGCACGTCGACCTCGAGCTGCTCCTCCAGGTAGTCGGCAACATTCTGGAAGCGCTGCTGCAGGCGGGTCTCGTCCTCGTCGGGAATGGCGGTAAAGACGAAGGTTTCGGCGCTGGCGACCGGGGCAGCCAGCAGCACGGTCAGTGCGAGGGTCAGGCGCTTGAGCATCGATATTATCCTTGCGGCGCGAGTGGAGAGCCGCCGTGGCGGGCTTGATCAGGCGCTATGGTACTCAAAAACGGGCTGACTTGTCCCGCGCAGAGGGCAAGCGCCAGCAAGGCGAGTAACACCTTGTCGTGTGTCTGCCGAGAGTGGGTCAATGGATGCACGCGTTCATCGTCGATGCCCTTACTCGCCTCTTACTCGCCGCTTACTCGCAGAGCCGGATCGGGGCCGGGTCGTCGGTCGCATCCTCCGCTGGCGCGATTACCCGGCCGATGATGGCCGCCTCGGCGTAGCCCAGCGCCTTGAGCTCGGCGAGACAGGCCTCGGCCTTGTCGGCCGGGACGCCGGCCAGCAGGCCGCCAGCGGTCTGCGGGTCGAAGAGCAACCCGTAGCGGGGATGCTCGCGCCAGCGTGCCTGATCCCGAATGGCTCGGCGCAGACGCACGTTGGACGGCTGCAGCGAGCTCAGGATGCCAGCGGCGACGGTAGTCTCGGCCCCTTCGAGCAACGGCAGCGCCGACAATGTCAGTTCAGCACAGACGCCCGAGGGGCGGGTCATCTCGATCAGGTGGCCGAGCAGGCCGAAACCGGTGACATCGGTGCAGGCCTGGGCACCATGGGTCTGCAGGCAGGTCGCACCGGCCTGGTTCGAGCGGCACATGCTGTCCAGTGCCGCATCGATCCAGCGGCCGCGGGCGGCGAGCTGGGCCTGGGCGGCGAATAGAGTGCCGGTGCCCAGCGGCTTGGTGAGGATCAGGGCGTCTCCCGGGCGCAGGCCGCTCTTGCGCATGGGGCGATCGGGTTCGTCGTCGATCAGGCCGTTGACGGCGAAACCGAGCGCCAGCTCCTGGCCTTCGCCGGTATGCCCGCCGACCAGCTGGCAGCCGGCGGCGTCGAGCACCTCGACGGCGCCGGTCATCATCTGGCGCACGGTGTCCTCGACCTTGGCCTCGAGCCCCGGCGGCACCGTGGCCACCGCCATCGCGGTCTGGGCCTCGGCGCCCATGGCGAAAATATCGCCCAGCGCATGGTGAGCGGCAACCTGGCCAAACACATAGGGGTCGTCGATGAAGGCACGGAAGAAGTCGATGCTGTGCACCATGGCCTTGCCCGGCGGCACCCTGACTACGGCGGCATCGTCGGGGTCGGCGAGACCTACCACTACCTCGTCGTGCTCGATCGGGGAAAGCTCGGCCAGCGCGCGCGACAGCACCGAGGCGCCGACCTTGGCCCCGCAGCCACCGCAGCGCATGGCCAGTGCCGAGAGCGCCTGGGTGTGCTCGTCACCGTCCAGTGTCACGCGGCTGTCGGTGCGAGCTGGCGCCTTGTCGGTCATCGCGGGCAGCTCGCTGAAGCGTGCCATGAAGCGTCGGTCGATATGATCCTTCCAGCGCCACAGCCAGGCCCCGGCCCAGGAAAGGGGGCCGCGGGAGGCCACGGCGTAGCGGTCTCCGCTGCTGATCAACGCCAGCCACTGGCGCTGCGGGCAATAGGCTGTCAGCTTCTTGCCGATCAGGCTGGCACGCAGGTTGTCGGCCAGGGGACGTCCCTGGCGCACCGCGAACACACCGGCCTTTTCCCGGGGCCGCCCGTCCTGGCTGGCGATATCGCCGGCGGCGAAGATATCGGGGTCGTTGACGCTCTGCAGGTAATCGTTGACCCGAATGAAGCCCTGCTCATTCAGGGCAAGGCCAGTGCCTTCGAGCCAGGCGGTACCGCCGGCCTGCGTCACCCAGACGGTTTCGTCGGTAGCGAAGACCTCGCCCCGGGCATCGGTCAGCCTGCCGGCTTCGACGCGGGTGATCTGGCAATCGAGGTGCAGCGCGACGCCGCGGGCTTCCAAGAGCCGCGTGAAGCGTGCCCGTACCCGGCGGTTGTGGGTGGGCAACACCTCGGCGCTCTGGGTGAAAAGGGCGCACTGGAGCGCGTCGGGGTCGCGGCCCTGGGCCTCAAGCTCGCGGCGCAGGCGGTATTGCATGGCCAGCAGCAGCTCGACGCCGCCGGCACCGCCGCCCACCACCGCGAGGCGCAGCGGTCCGTCTCGCTCGGTGGGGCGCTCGGCGATGCGTGTGAGCAGCTCGCGCCAGCGCTCGCGGAACGCGCGGATTGGTTTGACCGCAACCGCATGATCCGCGGCGCCGGTCACCTGGCCGACACGCGGCGTCGAGCCGATATTGATCGACAGCTTGTCATAGGGGAGCGGCGGGCGGTGGGCGAAGGTCACCGTGCGAGCGTGGCGGTCGATGCCGGTGGCCTCGTCGCGCACGAAGCGTGCGCCGGCGGCCTGGGCCAGGTGGCGCAGGTCGATGTGCACCTCGTCGAAGTCATAGTGCCCGGCGACATAGCCCGGCAGCATGCCGGAATAGGGCGTGTGGGTGTCCCGGCAGACCAGCGTCAGGCGCACCCCAGGCTCGGGACGCATCGCGAAGCGCCGCAGCACGGCGACGTGGCTGTGCCCGCCACCGATGAGCACGATATCTCGACTGATCGGGGTGTCCGCTGACTGCATGCGCTGGGTCTCTGCAAGTGGGTGACTGATGAAGGTGGCTGATAGACGGTGATGCGCCGACCACACAAAAAATCCAGACCCGTCGCCGGGGCTGGACCTTTATAGTCTATCGACCGGGCGTGGCGTTACGCCATGCCGTCTTCCGCGCAGCGCTAGGCCGGGGCGAGGAATCGATCATAGAGTTTGAGTTGGAGAGTCATGTTCTAGGGCGGCAGTGGGCTGCCATCGTCGACGCAGACGCAGTTACGCAGCGATTGAAGCTCATCGACCGAGAATTGCTCGATCTTGCCGGCCAGCAGGTCGCTGAGCCGTTTGGAAGGGATGCCCGCGCGCTGGGCAATTTCGCGATTGGGAAGCTCGGAAAGAGCGATCTTGCGAGAAACAATGCGCATCAGGCGCGAGCGCTTCTCCAGTTCCCTGACGTCCAGGTCGGGTGCCATTCGCGAGGGTTCGAGGGCATCCCAACCGGTCGATAATCGTGCCGTACTCATGACGCTCCGTAGACTTGGCTTTCGATGGGCTCAGCATGCAAGGTTTTGGCGATATCCGCCAGAGGAATTGTCACGATTTTTGCGATCTTTTCTGCTCCTGGTCAAGGCCTGCCTCGTCTTCATCGTGCTGAGGCGGCAAGGGGAGTAGACTGCCGCCCCAACACCCCCTGACTGGACGTATTGCATGGCGCTTACCGCGACCCCCTACAAGGTGGATATCAACCTCACCGATCTTGATCGCAACGTCTACCAGACGCTGCGCTTCACCGTGGCCCGCCATCCTTCCGAGACCGAGCCGCGCATGGCGGCCCGCCTGTTGGCTCATGCGTTGTGGTATGACGAGGCGCTGGCCTTCGGCCGCGGCCTGTCTGATGTCGATGAGCCCGCGCTGTGGGTAAAGAGCCTGGACGGGCGCGTGCTGCACTGGATCGAGGTCGGCCAGCCGGATGCCGAGCGCCTGACCTGGTGTTCGCGGCGTACCGAGCAGGTGTCGCTGCTCGCCTATGGCAGCCTGCGGGTCTGGGAGACCAAGGTGCTGCCGGCGGTGTCGACCCTCAAGAACCTGTCCATCGCGGCCTTGCCTCAGGAGGCGCTGGAGGCTCTGGCCGAGGACCTGCCGCGCAGCATCAACTGGGCGATCATGATCTCGGAAGACACCCTCTATGTGACCGACGAGCGTGGCCAGCACGAACTGGCGCTTAGCTGGCTCCAGGGCGGCCGCGACTGAGCCGGACGTCTCGTGATGGCCGGGGACTGACATGGCGGTGTGGGGCCAGTTCGCTGGGGCCTATCCATTGGTCTAAGGGCATGGTGGCGCTGCGCGACTGCATGCTAGCGTTTTAGCTAAGTTGCATGAGGCGACGGGGCTGCCGGCATGACCGGGATGTCGTGTCGCTGCGAATCACAACCGCGGAGCCGCCCGGTTCGGGATATTCCGGCCGAGGCTATCCGGCGCCCGCCCAAGCCCTGCACCAAGGAGTCTCCATGCGCGTTCTCAAGTATGCTCTCGCCGCGTCCCTGATCGCGGCCTCGTCGTCGGCCATGGCTCAACAGATTTCGATCGCCACCGGCGGTACCGGCGGCACCTACTACCCCTACGGCGGCGGCCTCGCTGAGCTGATCAACAACCAGCTCGACGGCTATGAAGCCGTCGCCGAGGTCACCGGGGCGTCGGTTGAGAACATGGCGCTGATCTATCGCGAGGATTCGGACCTGGCCATCGCCCTGGCCGACACCGTCTACCAGGCCTATTCTGGAACCGGTGACTTCGACGGCCGTCAGGTCGAGAACGTGCGCGCCATCGCCTCGCTGTACCCGAATGCGGTACAGATCGTGACCCTGGCCGACTCCGGCATCGAGAGCCTTTCCGATCTCGAGGGTAAGGTGGTCTCGGTGGGTGCGCCGGGCAGCGGCACCGAGCTCAACGCCCGCGCCGTGCTGGAATCCAATGGCATCACCTATGACGATTTCGACCCGCGCCGGCTGAACTTCAACGAGACCGCCGATGCGCTGCGCGATGGCGATATCGCTGCCGGTTTCTGGAGCGTCGGCCCGCCGACCAGCTCGATCCTCAACCTGGCCACCACTCGCGATATCCGCCTGATCGGGCTGACCGACGAGGAAGTCGCCAACGCCCGCCAGGCATCCGAGGTGTTCGCGCCCTACAAGCTGCGTGCCGGCATCTATGAGGGCGTCGAGGAGCCGGTGCAGACCATCGGCATCCCCAACGTGCTGACCGTCAACGCCTCCATGGACGATCAGCTCGCCTACGACATCACCAAGCTGCTGTTCGAGCAGACCGACAAGCTGATCGCCATCCACCCGGCGGCCAACGACACCACCGTCGAGTTCAGCATCGATGCCACGCCGATTCCCTTCCATCCGGGTGCCCTGCGCTACTACGAGGAAGTGGGTGCCGAGGTGGCGGACTATCAGCGGCCGTAATGTCATGACGTCTTCGCTTCACGACGATCCACAGGGGCGAGCCGGCGGGCTCGCCCCCTTGTGTTCTAGCCTGTTAGCTAGACTGAGTGCTAGATTGACCCGTCGCCCCGTTGTTCGGCCGCGTGCTGTCTCGATGCTGTTGGCGCCGATAGCGATGCTGGTGCTGGTCGTCCCGGCTAGTGCTTCTCCAGACAGCAGTTCTCAAGGCAGCATGTCTCAGGGCAGTATTTCTCTCGAGAGTACGTCGTCTGACGCCTCAGCCCAGCGCGCTGTCGCCAACGCCGCCGAAGGCGCGTCTGAGAACCGGGTGCTCGAGGTGCGGGATCGCAGCGATTCGCTGTTGGTCAGTCTGCCGGTGCCGCAGGGAGAGGGCTGGTGTCTTAAGTGGAACCACTCGGTCGAGGGCTTCCCGGTCCTCGACTGCTACCGCAACGAGCACGGCCGGATGGTGCTCGAGCGCAGCCATCAGCCGGACTTTGCGGCCGGGCTCGGCCATGTGCCGGGACGGGGTCGCCAGGTCAGTGACGGCCATGGCGGCTACTGGATCGAGGATATCCACGAGCCGGTGCCAGGCAATCGCTACCTGCTGAGAGTCGGTGCGCTGCGGGTCAACCATCGCCTGATTCATGAAGGCAAGGCGACCAGCTTGAGCGCACGGGCGGCCGGGCAGCGGGTGAGCATCGGGCTTCGCCCGGCGCCTGCTCACTGATCGTTTTTCATCTGTCCGCTGCCATTGGGGCGGTCGGGCGATATCACCGTACTGAAGGGACTCCATGAGCGATTCGGCAACTTCCCCTATCGTGCCTGGCAGCCAGGCCAACCATGCGCGACCGATTCTGTGGCTGATCGCCCTGGTGGCGGTGGGCCTGTCGCTGTTTCAGCTCTACTCGGCCGGTATCCAGCCGCTGGGCCTCTTCTACCAGCGCAGCATCCACCTGGCGCTGATCATGATGCTGGCCTTCCTGATGTTCCCGGTCTTTGGCCCGAACCGCCGGCGGGGCATCGTGGGCGGGGTGATCGATCTGGCCTTCTTCGCCGGGGCGGTGGTCACCGGCGGCTACCTGGTGCTGTATCTGGATGACATCTTCAACCGCGCCGGCTTCTGGAACGACACCGATATCATCATCGGCTGCATCGCCACGGTCACGGTGCTCGAGGCCAGCCGCCGGGCGGTGGGGCTCGGCATGACGGTGATCGGCATCCTGGCGCTGCTTTACGCCTTCGCTGGCCCGCGGGGCGAGCTGCCCTGGCTCGGCCAATTCCTGCCCGGGATCATGGAGCATCGCGGCTACAATCTGGATCGGGTCGTGGGTCAGCTGTATCTGGGACAGGAGGGCATCTTCGGCCTGCCGATGGGGGTGGCCGCCACCTATATCTTCATCTTCGTGCTGTTCGGCGCCTTCCTCGAGATCACCGGGGCCGGCAAGTTCTTCATCGACATGGCCTACGCGGCCACCGGACGCCAGCGCGGCGGCCCGGCCAAGGCGGCGGTGCTCGCCTCGGCGGGGATGGGCTCGATCTCGGGTAGCGCCATCGCCAACGTGGTCACCACCGGGGCCTTCACCATTCCGCTGATGAAGCGGTTGGGCTTCAAGCCGGCCCAGGCCGGGGGCATCGAGGCCGCGGCCTCCACCGGTGGGCAGATCATGCCGCCGCTGATGGGCGCGGGCGCCTTCCTGATCGCCGAATATACTCAGGTGCCCTACCTCGAAGTGGTCAAGGTCAGCGTGCTGCCGGCCATTCTCTACTTCGCCACCGTCTACCTGTTCGTGCACATCATCGCCCTCAAGCAGGGCATGCAGGGCATGCCGCGCAGTGAGCTTCCTCAGATGCGCGAGGTGATGCGCTCGGGCTGGCACTTCCTGCTGCCGCTGGGGGTGTTGGTATGGCTGCTGGTGATGAACATGTCGCCGATGCGGGTCGGCTACTTTGCGGTGATCACCATGCTGGTGGTGGCAGCCCTGCGCTTCTCGGTGTGGTTCCTGTTCGTGGCGCCGGCCCAAGGCCAGCCGGTGACCGGTCCGCGCATTCGCGAGGCGCTGTGGGCCGGGGTGGTCAAGGTGACGCAGGGCCTGGAGCTTGGTGCACGCAACGCCGTGGCGGTGTCGATGGCCTGCGCGGTGGCCGGCATCATCGTCGGCGTGGTCGGCCTGACCGGCCTGGGGCTCAAGTTCTCGGCGATGATGCTGGCCTTCTCGGACGGCAACCTCTTGCTGGCGTTGGTCATGGTGCTGCTGGCAAGCTTGGTGCTGGGTATGGGCCTGCCGGTGACGGCGAGCTATATCGTACTCATCGTGCTGGTCGGTCCGGCGCTGTCCAACGAGTTCGGCGTGCCGCTGCTGATCGCACACCTGGTGGTGTTCTGGTATTCCCAGGACTCCAACGTCACGCCGCCGATTGCGCTGGCGGGCTTCGCCGGGGCGGCGATAGCCGGCAGCAAGCCAATGGAAACTGGCTTCCAGGCCTGGAAGTTCGCCAAGGGGCTCTATCTGATCCCGCTGTTCATGGTCTTCAATCCGGAGATCATCATCGGCGGTCCGGTGCCGGTGGTGATCTGGAATGGCGTGATTGCCATCCTGGCGCTGGGCGCCTTCGCCGCGGCCCTGGAAGGCTACCTGTTCACTCGCATGTCCTGGCCGGTGCGCCTGGTCATCGTGCCGGCAATCGTCGGGGTCTTCTATCCGGACCTGCGCGCCGAGATTGCAGGCGCCACGGTAATGGCGTTGGCCATCGCCGGCAACTGGCTGGCCTGCCGACGGGAAGCGTCACCAACGGCTGCCTGAGCGCCGTTTGATGCAACGGGCCGAATGACCGGTCAGCTCGTAGGCAAGAACGTCATGTGAGGAACAGGTCGTATCACTAAGCACAGGCCCCACCCGGGCAACGCGGGTGGGGCCTGTGCTTTTTGCGGCCGGGACGTGATAGCGGTGATTGGTTCACGCCTTGAGCAATGACCGGGTTCAGCTCTGTTCGGGCGCCTCTGGCTCAGCCTGTGCCTTTTCCGCCGCAGGTTTGGCCTGTTGGTCTGATTGGCTGAATACCTGCTCGCTCGGTGCGTTTTTCACGGGCTCCAACATCAGGGCCATCGGGCCCGGTGTGCTGTCGGCGTTCAGGGCCAGGGCTTCGGGCTCGGCCGTCGACCACAGCACCAGGTCATTCGCATTGCGCACCTCGGCCTGCAGCACCTGGCGATGGTCATCATTGAGGGTTGCACTCGGCATCGTCAGGCTGAAAGGCAGGGGCAGGGCGACCTGGTCGGCGTCGAAGGCTTCCTCGGTCAGTACCTTGGCGCCACCGTCCTCGAGAGACACATCGATCAGCTGCACGTGGATCTCGGCTTCGGCCGGCAGTGAGGTGCTTTCGGGGGCGCTGAGCGTGCCACTCAGGGTCAGCGTGGCGGCATTCTCTAGGGCTTCGTCATCGTTGCTGTCGGCGTTCTGCTGGGTGGTGGTCGTTTCGGCTAAGCCCTTCTCGGCGATGGCCTGACCCGTCGCTTGATTGGTGCTTGAGCCCGCGTTAGTGCTGTTGCCGGCGGCGTTCTCCTCGTTACGGGCATCGCAGGCGGCCAGGGTCAGGGCACTGGTCAGGGCGGCGATCAGGGTAAGATGGCGTGTCATGGGGCGTCTCCTTCAATCGAGATCGGGGGCGGGCCCCGGGATGACCGGCAATCCTGCCGGTGTCGATGGGGAGACCCTAACAAGCAAGTACGCACTCAGGGTGCAAGTTGCTGTCTCTGCTGAGCGACGCTAAGCGACCAAGAGACTTCCCCCAACGCCCGCGAGGCGGTATGCTGCGCGGTTTTCAGGCGGCTGGACCGGGTTGTGTCGGGCCGTCTCCTCGCCCCGCTGTGCGGCGTCCTCAGATCGTGCAGCCCAACCATCAGGAGCAAGGCGATGCAGCCGTCGAACGAGCCACCACGCGTTGGCGTGATCATGGGATCCAAGTCGGACTGGCCGGTCATGGAGCACGCGGTGGCGATGCTCGAGAAACTCGGCGTGGCCTACGAGACCAAGGTGGTGTCTGCCCACCGTACGCCGGATCTGCTCTTCGACTACGCCAAGAGCGCTTCTGAGCGCGGCCTCTCGGTGATCATTGCCGGTGCCGGCGGGGCTGCCCACCTGCCCGGCATGGTGGCCTCCCAGACGCCGCTGCCGGTACTCGGCGTGCCGGTGGAGTCGAAGTCGCTCAAGGGGCTGGATTCGCTGCTGTCGATTGCTCAGATGCCTGGCGGCATCGCCGTGGGCACCCTGGCCATCGGCAAGCCCGGCGCCACCAACGCCGGCCTGCTGGCCGCGCAGATCGTTGGCCTGCAGGATGCCAAGGTGCGCGAGGCCGTCGAGGCCTTCCGTGCCGAGCAGACCCAGAAGGTGCTGGATAATCCCGATCCCCGGACCGAGTGAGGAGAAACTGTCATGAGTGATGCTGCGAACGATGCTGCGAACAACGCGACCGGAACCGCCGTCGGCGTGCTGGGAGCCGGCCAGCTGGGTCGCATGCTGGCGCTGGCGGGCTATCCGCTGGCCAACCGCTTCGTGTTCCTGGACACCACGGGCAACCCGAGCGCCGGTATCGGCGAGGTGATGATCCTCGATCCGCAGGCGCAGCAGCGCCAGCTCGAGGAATTCCTCGCCAAGGTCGATCTGGTCACCTACGAGTTCGAGCACCTGCCGGTGTCACTGGTGCAGGCCATTGAGGCGCACAAGCCGGTCTATCCTTCTAGCGAGGCGATTCGCGTCTGCCAGAACCGGGCCGAAGAAAAGGCGCTGTTCGATCGCCTGAATATCCCCACCCCCGCCTATCGTTTGGTCGAGAGTGCCGAAGAGCTCGAGGCCGCTGCTCGCGAACTTGGCACGCCGGTGGTCGCCAAGTCGGTCACCGAGGGCTATGACGGCAAGGGTCAGGCGGTGCTCAAGTCGCCGGACCAGGCCAAGGACGCCTGGGCCTCGATCAACCATTCGCGGCTGATCGTCGAAGCCTTCGTCGACTTCGTGCGCGAGGTATCGATCATCGCCGTGCGCGGTCGCGACGGTCAGGTGGTCTTCTATCCGATGGCCGAGAACCAGCATGTCGATGGCATCCTGCGTTACTCGGTGGCTCCGCTGCCGGATCTTGACGACAGCGTTCAGCAGACCGCCGACGACTACATTCGCGCGCTGCTCGATGAGCTGGACTATGTCGGGGTGCTGACGCTTGAGCTGTTTCAGACCCGCGACGGTCGCCTGATGGCCAACGAAATGGCGCCCCGGGTCCACAACTCTGGCCACTGGAGCCAGGACGGCGCGGCGACCAGCCAGTTCGAGAACCATCTGCGCGCCATTCAGGGCCTGCCGCTTGGCGATACCGCGGCTCGGGCGCCGACTTGCATGGTCAATGTGATCGGTCGCGAGGGCGACCCCGCCGAGATTCTTGCCATCGAGGACGCCCACCTGCATCGCTACGGCAAGAGCGAGCGGGCCGGGCGTAAGCTTGGTCACGTCAATCTGGTGGCGCCGACTCATGCGGCGCTGATGGAGAAGGTCCGCGCCTGTGCCGCCCTGCTGCCCGATGCACCGGCGCCGAAGATGAGCTTCGAAGACTAATTTCTGAAAACTACGTATCTAAGACTCAGTTTCTAAGACTCAGTATCTAAGAATAAGCCTCGCTCGCTGGTCAGTGCCTGAGCAAGACGACGCCGCACCCCAAGGGGTGCGGCGTCTTCGCGTGTCGGTGGTATGGCGTCCGAGCGACGGCGGATCAGCCCATCAACCACTGGCTCGCCAGGCCGCCCCCGCCGAGCAGCAGCGCGAACAGGATCAGCGCCAGGATGAAGGGGCGCATGCCCAGCGAGCGTAGCCGCTCGAGTCGGGTCTCGTAGCCCAGCGCCGCCATGGCCATGGTCAGCGACAGCTGGCCGGCGAGTACCAGGCCGTCATGCAGGAACGCGGGCAGGGTGATGAAGCTGTTGAACACCACCATGGCCATGAAGCCGAAGGCGAACCAGGGGATCACCAGGCCGCCCTTGGTGCCGACCTCGGCGGCGCCGTCGCCGCGGGCAAGCCACCATTGGCCGACGATCAGCAGGAAGGGCACCAGCAGCATCACCCGTACCAGCTTGACGATCACTGCATTGACGAGTGCCTCGGGCCCTACCGCCTCGCCGGCGGCGACCACCTGGGCGACCTCATGCACGGTGGCACCGATATAGACGCCGAACAGCCCCTCATCCATTCCCATCAATGGATACAGCAGCGGGTAGACCAGCATGGCAAGCGAACCGAACAGCACCACCGTGGCGACTGCCATGGAGGTTGCGGCGGGGCGGGCGCGAATGGTGGACTCGGTGGCCAGCACCGCGGCGGCACCGCAGATGGCGCTGCCGGCGCTGGTCAGCAGGGTCGTTTCCCGGTCCATCCCCAGCAGCCGGGTGCCGATGAAGTAGCCGCTGACCAGCACGCAGCTGATGATCAGGATATCCAGCAGCAGCACCTTGGGGCCCAGGGCCATGATCTGCTGCAGGGTCAGCGAGAGGCCGAACAGCACGATGCCTGTGCGCAGCAGCCAGCGGGTGGCGAATTTAAGCCCGGCGGCGGTGTCGGTGAGCCGCCGGGAGACGGGCAGGTTGCCGATCACAATGCCCAGCAGCAGCGCTACCACCAAGGGGCTCACGCCGTTGTCGGCGAGCAGGGGGAGTTGGCCCAAGCCGACCCCGGCGGCGGTGAGTGCGATGCAGACCATCAAGCCTTGCCACATGAGTCGTGTCTCCTTGAAACGTGATGCGACAAGGCTAGGCGAGGATAGATCGAAAGGTTATCGTTTAATAACGATATCCCTTTTCGGTAGAGCCGATATGACGCCCCCGGTCAGTTTTCGACAGCTTCAGGTCTTCGTGACAGTGGCTCGCCGCGGCACGGTGAGTGCCGCGGCGCGGCAGCTGAGCCTCTCCCAGTCGGCGACCAGTCAGGCGCTGTCCGATCTGGAGCGGGCGCTCGACGTTGCACTCTTCGATCGGCTGGGTCGCCGTCTGCGCCTCAATGATAGTGGGCGTCACCTGCTGCCCCAGGCCGAGCGGCTGCTCGATGGCATGCAGGAGTTCGTTGCCTCGGCCCGGGAGCCTGAGGGAGCGCTGCGCGGTACCTTGACGGTGTCGGCCAGCGCCACCATCGGCACCTATCTGCTGCCGCCCCTGGCGGGTGTCTTCGGTGAGCGTCATCCCGGCGCTGACCTGCGCCTGAGGCTGCGCAACAGCGGTGAGGTAATGACGGATCTGTTGCGCTTCGATGCGGACCTTGGCCTGATCGAGGGGCAGTGCCACGAACCCGGGCTTGCCAGCGAGACCTGGTGCGATGATCAACTGCTGGTGGTGGCCAGCCCCCGTCACTCGCTGGCCGCGCGGCAAGGCCTCGATGGCGAGGCGCTGGCCGAGGCCCGATGGATTCTTCGTGAGCAGGGCTCCGGCACCCGTGAAGTCTTCGAGGCGGCCATGGCACCGGTGCTGCAGGCGGCTCCTTCGCACCGCCTGCAGGTGCGCATGGAGCTTGGCCAGCACGAGGCCATCAAGCAGGCGGTGAAGGCGGGGCTGGGGCTCGGCTGCCTGTCACGGCTCAGCGTGGTGGGCGAGCTCGACCGCGGTGAGCTGGTGGCGCTCTCGACGCCGCTGTCGCTGGTGCGGTCTTTTTCGCTGGTGTGGCACCCCGAGCGCTATCGCAGCCCGCTGTGGCAGGCGTTCAAGGTGTTTCTCGACGAGGAACGCTAGTGGGCCCCCACCCCAAACGCCGTTAAAAGTTTTCCAGTCTCCATACCTCATAGGCCGGCTCCTCATAGGGGTGGGCCTTCTTGAGGGCCGCCACGGCGTCGCGAATCAGCGCGTCCTGGCACACCAGCTCTATCTTTACCTCTTCGACAAGAGAAAGATCGCCGACGCGACCGATATGCGGGTCGGCTCCGCTCAGCGGGCGGAACTGGCCGATGCCCGACGTCTGAAAGCAGCAGGCTTCGTAGTCACCGATGCGTCCGGCACCGCTTGAGAAGACGGCCTCTTTCACGGTTTCGGCCGCCTCGGTGGGGGCGAAGAAGGCGAGCTTGTACATGGTTCTCTCCCTGATGGATGGGGGAATGACAAAAAAAACTTGTGCGATCGGAACTAATTGTCCAGCCTTTGTACAAATAGGTTGTGTGGTACAGGGCTGGCGCGACCCTCTCGCGTCTCGAAGGCCGCCTCGGGTGACTACTTGAGTGAAGCGGTAAGCGCTCAAGGTCAACGTCTTTCCTCAGGTACGTCCTACAGGAGTAAGTTCCATGAAAGCCATCGCAGTCGCAGCACCCCAGTGGATGGGCATCGGTCTGGTTGGCATGATGCTCGCCGGTACGGTACAGGCGGATGATCATGGTATGGCCCAGGCCGACATCGTCGACACTGCCATCGAAGCCGGTCAGTTCGACACTCTCGTGGCCGCGGTAAAGGCCGCTGACCTTGTTGACACTCTCAAGGGAGAGGGACCGTTCACGGTATTCGCCCCCACCGACGAAGCCTTCGCTGCCTTGCCGGAAGGCACTCTCGACACCCTGCTGATGCCGGAAAACAAGGATCAGCTGCAAGCCGTGCTGACCTACCATGTGGTACCCGGCAAGATTATGGCGGAAGACGCCATGGCCGCCAGCTCCGCTACCACCGTTCAAGGACAGGATCTGACCATCACCACCATGGATGGCCAGGTGATGATCAATGATGCCACCGTGACCGCCGCCGATGTAATGGCCAGTAACGGCGTCATCCATGTGATCGACACGGTCCTGATCCCGGAGTAAGGCGACGATGCCTGAACTGATGCCTGCCTGCGCGGTGGCATGAGTTTCAGGGTTCTTCGAGCGACCTGCTCCTGGCTAGCCCGACACCATCCCGTCGTGCCCCCTGTACCGCCTCCCCCGGGAGGCGGTATTTTTGTGTCTGTGCGTATACAGCATTGATGGAGACATCATTCACCTGGCTGGAGATGAGCATGGACGATCAACTGACCGCGATGCTGGAACGTCTGGATCTCGAGCCGAGCGGGGCTCTATCGCCCCTCAGCGGCGGTGATATCGCCGAGGTGGCGAGCCTCGAGACCCGCCAGGGCGCGATAGTGGTCAAACGTGACGATCCGCAGCGCCTGGCCGGCGAGGCCGAGGGGCTCAGTGCCCTGCATGATGCCTTGGCAGGGAGTTCGCTGCGGGTGCCCAAGGTGCTGGGGCAGGAGGGGCCCTGGCTGCTGATGGAGTCGCTTAACGTTGCGCCGCGCACGGCCGCCAGCGAGGCCGATCTGGGCGAGGGACTGCGGATACTGCACGGTGTGACCCGCGAGGCCCACGGCTGGCCGCGGGACAACGCCTGTGGCCAAACGCCCCAGCCCAATGCCTGGCTCGATGACGGCCGCGCCTTCCAGCGCGAGCGCCGTTTGAAGCCCCTGGCGACCGCCTGCCATGAGCATGGGCTGCTCGATCAGCGACTGAGAGCACGACTGGAAGACGTGGCCGAGCGGCTCGACGACTGGCTGTCCGACGCCCCGGCAAGCCTCGTTCATGGCGATCTGTGGTCTGGCAACGTGATGCATACCGACCGCGGCCCGGCGCTTATCGACCCGGCGGTGTATGCCCATTACCCGGAGGTGGACCTGGCCATGCTGACGCTGTTTGGTTCGCCCTCGGCGGCCTTCTTCGAGGCCTACTGGAACGGAAACCGCCCCGGCGATTGGCCGAGGCGGGAAGCCCTGTTCCAGCTTTATCCGCTGCTGAATCATCTGCTGATGTTCGGTGGCAGCTACCGGGGCGCCGTGGAGGGGGCCCTGGCACGCGTTGAGTAGGACTAGGGGGCGGCGAAAGTAGTTCCAAACGTGGCATGGCCGCAGAAGAACCGGGTGTTGACCCTCTTAACGCTTGGTTTCATTTGCTTATCCTGCGCTTTAGCCAGTCGCGACTGCGCTGCCACCAATGCCGCTCTGATGGTGCCCTGGTGCCCCCGGTGTGGCGCAGGAAGTCGGCGAGGGGGGCGACCTGGCTGGGGCGATCGAGCATCGGCGCGTGGCCGCAGCCCGGCACTTCCAGACTGACAAGCGCCGGCTGCTCCTGTCGCATGCGCTCGATGCTCTCGTGGGCAAGCAGCGGCGAGCTTGCGCCGCGAATCACCATCAGCGGGCATTGAATGGCGCGCCAGTCGGCCCAGGTGTCGCGTGGCGTGTCATGGATGAATTGCTCGCCAATGCGCGGATCGTAATGGTAGGTCCAACTGCCGTCCGGCAGGCGCCGAGCGCTGTCCAGCGCCAGCTGTCGCCAGGCAGCGTCGCTGTCGATGCCAAAACCCGCGTAGTGTTCGCGCAGTTCGGCTTCCAGGTCGCCGAAGTGGACGAAGCGATGCATGGCGCCGAAGTAGGTCGCGAGACTCGACAGGCCGTCCGGGTCCAGCTCGGGGCCGACATCGTTGAGCACCAGGCACTCGATGCGCGAGGCGGTGGTGGGCTCGGCGGCGAGCAGCATGCCCAGCAGCCCGCCCATCGAAGTGCCTACCCAAGGCACCCGCTCAAGCTCGAAGTGGTCGAGCAGGGCCACGGCGACTTGCTGGTAGTGCTCATACAGATAGTCATGGGCGGGGTAGAGCGACCAGCTGGACAGGCCGCGTCCCGGCGTGTCAGGGGCCAGTACGCGCCACTCGGGGCCCAGCTCGCGCGCCAGGGCCGCAAAATCGCCGCCGTGACGGGCCAGCCCGTGCCAGGCTATCAGCGTGCGTGGGGCATCGGGATTCCAGATGCGCACCGCGATCTGCAGTGCCCTGACCTTGACCAGTTCCAGGCGATCCATAGTGCTACCTTTTGACGTGGGGGCAGAGGTATGTGGTGTAGAGGTATGTGGCGAAGAGTCATGCCGTGCCCTGCGTTGCAGCCGGCAAAGACGCGTCGGCTTGCGGGGCGTTATGTTGCCATGCAGCATAGACTACAACATCGAGAGGCAGACGCCATGATGGTGAGTGAGATGGATAGCTGACGTCGCCTGGGGCGTCCTGGAGAGCGGCTTGAGGCTCATGAGCCCGTTCATGAGCCCGTCGAGGCGCCGTTTTCCAGCAGGAGGCCGGATATTGATAGGCAGGCTCAATCATGGTCGAAAAAAGGAATAATCATTAGCCTGCTAGTATACATACACGCATGTAGCTATAATGCTCGCCAATTGACATAAGCGTGAACCGTCGTTTCTGGCATGATGTCTGGCGACGGAGAGGGGGGACGAGTGATAGCGCTTCCCCCTATGCTATATCTGCCTCCATCTTCCCTTGACCAAGGAAAGCTCATGCCGCTCATCACTGATCTCTCTGCATCCGGCAGGCGCCTGACTCGGCGGGCCATCATGCTGCCCCTGGCGATGTCCATTGCTCTTGCAAGTCAGGCTCAGGGCGCTGACCTGCTGGGTATCGCAAGCGATGCCCTGGAAAACGATGCCAGCCTTGCCTCAGCGCGAGCCAGCCTGAAAAGCACCCAGGAAAGCCGTGACGTGGCCGGTGGTGACCTGCTGCCGCAGATCAATGCCTCTGCCGAGTTGGCGAATAACCGCACCTACGACAGCCAGCAGTCGACCATATCGGGTGCGGGCGTCAGCCAGAGCGCGGATGATGACTACAACAGTGGCAGCCTGGCCCTCGATGCCAGCCAGGCCCTGTATGACGCGGCCAATGCACGGGAAGTCGATCAGGCCGAGAACCAGATCGATCAGGAGAGACTGTCGTTGATTGCCAGCGAGCAGCAGCTGTTGTTCGATGCGTCGACCGCGTATTTCGAGATCCTGCGTGCCAATGACATCCTCGCAGCCCGTCGGGCTCAGGAACGCGCGATCTCGCGCCAGCTGGAGCAGGCCCGTGAGCAGTTCGAGGTCGGCCTGATCGCGATCACCGACGTCGAGGAGGCCCGCGCCAGCTTCGACCAGGCCCGGGCCGAGCGCATCACCGCCCAGAGCGATCTGGAGGTCAGCTTCGAGGAACTCGAACGCCTGACCGGCAAGCGTTACCAGAGCATCCAGAGCCTCACCGAAGACCTGCCGGTCGAGCTGCCGACGCCTGCTGAACGTGATGCATGGGTCGATATGGCCCTCGAGGAAAGTCCGCTGCTGAAAAGCGCCATGGCGGCAGTCGACGTCTCACGCTCAAGCGTCGATATCTCCAAGGCAGCTCGTCTGCCGGTGGTAGAGGCCTTTGCTGCCTACAACTATGCCGACAGCGATCGCGATCAGGTCGAGGGCCATGATTCATCCAGTCAGCTCGGCGTGCGCGCGAGCCTGCCGCTGTATACCGGCGGCTCGACCAGCGCCCAGATTCGCCAAAGCACCTACACACTGGCGGCCAGTCAGTATGATGCCGAGGCGCAGCGCCGCTTGACCATCCAGCAGGTACGCTCGCTTTACACCCAGGTGCGCAACGATGTCGCCACCGTGGAGGCGCGCCGTCAGGCGGTGGTCTCCAACCGCAGCGCTCTGGACGCGACCCGTTCGGGCTATGAGGTCGGTACCCGCAACATCGTCGATGTCCTGGCGGCCGAACAGAACCTCTATGACGCTATCTCCAACCTGGCCGAGGCGCGCTATGACTATGTGCTCGACAAGCTCGAGCTGCGCCAGCAGGCCGGCACCCTGGATGTCGAGGTGATTCGCGAGCTGAATGCTCAGCTCAGCGCCGATCAGGCCGTGCTGCTGGAAGTCAGCGAGGACGGCGGCGGCTCCTACGATTCCATGAGGGATATCGGCGAGCGTCCGCAACCCGACGCCTGAGCCATGACCGCCGCCCCGTCGGGCGGCGGTTTCTTGTCGGGCTGGCCATCCGCCCTTGTCACCCACCAGTGACCCCTTCGCTGGCGCGTATTGCACGACGGGTGAGTCAAGAGCCAGTCCATAAGAACCAGTGACAAGAACTGGTCATTTACACGCTAGCCACCCACCGTCATACCCCCATTGCCCCGGACCTGAGTCTGCATTCAGGCCCGTTTCGCATCGTCAATATCCGTACATGTATGGATGTTTAATATCGGGCATCGACGGTGGTGGACAAGCCACGCATTGATTTCATCATTCGAGCGGGAGACAGACATGCAGAACAACGCAAACGCGATGCGCCCTTGGCGACTGGCGCTGCTCGGCCTGGGGCTTGCCGGTCTCATGGCCGGCTGCGGCAGCGAGTCGGGCGGCCAGGCGCAGGCAGCGGGCAGTGACCAGGCGGCACCTGCGACGCCCGGCCAGGTCATGAGCGTCGAGCGTCGTGATATCGCGCTCGACAAGTCCTATCCCTCGCTGCTCAGCAGCGAGAACGAGGTCACCGTCGTGGCGCGGGTCAGCGGTCTTCTGGAGGCGCGTCAGTTCGAGCCCGGCGACCGGGTCGAGAAGGGCGACAGCCTCTATACCATCGAGCCGGCCACCTATCAGGCGTCGGTGCGTAGCGCCGAAGCCGACCTCAAGAGTGCCAAGGCCGAGCGGGAGCGCGCCCAGCGCGACGCCGACCGCTACCAGCGCCTGCTGAACCAGAACTCGGTGAGCCGTCAGGATTACGACGATGCCCTGGCGGATCTGCAGGTGGCACGCGCCACCGTGGCGCAGAACGAAGCCGCGCTGGACAGTGCGCGCATCGATCTCAATTACACCGACGTCGAGGCGCCGGTGAGCGGAGCGATAAGCCTGAGCGAGATCAACGTGGGCAACCTGGTGGATCCCGGCACGGAGCTTGCCACCATCACCCCGCTGGACCCTCTCGAGGTGCGCTTCCAACTGCCCCAGACGGATGCCCTGGCGCTGCGCCGTCAGCGTGACGACAAGGAAGCGCCGATCGGCGCCACTCTGTCGCGTCCCGCCGAGCAGGGCAATGCCGCGCAAAGCCTTGACGGCAAGCTCGACTTCCTGGGTAGCCGGGTCAGCGAGAGCACCAGCACCGTGGAGGCGCGGGCGATGTTCGACAACCCTGAGGGCAGCTTCCTGCCGGGTCAGTTCGTGCGTATCTCGCTTGCCGGCCTCAAGCGCTATGACGTGCTGGCGGTTCCTGAGATTGCCGTGACCGAGGGGCTGATGGGCCCGCAGGTGTTCGTGCTGGATGACGACAACAAGGCCCGTGCGCGCACCGTCGAACTCGGTGAAACCGCCGGCCACTGGCTGATCATCAATAGCGGTCTGGAAACCGGTGAGCGAGTGCTGGCCAGCGACCCGGGCGGTATCCAGCCCGGCACCACGATCGAACCCCAGCCCTTCGACGGCGACGCAGCAAGCGGGAGCTGATCCATGACGTTTTCCGATTTCTTCATCCGGCGGCCGGTGTTTGCCACCGTGCTCTCGGTGATCATTGCCCTGGTGGGCATCATGGCGCTTCGTGTGCTGCCCATCGAGCAGTATCCGAGCGTGGTGCCGCCGACGGTCTCGGTCAAGGCCACCTACCCGGGCGCCGATGCCGACACGGTATCGCAGACCGTGGCCGCCCCGCTTGCCGAGGCGATCAATGGCGTCGAGGACATGCTCTACATGAACTCGACCACTGCCGATAACGGCTCGCTCTCCATGAGCATCGCCTTTGCCATCGGCTCGGACGGCGATACCAACACCATCAACGTCAACAACCGCGTTCAGCAGACGTTGTCGCAGCTGCCCGAGTCGGTACAGGCGCAAGGGGTGACGGTCGAACTTAGCTCCAGCAGCATCCTGATGGTGCTGGGCCTGACCTCGCCGCAGAACGACTACGGCAAGATCTACATGCAGAACTACGCGACCCTCAACCTCCTCGACGAGCTGCGCCAGGTGCCTGGCGTGGGCAGCGCCGAGGTGCTGGGGGGTGGCGAGTTCGCGATGCGCATCTGGCTCAACCCGGACAAGCTGGCCGAGTACGACATGACCCCGGCCGAGGTGGCCGATGCGGTCAGTTCGCAGAATACCGAGGTAGCGGCAGGGGGCCTGGCCAAGACGCCGCAGGGCGAGTCACGGGCCTATAGCTATACCATTACCGCCCCCGGCCGTATGAGCAACGCCGATCAGTTTCGCGACATCATCCTGCGTACCAATCCGGACGGCTCGGCGCTGCGCCTGGATGACGTCGCGCGCATCGAACTGGGGGCATCCTCCTACAATATTGATGCGCGTCTGAACGGCGGCACCATGACGCCGATCATGATCAACCAGCAGCCCGGCGCCAATGCCCTGGAAACGGCCAAGCAGGTGGTCGCCACCATGGACCGTCTCAAGGAGCGCTTCCCGCCGGGGCTCGACTATGAAGTGCCCTACGACACCACGCTGTTCATCGATGCCTCGGTGACCACCGTGGAGCACACCTTCATCGAGGCGTTCCTGATCGTCGCTGCGATCGTGCTGATTTTCCTGCAGAACTGGCGGACCACCGCCATCGCTCTGTCGGTAGTACCGGTCTCGGTGGTGGGCACCTTTGCTGGGCTTTACCTGTTTGGCTTCTCGATCAACCTGCTGTCGCTGTTCGCGCTGGTACTGGCGATAGGCATCGTGGTCGATGATGCCATCCTGGTGGTGGAGAACGTCGAGCGTATTCTCGAAGAAGATCCCAACATCAAGATCCTGGCCGCATCGAGTCGGGCGATGAAGGAGGTCGGTGGCCCGGTTATCGCCACCTCGCTGATCATGGCGGCGGTATTCGTGCCGGTGGCCTTCCTCGGTGGCTTCACCGGGCAGATCTATCAGCAGTTCGCCTTGACCATCGCGGTGTCGGTGGCGATCTCGGCGGTGGTGGCGCTGACATTCACCCCGGCGATGTGCGCGATCTTCGTGCGCCACAAGTCTCGTCATCCGCGCTCCAAGCTCGTCAGAGGCCTGACCGCACCGCTGCGGGCTTTCGATCGCGCCTTCGCCGCTGTTACCCGGGCTTACCTTTGGCTGGTGGACTTGCTGATCAAGCGCTGGGTGTTGGCGCTGGCGCTAGGGATCGCTACCTGCGTGGGTTCCTACGCCCTTTATGAGCGGACTCCGACCTCGCTGGTACCGGAGACCGACCAGGGCATGGTGCTGGCCAGCGTGTCGCTGCCCGAGGCTGCCTCGCTTCAGCGGACCCAAGACTACATGGCCGAGCTCAGCGATAAGATCGAAGCGGTGCCCGCGGTGCGTTACGTGGCCGCGGTGGCGGGTTACGACATGCTGTCCAGCGCCGTCAACAGCGCCCGCGGCATCATGTTCATCGCCATGGAGCCCTGGGCCGAGCGCGACATCAGTGCCACGCAGTTGATCGGGCAGATCATGAAGTTCGGCGGCAGTATCGATGGCGGCAAGACCATGGCCTTCAACCTGCCGCCGATCATCGGGCTGTCGACCACCGGCGGCTTTACCGGCTATCTGCAGTCCTATGATGGCGCGGATGCCAACGAGCTCTACCAGGCCTCGATGAAGGTGATGCAGGCGGCCAATCAACGCCCCGAACTCAACCGGGTGTTCACCACCTACAACGCCAATGTGCCGTCCTATCGCGCCGATATCGATCGTGAGAAGGCGCTGAGCTATGGCGTGTCGCTGGATGATCTCTACACCACCCTGTCGAATACGCTGGGCAGTGGCTTCGTGAACTACTTCTCGTATCGTAGCCGCAACTTCCAGGTCTACATGCAGAACGAATCGGAATTCCGTCAGACGCCGGACGCTTTGGATCAGATCTTCGTGCGTGGCGGTGATGGCAAGCGTATTCCGCTTTCCGCGTTCGTGACCCTGGAGCGTCAGTCGACGGCCTCGGTGATGACCCGCTTCAACGTCTATCCAGCGGCGCAGTTCCAGGGCGGTCCGGCAACGGGCTATAGCTCCGGTCAGGCGGTCCAGGCCATGCAGGAGGTGGTTCAGGACACCCTCGGCGACGGTTGGGGCATGGGCTGGACCGGTACGGCCTATCAGGAAACCAACGCCGGCAGCGCGGCTACCCTCGCTGTCGTGTTCGGTATCATCATGATTCTGCTGATCCTGGCGGCCCAGTACGAAAGCTGGTCCCTGCCGCTGGCGGTGATTACAGCGGTGCCCTTTGCCTTCCTGGGCGCCATCGGCGGTATCGTGCTGCGCGGGCTGGATATCAGCATTTATGTCGAGATCGGCATGCTGGTAGTGGTCGGCCTTGCCGCCAAGAACGCCATCATGATCGTCGAATTCGCCGAACTGCAGCGCAAGGAGCACGGTAAGTCGATCCGGGAGGCGGCGATGATCGCGTCCGAGCTGCGTTTCCGGCCAATCGTGATGACCTCGCTGGCCTTCATCTTCGGCACCTTGCCGCTGGCCACCGCTACCGGTGCCAGTGACACCAGCAGCCATCACATCGGGACCACCGTCGCGGTGGGCATGGCCTCGGTGGCCGTGTTGGCGAGCCTGTTCGTGCCAACCTACTATGCGATGATCGCCAACATCCAGCAGTGGCTGGCCGACAAGCGTGGCAAGCACCATGACGAGGCGTCGCTAGAGCAGTCGCACAACTGACCGCGTCGCATCACGTCACGACAAGGCCGCTTCCCCTCGGGGAAGCGGCCTTTTTTGTGTGACGGCTAACCTGGCGAGTCAGGAATGGCTGCCTGCCCTTGCGGATCACGGCCGACAGTCGCGGCTACGGTCAATCAGTGACAAGCGGTGTGAGCGCACACGTCATTGCGCGCAGGAAGGCGGTAAGTGACGACAAGCTTAGCTACGACCGGCTCAGGAAGGGAGCGCGCCCGGTGCCGTGGACGCGTCGCCTGGGGCGTTACGCGACAGCAGATCAAACAGGCTGTCGATAATGACCCGACCCCGCTCGGCCAGCGAATATTCCTCGGGCGTGCGCAACCAGTCCTGAATCATTCCGCCGATGGTGTACTCCATCAGCTGGGCGGCGTGGACGGCATTGATATGGGGGGCCAGTTGGCCGGACTGCTCGGCCATTTCGAAATGGCGCAGCATCGAGCAATAGCAGTCCTCAGCCATCTTATGCTGCATCTGCAGCGGGTTGATGTCGCTGAAGAATTCGCAGCGATGCAGGATGATCGACAGCACCCGACGATGGCGGGGCTGTTCAATGCGAATGAAGGCGTGCCGCAGCGTCAGGCGAATGGTATCAAGCGGCGTACGTCCTTGCTGCGGTGACTCGAGTTCGCGAGTCAGCTCCTCGAAGGGCAGATGCACCCGGTCACTCATGGCGTGAAAAAGATCCGCCTTATTCTTGAAATGCCAATAGACGGCGCCGCGGGTCATGCCCGCGTGGCGAGCGATCTGCTCGAGGGTGGTTCGGGCAACGCCTTTATCGAAGAAGACATCTTCGGCGGCATCCAGCAGTGCCTCGCGGGTCGCTTCGGCGTCGGCTTTGGTCTTTCGGGCCATAAGGAAGACAGCGTTGATCATCACGGTAAATGTAGGGCTATTCTAGCGCAATAAGCGCCCACTTACATGCATGCATGTATGCATCTATCGTCTTAGCCAAGCGGCGGCAGGCTCGTCAGAAGGGTCATGAAGGCGTATAACGTCATTCATCAGAAAACACTGTTTTCAAAGCTGAACCCGACCAGGGCCGCGTTCGCATGATGCGCTGGACTCTTACTCTCCACACGGTTCTCGCTCGATTGCCTCGATTGCCACAAGGAAGCTTTGCTCATGGCTCGTGCCCCCTTTGAACTCGCCGGTGTCAGAGTGGCCCCCGGCGCCCGCGCGCAGATCGATGTGCCGGTGGCCAAGCTCTACACCCATGCGCCGCTGCATATCCCCGTCGAGGTAGTGCACGGCCGCCAGCCCGGCCCCACACTGCTGGTCTGTGGCGCCATCCACGGCGACGAGATCAACGGCGTCGAGATCGTGCGCCGGCTATTGCGCTCGAAGGGCCTGCAGGGGCTGCGTGGCACGCTGATCGCAGTGCCTATCGTCAACGTATTCGGCTTCGTGCAGCACAGCCGCTATCTGCCCGACCGTCGCGACCTCAACCGCTGTTTTCCTGGCAGCGAGTCCGGTTCTTTGGGCTCGCGAGTGGCGGCGCTGTTCCGCGAAGAGATCGTCGATCAGGCCACCCATATCATCGACCTGCACACCGGTGCCATTCATCGCACCAACCTGCCGCAGATCCGCGCTCAGCTGACACCGGATAGCGAAACCGAGGCCATCGCCATGGCCTTCGGCGTGCCGGTGATCCTCAATGCCGAGTTGCGCGAGGGAAGCCTGCGCCACTATGCGCAGTCCCGCGGTATGCCGGTGCTGACCTACGAGGCGGGCGAGGCGCTGCGCTTCGATGAGTGGGCGATCGCGCCCGGCGTGCGTGGCGTGCGCCGGGTGATGCGCGCGATCGGCATGCTGGCCAATGACCGTCGCCGCGCCACGCCTCGCCAGGCGGAGGTCGCCAATGGCTCGAGCTGGGCGCGGGCGCCGATCGACGGCATCTTGAGGCCCAAGGTGCGCCTTGGTACTCGAGTCGCCAAGGGGGAGGTGCTGGGCAAGGTTGCCGATCCGTTCGGCAACTCGGAAGAAGATGTGCTGGCGCCGGCCGATGGTATCGTCATCGGCATGGGTAACCTGCCGCTCGCCAATGAGGGCGAGGCGCTTTTTCACGTGGCGCGCTTTGATGCCATCGAGGAAGCCGAAAACGCCGTCGAGACCTTCCAGTCGGATTACGATCCGGCCCCGGAAGGCATGTCATAGGCTCTTCGTATCATAGCCTCTTCGTGTCATAGGCTCTTCGTGTCATAGGCTCTTCGTATCATAGCCTCTTCGTGTCATAGGCTCTTCGTATCATAGTCCCTTGATGACATAGCCCTCGGGGCTTTTGAGTCTCTCAGGCCGGCTGGGCCAGGCGCTCTTCAGACACCAGTGACAGCGCTTCGTCGAAGACCTCGAGGCCGGCGCCGTCTCGGTGGGCGTTTTCAGAGAGGTGACGGCGGAAGCGTCGGCCGCCTGGGCAGCCCTGGAAGAGCCCCAACAGGTGGCGGGTGATGTGGTTGAGTTTGGCGCCCTCCGCAAGCCGCATGGCGATGTAGGGGCGGAAGGCCCGGGCCGCATCGTGGCGACTGGTGGCCGGCCCCTGCTTGCCGTAAATCGCCTCATCGACGCCGGCCAGCAGCCAGGGGTTCTGGTAAGCCTCGCGGCCGAGCATCACGCTGTCGACCCGTTCGAGGTGTTCTCGGCACTCATCCAGCGTCTCGATGCCGCCGTTGATGCCAATGTGAAGCTCGGGACGTTGCTGCTTCAAACGGTGTACTCGGCCGTAGTTGAGCGGCGGCACGTCGCGGTTCTCTTTCGGCGACAGGCCTTCGAGCCAGGCCTTGCGGGCATGCAGGGTGAACACCTCGCAGCCGGCGGCGGCGACCTCGTCGATGAAGCGCTCGAGATCCGCGTCCTCATCCTGATCGTCGATGCCGATGCGGCATTTCACCGTCACCGGGATCGACACCGCCGCCTGCATCGCCTTGACCGCTGACGCCACCTTGTCTGGATGCCCCATCAGGCAAGCCCCGATGAGATTGTTCTGCACCCGGTCGCTGGGGCAACCAACGTTCAGGTTAACCTCGTCATAGCCCCATTCCTCGGCGATCGCCGCGCACTCGGCGAGCTCGCCGGCATCGCTGCCACCCAGCTGCAGCGCCAGCGGATGTTCGACGGCCTCATAGCCCAGAAAGCGCTTGCGCGGGCTGCCGTGCAGGATGGCGCCGGTGGTGACCATCTCGGTATACAGCAGGGCATGACGGCTCAGCGTGCGAGCGAAGGCCCGGTAGTCGCGAGTCGTCCAATCCATCATGGGCGCGACGGAGAAGGTGCGATCCAGAGGTGCGGGTGGCGAGGTCGCGTTGGCCAGGTCAGTCATAACGTTGCAGTGCCGTGGTGATGCCCGGTGATCGGCGCCACGCCGCGTGTTCGCAGGTGTCTCGCCTGGGCCGAAGGGCAGGGGCTTGGTCAGAGTCGGTGCGACGAGCGCACCCTGAAAAGGGGCGTATTCTCCCATAACTGCTTGCCGGGTGCATGTGGCCATCGACAGCGGATGGCTGCAGCCACTCGCGCGCTCCGCTCTAGTGGGCATCCAGCCTCAGAAAAGCGCTTAGACCAAGTGATTTGGTCAAGTGGGTTAGGTGATGTAAGTGCTTTTGCGGGGGCATCTGGCATGAGTGTATCGAGAGCACATATATGCGGGGTTCAACCTCAACGATGAAAACGGTGCGTCGTTAATCGCACCTACGACTGCATGGTCTGCAAGAGTTACGTTAGACGTTAGTGCCGCACTCTAATGATAATCAAATCGTTGAGCGTTGCTGTCTTTTCGCACTGAGCTTCTCACACTGAACTTCTCGAACAAAACTTTCTGCACATAACCTGGAGCACCGCCCCGCCCTGCGTCTGGAGCATTGGCCTATCAGAGGCGCTCAATGTCTACCAGGTGGCCAATGATGGGGTAGCCCGCCTTCTTGGCGGCTTCTTCCGCTTCCATCTGAGCTTCCAGGCGAGAAATGCTGCTTGAGCGATGTTCGAAGATGGTATCGAGTTCGAGGCGCTTAGTACGCACGGCGAGTTTGACCAAGTGGCCCGTCTTGTAGGATTCAACCTGTTCCTTGGTGGGGCGCTGCGTCTGGCTTGGCTTGGTATCCGGGGCCGGGGTCTTGTTGGCGGCTTGTGCCTGGCGCTTGGCTTTTTCTTTCTCGCTGTTGTCTTGGAATGCGTCAATCTCGCGACGCATGCTCTCTTCAAATTCGCTTAGATTAGTCATCATGATAGTGCTGTTCCTAATAATATGGTTGCCATCCTTTAATCGGATGATGGCAGTTGTGACAATGCGTTAACTTTTTAAATGCTCGGTTCTGTAAAAAAGTTGCTCGCAAGATGTAACTTGGCGAACAGCTTTAATGAAGTTGAGCGGCACGTGACAAGCAATCAGTCTTTCTTGTCGGTGGCTTCGATCATTCAGGCGAATACATCAATCCACTGGCCTGTGTGCCTGTCTCAATGCTTCCCTCGGACAAGGCTTGGTCACTTCAATCGAGTGCCCTTAATGACCACTACGTAGGTGAACGACGTAGGTGAGCATTGCTGCGACCATCGGGCAGTGAAAGCTCTGATATGCGCATGGGGCCATGGGGCATCGAGGTGATGAAACCGACGACAGGTGTTGCGGCGCTGATTGCTCGCCTGTGGCCTAGCGGCCAAAAATTGTCGATATTCAGCTGAAGATACATGACCCTTAGCGCTTTGGCTACTATTGGCTCCAGGTCTGCCCTCATGGCCTGTATAGGCTGTCGGAGCCCTTTTCTGGTGGCCATAAGGAGCCAGCCCCCGACGGCACGATCGTCTTCACTATCACTGCCGCCCTCAGGTCTTCCATTGTGAAAGGTCGTGTCGAGAGGGCGATGATTCGAGCGTGGTTACAGCTTGCCGGTCAGGAACTGAGCTTCACCCATGCCAAAGCTCCAGTCGGCGTCTCCATTCTCGGTAATAGAAACCATCAGGTCCTGAGATGAAATACCGCACTCGGATTCCAGCCGTTCGGCGAGTAGAGCGTAGAGTCGTTCTTTCTGGTGCTGCGTTCTAGGTTTGCTGACGATGCTGATCATCACCAGGTTGTCGCTTCTGCTGAACCCGAGACCGGTGTCCTCGACGATCAGTTCGTTAGGCTCGTGCTGGTGCACGATCTGATAGCGGTCCGTTGCCGGCACCTCGAATGCTTCCAGCATGGCCGCATGGGCGGTATCCAGCATGGTCCTCAGCGCTTTCTCGTCGCGCCCTTTGACCACATCGAAACGTAATAGCGGCACGGTTAGTCCCTCTGGCAGTCGCCTGATGGCATTCCAGCATGCCTGAAGGCATGCGCAGAATGATGAAGAGTGGATGACTATTTGCGCGCTAAAGAAATGGGGCTTGCCGAGGTTTTTTTAAAGGCCAGTGGCGGCGAAAGAGGTCGGCAACAGATAACGTGCACCTCGCTGATAGTGTCAGGCACTGCAGCATGACAGTGAGTTGGGGGCGCCGTTCGAAGCGATAACAGGCCTGTAGGCAGTAGATTGGCTGTGTGTGCCGTTGGTGCTTGTGCTAGGACTATTCATAAGGCTTGCGCAACCGCGGGCCGGTCGCTGAAGGGAATGACATGAGTCAACGCACTGCGGCCCTCGAGGCCCTCCGAAACGACCTGATCGCCCGTATCGAGCGCTATCAGGCCAGCAAACAGCGCTCAGAAGGCGCGCTGGACAAGGATATGGAAGACCAGTCTATCGAGCTTGAGAATAGTGAGGTGGTCGACTCTCTGGAGAACGAGGCCGAAGCTGAACTCAGGCAGGTCATGCATGCTCTCGAGCGGGTCGAGGCGGGAGAAGGGGAGCGCTGCGAGCGCTGTGGCACCACCATTGATGACAAGCGGTTAGCGGCGCTGCCTTATACCACGCGCTGCATGAACTGCGCCGAGCAGCTACCCGGCGTCTGATGTTCTATCGCCGAGCCGGAGCAGGCTTTCTCATCCGGCTGGCACCTGCCATGTTTTACTTTCTGCCATGCGAACTATCATGCTCGCGATGACGGACTGCAGGCGTCAGAATGAGGCACAGCAAATGGGCGATAGAGGCAAGCATGCGTGATGGTGCCAGCAAGACGATAACTCTGAAGAGGGCATGGCCTTGGCATTGGCGGCCTGGCGTACTCTGTGTCGCATCACTGTTGATGCTTGTCGGTTGCGAAGGAGGCTCGGCTCCGCCGTCCGAAGAGGGAACCAAGGGGACATCTTCCGCTCAGGCTCAGACATCATCATCGGTGCCAGCAGGGGCGTCCACATCGTCAACTGAAAAGCCGGAAGCGTTGACCGAGCCCGTCACTGTGACCGTGACGACGCAGCTGACCAAGGCGCGGCGTCTCGAGGTGACGGGGCGCACCAACCTGCCGGACCGGACCCAACTGCTGGTGGTGCTGGAGCGCGAGGCCAGCGGCGTCAACTGGCAGGTGCGTACCGAAGCCCGTGACGGCCTTTTCACCGCCGGGCCGCTGGGCCCGGGCAGCGGGCTGGTCGCCGGGCGCTATCTGATTCGCGTGTCGATGCCGGCGGCCGACGTGCAGCCGCCGGCGGTCAAGGCGCGCATCGGCGCAAGCGGCGAGCATCTGACCGGGCCCTTGGTCGCACGCTCGCCGCATGGGCTTGGCAACGTCATCGAGTATCGCCAGGAGTATCTGTTCGATCAGTAGCGTCCCGTGGGCGCGTCAGTCCAATGTGACACGGCCTGGGGTTGCCCGTAAGTGGCTAGAAAGTTGCCAGGAGGTAGCTTGAAAGTAGTTAGGAGGTTGCTACCAGGTCGCTAGTAAAAGAAAGCCGCGAGTCCTTCCCGAGATGAGAGGTCTTCGGTCGAGGGTAGAAGGCGGGAGCCGTGCCCGAGAGGAAAAGGCTGGCGGATAACTGGCGGATAAAAAAGAAATGCGTGCCGGTCTTGCCGGTCACGCAAAAAAGAAATGCACTGAAGGCGACATCCAGGCGATGGCGGGATTGCCTGCGCCTGATGACGTTGACGTGGCCAAGGAGGTGATTTGGGCCTGCCTTGAACACGCCTGAGCAGTATAGGGAGTCGGCCTTTGCGGAATAAGTGGGTACAATCGAAAACTAGTGTTTCCAATTTGGAAACACTAGCTCGAACGTATCGCTAAGGAGCCGACGATGGCAGTACTCGATGCACTCAGGGTCTTCGTCGAGGTGGTGAGAGCCGGCAGTTTCACCGCTGCCTCGCGTCGCTTGGGGATTTCCAAGTCCATGGCTTCCAAGCGTGTGGCGGCACTGGAAGATGAGCTGGGGGTCAACCTGCTGCATCGTTCGACCCGCTCGCTGCACCTCACCGAAGCGGGGCAGATCTATTACGAACACGGCCTGCGCATCCGCGAGGAGCTGGATGCCGCCGAGGCGCAGGTACAGTCGGTCACGGCAAGGCCGCGTGGCCAGCTCAAGGTCAGTGCCCAGGTCAGTTTCGGCTTCATGTATCTGGCAGAGCCGACTACCGCCTTCATGCGACGCTATCCTGACGTCGCGGTGGAGATCCTGCTCGAGGATCAGCGCTTCGAGCCCATCGACGACGCCGTCGATCTGGCCATCCGCATGGGACCGCTGCCGCCTTCTAGTCTGGTTTCGCGTCCGCTGTGCAAGGTGGTCTATGGCCTCTATGCGGCGCCGGAGTATCTGGCGAGGGTCACCGACCCTGTGCATCCCCAGGACATTCGCGACCACGACACTATCTTCTACGGCAACTATGACCTGGGCGCGCATTGGCGCTTTTCACTCAATGGCCAGCCGCTGGACATCGAGCCCCACTCACGGCTTGTCATCAACAACCTGCTGGGGGTGGTAGAGGCGGCCAAGGCCGGTTTCGGCCTTGCCTACCTGCCGACCTTCGCCGCCCGTTCGGCGGTGGCCGAAGGGCGGCTGGTGCCGCTGCTGCAGCCCTACTGGAACGAGCATGGCAGCATGCTAGTGCTGTTTCGCTCCCGAAAGTACCTGCCGGACAAGACCCGCGCCTACCTGGATTTCATCACCGACTGGTTTCGTGAAAACCTGGTGCTGTAATAGCCACCCGGCCGATCATCGAGGGTCCGTAAGCAGATGCTCCAAGCAAATGCGCTTACCAGGGGATCGGCTCACCGGCCCAGTCCCAAAAGCTGCCGCTGTCGGCGGGGGTGCGGGCATCCATTACCTCGAGTAGCCGTTCGGCCACGAAGGTAGGAGTGAACAGCTTGCCTTCGGGCACCCGAGCCTGGAAGGGCTTGGATAGCGCGGTATCGGTGGTCCCCGGGTGCAGGCTTAGCAGGATGGCCTGCTTGTTGAGACGCCTGAGTTCGACGCTTGCGCCCTTCAGCAGCATGTTGTGGGCCGCCTTGCTGGCGCGATAGGCGTACCAGCCGCCGAGGCCGTTGTCGCCGATTGAGCCGACCCGCGCCGAAAGGCTGGCGAAGATGGTGGGATGCTTGCCCTTGAGCGACGGCGTCAGTGCCTGAAGCAGCATCGCCGGTGTGGCCGCATTGATGTGATAGAGATGCTCGAGGGCAGCGAAGCTTAGCTCATCGAGTTTCTTCTCGGGGGCGATCCCGCGTTGTTCGTCGTGCAGGGTGCCGATGGCATTGAAGACGAGGTGCACGGGGGTGCCAGCAAGGTGGTCCGCCAGCGCGTCGAGGCCTTGGTCGGTGGTGACGTCCAGTGCCAGGTGGGTGAGGCGCGGGTCGTCATGGTCAGGCGTCTGGCGTGAAACGGCGATCACGCATCCCAGGCGCGGGCTTTCAAGCAGCGCCTCGAGCATGGCCCGGCCGATGCCGCCGCCAGCGCCGGTGATCACGGCCGTGAAGTTATCGGGAAGATGTTTGAGCATGGGCGCGTCCTTGTCGTTGTCCTTGTCATGGTGGAACTCAAGAGAGCCAAGTCGAGCCGGTGGGGCTATGGACTCGGCGAGGCGCGAATGATTCCCGGCTGATGGGGGACGAGGGAGTGCGTATAATGCCTCACCAGGTTTCAACCACCCATGGATCGATCGACATGACCGTACGTACCCGCATCGCGCCGTCCCCCACCGGCGATCCCCACGTGGGCACCGCCTACATCGCACTGTTCAACCTGTGCTTCGCCCGCGCTCACGGTGGCCAGTTCATCCTGCGCATCGAAGATACCGACCGCGAACGCTCCACCGCAGAATCCGAGCAGATGATTCTCGATTCCCTGCAATGGCTGGGTCTGGATTGGGACGAGGGCCCGGATGTCGGCGGCCCCCATGGCCCCTACCGGCAAAGCGAGCGCGGTGATATCTATGCCGAGCACGCCCGTCAGCTGCTCGAAGCGGGACATGCCTTCAAATGCTACCGCACCAGTGAAGAGCTCGACGAGCTGCGCGAGTCGCGCAAGGCCGCCGGTCAGCACATGGCGCTCAAACCGGCCGACCTGGCACTGCCCGCCGAGGAGCATGCGCGTCGCGAGGCCGAGGGCTGGCCCTATGTGGTACGCATGAACGTGCCCGGCGAAGGGACCTGCGTGGTCGAGGACATGCTGCGTGGCACTATTGAGGTCGAGTGGACCCAGGTCGATGCGCAGATCCTGCTCAAGTCCGACGGCATGCCGACCTACCATCTGGCCAATGTGGTCGACGACCACCTGATGGGGATCACCCATGTGCTGCGCGGCGAAGAGTGGATCAACTCAGCGCCCAAGCATCAGCTGCTGTATGAGTATTTCGGCTGGCCGATGCCGACCCTCTGCCACATGCCGCTGCTGCGCAATCCGGACAAGTCGAAGCTCTCCAAACGCAAGAACCCGACCTCGATCAACTATTATCGTCGCATGGGCTTCCTGCCACAGGCCGTCACCAACTACCTGGGTCGCATGGGCTGGTCGATGCCCGACGAGCGCGAGAAATTCACCCTCGACGAGATGATGGCGCACTTCGATGTGCAGCGTGTGTCCCTCGGCGGCCCGGTTTTCGACCTGGAGAAGCTGACCTGGCTCAACGGCGTCTATATCCGCGAGGATCTGGACGATGCGGCCCTACTGCAGGCGCTGCGCGACTGGGCCTTCAACGAAGACTATTTCCGCGAGATCCTGCCTCAGGTGCGCCCCCGGGTGGATACCCTGTCCCAGGTAATGCCGCTGGCCGGGCACTTCTTCTCGGGTCTGCCGGCCATCGATGAGTCGAGCTTTTCAAGCGTCAAGCTCGAGCGTGATGAGCTCGTCAAGCTGCTGCAGTTCCTGGTCTGGCGGCTCGAGGGCGTGACCCGCTGGGACAAGGAGTCGCTGCTTGCTGAGGTCAAGCTGCTGGGCGAGCACTTCGAGCTCAAGATGAAGGCCTTCCTGGCGCCGGTGTTCATCGCGATCACCGGCTCGGCGACTTCCACCTCGGTGATGGATGCCATGGCCATCCTCGGCTCCGACATGACTCGCGCGCGTTTGCGCCACGCCATCGCGGTGCTCGGGGGCGTGTCGAAGAAGCAGGCCAAGCGCCTCGAGAAGGAATTCCGCGAGCTGTAGGTCGCTACGATAAAGTTGCCGAAGTATATTGACGAGAGCGGGGCGCATCAGTAATATACGCCTCGTTCTCGAGAGACACGGGGCCTTAGCTCAGCTGGGAGAGCGCAACACTGGCAGTGTTGAGGTCAGCGGTTCGATCCCGCTAGGCTCCACCAATCTCGTCCGAAATTCTCATTTCGGAAAAAGAACGGGTTACGATGCGTCCCATTCGTCTAGTGGTCCAGGACACTGCCCTTTCACGGCAGTGACAGGGGTTCGAACCCCCTATGGGACGCCACCCGATTCTCCTACAGCAGTTGTCAGCATAAGAGACCAGACGCCCGAGGCGTCTTTTTTTGTCGCTGTCATTCCGTCTGATCCCCCCTTCTATTGAACTTGACCTACACCGTTCTGGTGACTTCGGGTCATGTCCGCTCCGCTATAGCCGATTCTGGCGTCATCCGCCGATTTGGCCTTCTTGATACTTGACATGGGCGCCGAGTTGTCCACGTCCCCTTTGTCGCCGCTTCGTCTTGTGCATAATTCTTGTACTCGTCAACCCCTGTCGCGCAATTTTAAATAAAAGCATTAAAATCAACAAGTTACTATTGTTCAAAAAATAATCAATCTGAGCGTAACCCCCCTGTCATGGTGGCTGCTGGCAGTTTTCTCAAGGTTTTAAACAGACTTATCCACAGAAAGTGTGGAAAACGCGATGAGGCCTGTAAACAGCTGGGGTACCAAGGCCAACGGCAGGCAAAAACCAGTGTCCATCGTGCCCTCCGATCGACCCCAAAGCAGGAATTGCCGGTATGAGGCTTCGACAAACCTTGTGCAGTAAGCAAGGGTAAATCCCCCGCTGTTCCTGTTTCATGCCTTGCGTTCTGTCAGGCGTCGCGGCCTGTATCGAATGCCAGCGTGAGGCCTTGTCGGGATGTCGGTGGCTTCCAGGCTGAGCCTTTCCATGTTGGGTCGGTTCATGGTGAGTCGTTATATGGTGAGTCGTTATATGGTGAGTCGCGCCATGCAGAGGCTGACGATGCCGATAGGAGGGCGATATTGCGGGGCGGATGGGGTGACAAGTCGGCCCGGGGAGCGCCCGGGCCTTGGGTGGAAGCGTCTGAGTGGGTAGGTGGTAGCGGTCAGCGGGTGGCGTCAGTCGCGGCGGAGGCGCTTGAGCAGCGATGAGGTGTCCCAGCGGCCTCCGCCCATGGCCTGGACATCGCCGTAGAATTGATCGACCAGTGCGGTGATGGGCAGACGGGCGTCGAGCTCTCGCGCTTGGTCGAGGCAGATGGCCAGGTCCTTGCGCATCCAGTTCACCGCGAAGCCATGGTCGTACTCATTCTCGATCATGGTCTTGTGGCGATTTTCCATCTGCCAGGAGCCGGCGGCCCCCTGGGAAATCACCTCAATGACCTGTTCGCGATCGAGCCCCGCCTGTTCAGCGAAGTGCAGGCCCTCGGCAAGACCCTGAACGACGCCGGCGATGCAGATCTGGTTGACCATCTTGGTCATCTGGCCGCTGCCGGCAGGGCCGAGCAGGTTGAGTGCCCGCGCATAGACGTCGAGGGCACCCTGCACGCGCTGGAAATCGGCTTCTTCGCCACCGCACATGATCGTCAGGGCACCCTTCTCTGCCCCCTGTTGGCCGCCCGAGACCGGGGCATCGATAAAGGCAACTCCCTGCGCCCGGCAGGCGGCATCGAGCTCATGTGCCAGGTTGGCCGAGGCGGTGGTGTGATCGACCAGCACCGCGCCCTCGTGCATGCCGTGAAGGGCGCCGTCCTCGCCCAGCGAGACCTGGCGTACGTCATCATCGTTTCCGACGCATACCAGTACCAGGTCGGCCCCCTCGGCGGCTTCCTTGGGCGTGGCGTGATGGCTGCCGGCATAGTCGTTTGTCCAGGTCTCGGCCTTGGCGGCGGTGCGGTTGTAGACCCGCACCGTATAGCCTGCCTTGGCCAGGTGACCGGCCATGGGATACCCCATGACGCCAAGGCCAATGAAGCTGACGGTCTGGATGGCGTTGTCACTCATCTTGATCTCCTTGTGGATTGGCAGCCACCGTCGTCGGGGCATACGCAAATCAGGGCATGCGCAATTCGAGTCATACGCAAATAAGAGCACGCGCCACTAGAGGCATGCAAAAAGAGGCCGCCCGTGGGCGACCTCTTTCATTCATGACGCAATCACGTTGGCTTACTTGGCCGGGTAATCGCGCTGGGTGTAGCCGGTGTAGAGCTGGCGCGGGCGGCCGATCTTGTAATTGCCGCTGCTGATCATCTCGTTCCAGTGCGAGATCCAGCCGATGGTGCGCGACACCGCAAAGATCACCGTGAACATGTTGGTGGGAATGCCAATCGCCTTGAGGATGATGCCGGAATAGAAGTCGACGTTGGGATAGAGCTTGCGCTCGATGAAGTAGTCGTCTTCCAGGGCGATCTGTTCGAGGCGCTTGGCGATCTTGAGCTGCGGGTCGTCGGCCATGCCCAGTTCGCTGAGTACCTGGTCGCAGGTTTCCTTCATGACCTTGGCGCGCGGGTCGAAGTTGCGATAGACCCGGTGGCCGAAACCCATCAGCTTGAACGGGTCGTTCTTGTCCTTGGCGCGATCGATGAAGGCCTGGATGTTCTCCTCGGAATCGTCGCCGATCTCGTCGAGCATGTTCAGCACGGCCTCGTTGGCGCCGCCGTGGGCCGGGCCCCAGAGTGCTGCAATACCGGCGCTGATGCAGGCGTAAGGGTTGGCGCCAGTGGAGCCGGCCAGGCGAACCGTAGAGGTCGAGGCGTTCTGCTCATGGTCGGCATGCAGCATGAAGATGCGGTCCATGGCCTTGGCGAACACCGGGTTGATCTCGTAGGTCTCGCAGGGGTTGCCGAACATCATGTACAGGAAGTTCTCGGCGTAATTCAGGTCATTACGCGGATACATGAAGGGCTGGCCGATGTTGTACTTATGACACATGGCAGCCAGTGTTGGCATCTTGGCGATCAGACGAATCGCGCTGATGCGGCGGTCCTCCTCGCGCGTGATGTCCATATGGTCGTGATAGAAGGCGGCCAGGCCACCGATCACACCGCACATGATCGACATCGGGTGGGCGTCGCGACGGAAGCCCTTATAGAAGTTGGACAGTTGCTCGTGGACCATGGTGTGGCTGCGCACGGTGCGCTCGAACTCTTCGTACTGTTCGGCGGTCGGCAGTTCGCCGAACAGCAGCAAGTAGGAGAGCTCCGGGAAGTCAGAGTGAGCGGCCAGCTGGTCGATCGGGTAGCCACGATGCAGCAAAATGCCGTTGCCGCCATCGATGAAGGTAATGGCTGACTCGGTGGCGGAGGTTGCCATGAAGCCTGGGTCATAAGTGAACAGGCCCGCCGCGCTAAGCTTGCGCACGTCGATGACGTCGGGGCCCGCGGTGCCGGAATAGACCGGCAGCTCGATAGCCTCGTCCAGACCATCTATCGTCAAATGTGCTTTTCTGTCAGCCATGCTAGGCTCCTCATTGTCTGGTATCCGGCGATAAGTCCTTGACTCGCTTGATGTACGGGCAGAAAAAGTTAGCCCACTATAGAAGCGATCCAAGGATTGTCAATTCGCCATTGGGCGGGCCGCCTTGTGCAATCTTGTGATTTCTGTACTTGTTTTGTACAGTTATTGGTGCTTTGCATCATTGTGCGCCTTTCCCGGTATGGGTCAAGGCGTAACTAGCGGGGCTCCGGTTGTCGCAATTTGTCATGGTTGCGCCCAATCCCTATAATCCACTCCGCGCGACTGGCCTACAGGTATGGTCGTGTCGACTTGGCAGACGGCCGAGCCCTTCCTCAAAACCACCGCCCGCTCGGGCACTAGTCCCGACGCACCCACAGCGGGCCAAGAGAGTGTGTAAAGAGCCGTGAATAGCAAACGACCCGTAAATCTCGATCTCAGTACGATCAAGTTCCCCCTCCCGGCACTAACGTCGATCGCTCACCGCATCACAGGCGTCATCCTCTTCATCGGCCTGATCTTCGCCTTCTGGGCGCTGGACACGTCGCTGTCTTCCCCGCAGGGATTTGAGGCTGTAAGCGATGCGATTGCCCACAACTTCCTGGCCAAGTTGATCACTTGGGGCATGCTGTCCGCCCTGGCCTTTCACTTCGTGGCCGGCATCAAGCACTTGCTGATGGATGCTGACATTGGTGTGACCCTTGAGGGCGGTATCAAGAAGGCGCAGATCACCGTCGTGATCAGCGCCGTTCTGGTGATTCTGGCAGGAGTCTGGGTATGGTAACCAACATTACGAACTTCGGTCGTAGCGGCCTGTCTGATTGGCTGATCCAGCGCGCCTCGGCCGTCATTCTGGCGCTTTACACGCTCTTCATGGTCGGCTATCTGCTGCTGCACCCGAACCTTGACTACGCCACTTGGAGCGGCCTGTTCGGCTCGACCTGGATGCGTATCTTCTCGCTGCTCGCCTTCGTGTCGATGGCCGCCCACGCCTGGATTGGCCTGTGGACGGTGACCACCGATTACCTGAAGCCGACCGCCATCCGTCTCGCAGCCCAGGCCGTGATCATCCTGGCCATCTTTGTCTTTCTGGTGTGGGGCGTTCAAGTCCTGTGGGGAGCCTGATAAATGTCTAACATGCGTAGCCTGACCTTCGACGCAATCATCATCGGTGGTGGCGGCTCCGGCCTGCGTGCCGCTCTCGAGCTGGCCAAGTCCGGCAAGAAGACCGCGGTACTCTCCAAGGTCTTCCCGACTCGCTCGCATACCGTGTCTGCTCAGGGCGGTATCACCTGTGCCATCGCGTCCTCCGATCCGGACGACGACTGGCGCTGGCACATGTATGACACCGTCAAGGGCGGCGACTACATCGCCGACCAGGACGCGGCCGAGTACATGTGTTCTGAAGGTCCCAAGGCGGTGTTCGAGCTCGAGCACATGGGCCTGCCGTTCTCCCGTTTCGACAACGGCCGCATCTATCAGCGTCCGTTCGGCGGTCAGTCCAAGGACTTCGGCAAGGGCGGTCAGGCGGCACGTACCTGTGCGGCCGCCGACCGTACCGGCCATGCGCTGCTGCACACGCTTTATCAGAACAACCTGAAGAACAACACCACCTTCCTCAACGAGTGGTATGCGGTCGATCTGGTCAAGAACGCCAACGGCGACGTGGTGGGTTGTATCGCCATGTGCATCGAGACCGGCGAAGTGGTGCACGTCAAGTCCAAGGCCACCGTGCTGGCGACCGGCGGTGCTGGCCGTATCTACGCCTCCACTACCAACGCCCTGATCAATACCGGCGACGGCATCGGCATGGCCATGCGTGCGGGCTTCCCGATGCAGGATATGGAGATGTGGCAGTTCCACCCGACCGGCATCTACGGCGCCGGCACCTTGGTCACCGAGGGCTGCCGCGGCGAGGGTGGTTATCTGATCAACAAGGACGGCGAGCGCTTCATGGAGCGTTATGCGCCGAACGCCAAGGATCTGGCCGGCCGCGATGTGGTCGCCCGTTCCATGGTCCTGGAGATCCTCGAAGGCCGCGGCTGTGGCGAGAAGGGCGATCACGTCTTCCTGAAGCTTGACCACCTTGGCGAGGACGTCCTCGGCAAGCGCCTGCCGGGCATCGTCGAGCTGTCCAAGACCTTTGCTCATGTCGATCCTGCCAAGGAGCCGATCCCGGTCGTGCCGACCTGCCACTACATGATGGGCGGTATCCCCACCAACATTCACGGCCAGGCGGTCATGCAGGACGAGGACGGCAACGATCAGATCGTCAACGGCCTGTTCGCCTGTGGCGAAGCGGCCTGCGTGTCGGTTCACGGTGCCAACCGTCTGGGCGGCAACTCGCTGCTCGACCTGGTGGTGTTCGGCCGCGCTGCCGGCATGTACATCGAAGGCGCGCTGAATGAGGGCATCGAGTACCTTGACGCCACTCAGTCCGATATCGATGCGGCCATGACGCGCCTGAATCGCTGGAACGAGTCCAGTGGCGGCGAGTCCGTGCCGGCCCTCAAGGCCGAGCTGCAGGACATCATGCAGAGCGCCTTCGGCGTCTTCCGCCAGGAAGACAACATGCAGGAAGGCGTCAAGAAGCTCGCCGAGCTGCGTGAGCGGATCAACAACGCTCACCTGGGCGACAAGTCGAATGCCTTCAATACCGCACGTGTCGAAGCCCTGGAGCTCGACAACCTGATGGAAGTGGCCGAGGCCACCGCGATTTCTGCGCTGGAACGCAAGGAAAGCCGCGGTGCGCATTCCCGTTACGACTATCCGGACCGTGACGATGTCAACTGGCTGAAGCACTCGCTGTTCTTCCCGGCCACCAAAACGCTGGGTAAGCGCGACGTCAACTTCACGCCGAAGACCGTCGACACCTTCGAGCCTAAAGTCCGTACCTACTAAGGGGGTCCACGATGTCCATGCTTCAGGTATCCGTCTACCGCTACAATCCGGAAACCGACTCCGCGCCGTACATGCAGGAGTTTCAGGTGGACACTCAGGGCCGCGATGTAATGGTTCTGAATGTCCTGGCCATGATCAAGGAGCAGGACAGCTCCATGGCCTATCGTCGCAGCTGCCGGGAAGGGGTCTGTGGCTCCGACGGTATGAACATGAACGGCAAGAACGGCCTGGCCTGCATCACGCCGCTGTCTGAAGTGGTCAAGGGCGGCAAGCTGACCCTGCGTCCGCTGCCCGGCCTGCCGGTCATTCGTGACCTGGTGGTCGACATGGCACTGTTCTACAAGCAGTACGAGCGCATTCAGCCGTACCTGCAGAACGACACGCCGGAGCCGGCCATCGAGCGCCTGCAGTCGCCGGAAGATCGCGACAAGCTCGACGGTCTCTACGAGTGCATCCTGTGCGCCTGCTGCTCGACGTCCTGCCCGTCGTTCTGGTGGAACCCGGACAAGTTCGTCGGACCGGCCGGCCTGCTGCAGGCCTACCGCTTCCTGGCCGACTCGCGTGACGAGGCGACCAGTGAGCGTCTCGCCGAGCTCGAGGATCCGTTCAGCGTCTTCCGCTGCCGTGGGATCATGAACTGTGTCGCGGTCTGCCCGAAGGGTCTCAACCCGACGCGGGCGATCGGCAAGATCCGCGAGATGCTGCTGGCGAATGCCACTTAAATCGTCGCGCTCGTCTTGCTATCATGGGCGCCGATCTCAGGCCGTGGCGTTTCGCCGCGGCTGAGCCGGCCCCGTCGCCAAGAGCCGGTGCCCTGTGCACCGGCTTTTGACGATCGAGACCTGGGCTTACGGTTCGTGCCGAAGCTCGCCGGATCAGGACACAAGCCCAACCGGCAGGGCAACAGTCACGCCGATGCGGCGATGCCGTAGATGGCGCCGATAACACCCCATCAGTGTAGGGTGACCGAGACATGCAAGAAGGCATAATGGAGTTGATGTGGCGCACCTCCCATGTCAGTGGCGGAAATGCCCACTATGTGGAAGCGCTATACGAACAGTACCTCGTCGATCCAAACGCTGTCCCCGACGAGTGGCGCAATTACTTTGATCAATTGCCCCGCCCGGATGGCAGCCCCTCCCAGGATATTCCGCTAAGTCCGATTCGCGACCAGTTCTATCAGCTCGGCCAGTCCCGTCGTGGCACACAGGCCGTTGCCAGCGTCGACAGCGGTGAGAGCAAGAAGCAGGTCAAAGTTCTTCAGCTGATCAATGCGTATCGCTTTCGTGGCCACCAGAAGGCCGATATCGATCCCCTGAACCTGCGCAGTCAGGTGCCGGTGCCGGATCTCGACCTGTCCTTCCACCAGCTGACCAAGGCCGACCTGGATACCGAGTTCCAGACCGGGTCTTTCTTCCTGGGCAAGGACAAGGCGCCGCTCAAGGAAATCGTCGACGCCCTGGAGCAGACCTACTGTCGCTCCATCGGTTGCGAGATCATGCACATCGTCGACACCGAAGAGAAACGCTGGCTGCAGCAGCGTTTCGAGTCGGTGCGCTCCAAGCCCAAGTTCAGCCCGGACGTACGCAAGCACGTGCTCGAGCGGCTGACGGCGGCCGAGGGTCTGGAAAGCTACCTGGCGTCCAAGTACCCGGGCACCAAGCGCTTCGGGCTCGAGGGTGGCGAGACCTTTATTCCGATGATGGACGAGATCATCCAGCGGGCCGGCGGCTATGGCACCAAGGAAGTCGTCATCGGCATGGCGCACCGCGGTCGCCTCAACCTGCTGGTCAACATTCTGGGCAAGAGCCCCTCCGAGCTGATCGAGGAATTCGACGGTAAGAAGGTGATCTCTCAGGGCTCCGGCGACGTCAAATACCACCAGGGCTTCAGCTCGAATGTGATGACCAGTGGTGGCGAAGTTCACCTGGCGCTGGCGTTCAACCCGTCCCACCTGGAGATCGTCTCCCCGGTGGTCGAAGGCTCGGTGCGGGCCCGTCAGGACCGTCGCGACGACAGCGATGGCAGCAAGGTGCTGCCGATCAACATCCATGGTGACGCGGCCCTAGCAGGGCAAGGCGTAGTCATGGAAACCTTCCAGATGTCGCAGACCCGTGCCTACAAGACCGGTGGCACGGTGCACATCGTGATCAACAACCAGGTCGGCTTCACCACCTCGCATCCTGGCGACACGCGCTCTACCGAGTACTGCACCGACATCGCCAAGATGGTTCAGGCGCCGATCTTCCACGTCAACGGTGATGATCCGGACGCCGTGCTGCACGCGACCCAGGTCGCCATCGACTATCGTCATCAGTTCAAGCGTGACGTGGTCATCGACCTGGTCTGCTACCGTCGTCGCGGCCACAACGAAGCCGACGAGCCGTCCGGCACGCAGCCGATGATGTATCAGAAGATCAAGAATCATCCGTCGGCGCGCACGCACTTCGTCAAGCGGCTGGTCGATGAGGGCATCATCACTGAAGACGATGCCAAGGCGCAGATGGAGAAGTATCGCGACGACCTGATGGCCGGCAACCATGTGGCCAACGCGCTGGTCAAGGAGCCGAATACGTCGCTGTTCGTCGACTGGGCGCCGTATCTGGGCCATGAGTGGACCGGCGATGCCGATACCACCGTCGACATGAAGCGCATGCAGCAGCTCGCCAACAAGATGTGCGAGGTGCCGGACGGCATTCAGGTCCAGCGGCAGGTCGCCAAGATCTACGAGGACCGTCGCAAGATGGTCGCCGGCGGCATGGCGCTGAACTGGGGCTTCGCCGAAACCCTGGCCTACGCCACGCTGCTCGATCAGGGCCATCCGATCCGCATTACCGGTCAGGACAGTGGTCGCGGCACCTTCTCCCACCGCCACGCGGTGGTGCACAACCAGAAGGACGGCAGCACCTATGTGCCGCTTGAGCACATCGCCGACGGTCAGCCGCGCTTCACCATCCACGACTCCTTCCTCTCGGAAGAAGCCGTGCTTGCCTTCGAGTACGGCTATTCCACCACCATGCCCAATGCGCTTGATGTGTGGGAGGCCCAGTTCGGGGACTTCTTCAACGGCGCCCAGGTGGTGGTCGACCAGTTCATCTCTTCGGGCGAGACCAAGTGGGGGCGGCTGTGTGGCCTGACCATGCTGCTGCCTCACGGCTATGAGGGGCAGGGGCCCGAGCACTCCTCGGCGCGTCTCGAGCGCTTCCTGCAGCTGTGTGCCGAGCACAACATGCAGGTCTGCGTGCCGACGACCCCGGCGCAGATCTTCCATCTGCTGCGTCGTCAGGTGATTCGTCCGCTCAGAAAACCGCTGGTGGTGATGTCGCCGAAGAGCCTGCTGCGCCACAAGGAAGCGACGTCCACCCTCGAGGAACTGGCCCACGGCAAGTTCCAGATGGTGCTGCCCGATCAGGGCAAACTCGAGGCCGATAAGGTCAAGCGGGCGGTGCTGTGTTCCGGCAAGGTCTACTATGATCTCGCCGCCTACCGTGCCGAGAACGAGCGTGAAGACACCGCGGTGGTACGCATCGAGCAGGTCTACCCCTTCCCGAAGGAAGAGCTGCAGGCGGCCCTCAAGGTCTATCCGAACCTCGAGCAGGTCGTCTGGTGTCAGGAAGAGCCGCTAAACCAGGGTGCCTGGTATCAGAGCCAGCATCACATGCGGGTTGTCGCCGACATGCTGCGCGAAGGCATGGGTCGCGACCTGAAGTTTGCCGGTCGTCCCGCCTCTGCGGCCCCGGCCGCCGGCTATATGTCCGTGCACGTAGAACAGCAGCGCCAACTGGTGGACGACGCCTTCAACGCCTGAAGGCGTCCCCATCGGACGAGAGAGAACACACAAGGGAAATTCAATGGCTACCGAGATCAAAGCGCCAACCTTTCCGGAATCCGTTGCCGAGGGCAGCGTCGCTGCCTGGCACAAGAAGCCGGGTGACAGCGTCGAGCGTGACGAACTGATCGTCGAAATCGAGACCGACAAGGTGGTGCTCGAGGTCGTGGCACCCGAGGCTGGCACACTGAGCGAGATCAAGGCCGAAGAAGGCGATACTGTCGCCTCCGAGCAGGTCCTGGGCATCCTCGGCGCAGCAGGTGAGGCCAAGGCCGAGCCCAAAGCCGACGACAAGTCTGCTGACCAGGCCTCTGGCAAGAGCGACGCAGACAAGAGCGACGCCGAGCCGGCCCCGAAGGCCGAGGCCTCCGGCAAGTCCCATGACGTCAAGGCGCCGACCTTCCCGGAGTCCATCCAGGAAGGCACGGTCGCGACCTGGCACAAGAAGGTCGGTGAAGCGGTCAAGCGCGATGAAGTGCTGGTCGATATCGAGACCGACAAGGTGGTGCTCGAGGTGGTCGCGCCGGCCGACGGCGCGCTCTCCGAGATCAAGGTCGAGGAAGGCGCTCAGGTCGAGTCCGAGGCCGTGCTGGCAAGCTTCGCCGAAGGCGCCGGCGGCGATGCCGCTTCGGCCGACAAGGGCAGCGCCTCTGCGTCTCAGGACAGCAGCGATCAAGGCAGCGACGACCAAGGCAGTGACGAGAAGGTCGGCGACAAGATTCTCGCCCCGGCGGCGCGCAAGATGGTCGCTGAGCATGACCTGGACGTGGCCAAGATCGAAGGCACCGGCAAGGGTGGTCGCGTGCTGAAAGAAGACGTCCAGAAGGCCGTCAAGGAAGGCAGCGCCAAGAAGTCCAAGGCACCGACCAGTGCCGCGGCGCCCGCCGCTACCGCTCCGGTCGTCGAAGGCGAGCGTCCCGAGAAGCGCGTGCCGATGAGCCGTCTGCGCAAGACCATTGCCAAGCGCCTGGTCGAAGCGCAGCAGACCGCTGCCATGCTCACCACCTACAATGAGGTGGACATGGGCGCGGTGATGGATCTGCGCGCTCAGTACAAGGACACCTTCCTCAAGGCGCACGACACCAAGCTCGGCTTCATGGGCTTCTTCGTCAAGGCGGCCTCCGAGGCGCTCAAGCGCTTCCCGGACGTCAACGCCTCCATCGACGGCAGCGACATCGTCTACCACGGCTATCAGGATATCGGCGTTGCCGTGTCCACCGAGCGTGGTCTGGTCGTGCCGGTGCTGCGTGACACCGACAGCATGAAGATCGCCGATGTCGAGAAGACCATCGTCGACTTCGGCAAGCGGGCCCGCGCTGGCAAGCTCGGCATCGATGAAATGCAGGGCGGTACCTTCACCATTACCAACGGCGGCATCTTCGGTTCGCTGATGTCGACGCCGATCCTCAACCCGCCGCAGACTGCGATCCTTGGCATGCACAAGATCCAGGAACGCCCGATGGCGGTGAACGGCAAGGTCGAGATTCGTCCGATGATGTATCTTGCCGTGTCATACGATCACCGCATGATCGATGGCAAGGATGCGGTCCAGTTCCTGGTGACCATCAAGGAACTCCTCGAGGACCCGGCACGCCTGCTGCTCGATATCTGAGCCGGCGTGACGCCAACGATTCAAGCGAACCGAAAACAGGAAGGAAACCATGGCCGATAAATTCGATCTGATCGTCATTGGTGCTGGCCCCGGCGGCTATGTCGCCGCCATTCGTGCCGCCCAACTGGGTCTGAAGACTGCCTGCGTCGAGAAGTGGATCGACAAGGAAGGCAAGACCGTTCACGGCGGTACCTGCCTGAACGTGGGCTGTATCCCGTCCAAGGCACTGCTCGAGGCCTCCCACAAGTTCGTCGAAGCGCAGCACGACTTCGATGACATGGGCATCCAGGCGGGCGACGTCACGATGGACGTCAAGAAGATGATGGCCCGCAAGGACAAGATCGTGAAGAACCTGACCGGCGGCATCGCGGGTCTGTTCAAGGCCAACGGTGTGACCGCTCTGGAAGGCGCCGGCAAGGTGCTGTCCAGCAAGCAGGTCGAGGTCAGCAAGGACGGCGAGAAGACCGTCTATGAAGCCGACAACATCGTCATCGCCTCTGGCTCTGTGCCGGTCGATATTCCGCCGACCCCGCTCACTGAGGGCCTGATCGTCGACTCCACCGGCGCGCTCGAATTCGAAGAGACGCCCAAGCGTCTCGGCGTGATCGGCGCCGGCGTTATCGGCCTCGAGCTTGGCAGCGTATGGAACCGTCTGGGCTCCGAGGTCACCGTCCTCGAGGCCATGGACAGCTTCCTGCCGATGGTCGACCAGGCCGTCTCCAAGGAAACCCAGAAACTGCTCAAGAAGCAGGGCCTGGACATCAAGCTGGGCGCGCGGGTCACCGGCTCCGAGATCAAGGATGACGAGGTCGTCGTCAAGTACGCCGACAGCGAAGGCGACAAGGAGATCACCTTCGACAAGCTGATCGTCTGCGTCGGTCGCCGTCCCTACACCCAGGGCCTGCTGGACGACGATGCCGGCGTCAAGCTAGACGAGCGTGGTTTCATCTTCGTTGACGATCACTGCCGCACCAGCGTGCCGGGCGTCTACGCCATCGGTGACGTGGTACGCGGTCCGATGCTGGCTCACAAGGCATCTGAAGAAGGCATCATGGTCGCCGACATCGTCGCCGGTCATAAGGCCGAGATGAACTACGATGCCATCCCGAGTGTTATCTACACCTTCCCGGAAGTCGCCTGGGTAGGCATGAACGAGCAGGAAGCCAAGGCGGCCGGCATTGAAGTCAAGTGCGGCACCTTCCCGTTCGCGGCAAGCGGTCGCGCGATGGCCAACAATGCCACCGAAGGCATGGCCAAGGTGATCACCGATGCCGAAACCGATCGCGTGCTGGGCATGCACATCGTCGGTCAGCATGCCGGCGAGATGATCGCCCAGGGTGTGATCGCCATGGAATTCGGCTCCAGCGCCGAGGATCTGGCGCTGACCTGCTATGCGCACCCGACCATGTCGGAAGCCGTGCACGAGGCCGCTCTGGCGGTCGACGGCCACGCTATCCACATGGCCAACCGCAAGAAGCGCAAGTAAGTCGTCGAACAACGAGCGCCGCCTCTCTGAGCGGCGCCTCGCCCCGGCCGGTTCGGGGTGAACGGGGATGACCTGGCCCGCTACAGTGGTGGCGGGCCACGGTCATCGTTCGAGTCAAATGCAACCAATGGCATGACACGATGAACCTTCACGAGTATCAGGGCAAACAGCTGTTTGCCGATTATGGTCTGCCGGTATCCAAGGGCTTCGCCGTGGATACCCCGGAAGAAGCTGCAGAAGCCTGCAAGAAGATCGGCGGTGACAAGTGGGTCGTCAAGGCCCAGGTCCACGCCGGTGGCCGCGGCAAGGCCGGCGGCGTCAAGCTGATCAAGAGCCCGGAAGAAGCCAAGGCGTTCGCCGAGCAGTGGCTGGGCAAGAACCTGGTGACCTTCCAGACCGACGAGCACGGTCAGCCGGTTGCCAAGATCCTGGTCGAGAACTGCACCGACATCGCCAACGAGCTGTACCTGGGCGCCGTCGTCGACCGCACCACCCGTCGCGTGGTGTTCATGGCCTCCACCGAAGGCGGTGTGGAGATCGAGAAGGTCGCCGAGGAAACGCCCGAGAAGATCCTCAAGGCCGAGATCGATCCGCTGGTCGGCGCGCAGCCGTACCAGGCCCGTGAGCTTGGTTTCGCGCTGGGCCTGAACAAGGAACAGATCAAGCAGTTCACCAAGATCTTCCTGGGTCTGTCGAAGCTGTTCCACGACAAGGATCTCGCCCTGCTCGAGATCAACCCGCTGGTGATCACCGACGAAGGCAACCTGCACTGCCTCGACGCCAAGCTGGGCCTGGACGGCAACGCTCTCTATCGTCACCCGGACCTGCAGGCCATGCAGGACCCGTCTCAGGAAGACGCGCGTGAAGCCGAAGCGGCCGCCTGGGAACTGAACTACGTGGCGCTCGACGGCAACATCGGTTGCATGGTCAACGGTGCTGGCCTGGCCATGGGCACCATGGACATCGTCAACCTGAACGGCGGCAAGCCGGCCAACTTCCTTGACGTGGGCGGTGGCGCCACCAAGGAGCGCGTGGCGGAAGCGTTCAAGATCATCCTGTCCGACGACAACGTCAAGGCCGTGCTGGTCAACATCTTCGGCGGTATCGTGCGTTGCGACATGATCGCCGAGGGCATCATCGGTGCCGTCGAGCAGGTCGGCGTCAACGTGCCGGTCGTGGTGCGTCTGGAAGGCAACAACGCCGAGCTGGGTGCCGAAAAACTGGCGTCCAGCGGTCTGAACATCATCGCTGCTACCAGCCTGACTGACGCGGCACAGCAGGTCGTCAAGGCAGCGGAGGGCAAGTAATGAGTATCCTGATCGATAAGAACACCAAGGTCATCTGCCAGGGCTTCACCGGTGGCCAGGGGACCTTCCACTCCGAACAGGCCATCGCCTACGGCACTCAGATGGTCGGCGGCGTGACCCCGGGCAAGGGCGGCCAGGAGCACCTGGGCCTGCCGGTGTTCAACACCGTCAAGGAAGCCGTCGCCGCGACCGGCGCAGAAGCGTCCGTGATCTACGTGCCGGCTCCGTTCTGCAAGGACTCCATCCTTGAAGCTGCCAACGGTGGCATCAAGCTGATCGTCTGCATCACCGAAGGCATCCCGACGCTCGATATGCTGGATGCCAAGGTCAAGTGCGACGAGCTGGGCGTGCGCCTGATTGGCCCGAACTGCCCGGGCGTTATCACCCCGGGCGAAAGCAAGATCGGCATCATGCCGGGCCACATCCACAAGCCGGGCAAGGTCGGTATCGTGTCGCGTTCCGGCACCCTGACCTACGAAGCCGTCAAGCAGACCACTGACCACGGCTACGGCCAGTCCAGCTGTGTCGGCATCGGTGGTGACCCGATTCCGGGTTCCAACTTCATCGACATCCTCGAGATGTTCGAGAAGGACCCGCAGACCGAAGCCATCGTCATGATCGGCGAGATCGGTGGTACTGCTGAGGAAGAAGCCGCGGCCTACATCAAGGCCAACGTTTCCAAGCCGGTGGTCGCCTACATCGCGGGCGTGACCGCACCTCCCGGTAAGCGCATGGGCCATGCCGGCGCTATCATCTCCGGCGGTAAGGGCACGGCCGACGAGAAGTTCGGCGCGTTGGAAGCCGCGGGCGTCAAGACCGTGCGCTCCCTCGCCGACATCGGCGACGCCCTGAAGCAGGTCACCGGCTGGTAAGCCAACGGACCCGCCTCATGGCAAAAGGGCACCCTTCGGGGTGCCCTTTTTTTATGTGCGGTTTTTTCTTACGGCGGTTTTCCACGAAAGCAACTTCCAACGTATGCGACGGACCAAAGAGGCTGAAGCAAAGAGATCACGTACCAAGAAGGCAGCGTACCCAGGAAACAGCCATGCATGGAATCAAGCCATGCCCAGACGCGGTGCGCGGGATTTGTCAGCCGTTGGCGAGCGCAGGCAGGACGGTAGTGACGCAGAGATTTCCCGGCAGATCTAGCGTCGCTGACTGGCCAGCCAAGCCAGTACCGGAGCGCCGGCCAACAGGTACCAATGGTAGGTGACAAAGCGCCAGATCAGGACCGCGGCGGCGGTGGTCTCGCCGCCCAGTGTCGGTAGCAAAAAGGCGCCGATGGTCAGTTCGACCCCGCCGGCACCGCCCGGCAGCAGGCTCAGCTGACCGGCGGCCATGGCCAGCATCTGCACCATGAAGGTCCAGACCCAGGCGACCTCGACGCCCAGCCCATCCAGCGTCAGGTACAGCAGGCTGTAGCGGGTGAGCCAGTGAGCGCTGCACAGGGCGAAGATGGCGGCGAGCGTCAGTGGCGGCTGTCTCAGGGTGGTGGCAAGCCCCTGCCGAAACTGCAGCAGCTGTCGGGCCAGGCGGTGACGCCGGGGGCGGGCGAGCCCCAGCCGGGTGAGCGGGGCACGGCTCAGGCGCAGCACGCGGGGCAGGTAAAGTAGCAGTGCGATCAGTATCACCAGGATAGCCACCAAGGCGGCACCGGCCAGCCGGATAAGCTCGGGCCGAGGCCAGGTGTCCGGGTGCAGCAGGGCGTATCCGCCTATCGCGGCCAGGGCGAGCAGAAAGAACAGCATGTCGCATACCTGATCGATCAGGAAGATCCCCGAGGAGGTCGCGGGGCGCAGGCCGTGACCCCTGAGCAGCATCATCAGGGTCAGGGGGCCACCGCTGCCGCCCGGCGTTGCACAGGTGGCGCATTCGGTGGCCATCACCATCGCCAGTGCCCGGCGCTGGCCCAAGAGTAGTGGAGTGCCTGGAGCAGTGCCCTGAAAGGCACAGGTCGGCGAGCCTTGGGCCGGCGATGACCCGGCCAAGCGGCCGTTGCCTGATCGATCGAGTGGTTTATCGCCAGCCCCGAGACGGCCGGCAAGCAGCAGGCGCAGGCGAAGCGCGTTGAGGTTCCAACAGCCAAGCACCAGCGACAGCATCAGCGCCAGTTGCGTAAGCGGAAAGTCGAGAAGGGCCGCGAAAGGTGCCATGCCATCGAGCAACAGCGGGATCAGCGCCGCCATCAGCAGCGCCAGGATCAGCAGTGCTCGGCCACGCAACAGCCTCCACGCGCGCCTCAGACCTTTCATAAATGCTTCCGTGCGGTTCCTGAGGATGCGCCGACCGTCGGGGAACTCAGCGACCGGTCGTCTAGCCATGCTGGCAGCGTGTCATGGTGGCAAGGGTCGGTGACAGAGTGCGGTAATGGTCAAGCAGGCCATCGATGACCTTCGACCAGCGGTAATGACGCTCCACGTGGCGACGGGCATGGCGGCCGATGGCGGCGGCATCGTTGAGAAAGAGTTCCTCTACGGCGCGTGCCATAGCGTTCGGCGCATGGGGCTCGCAGAGCACGCCGCAGCCCAGCGGTACGTTCTCGATCAGTGCACCGGCCCGCGCAGCCACCACCGGCAGGCCGCTGGCCATGGCTTCCAACGCCACCAGGCCAAAGGTCTCGCGGGTGCCGGCGTGGACCATGGCATCGGCACTGGCCAGGGCGCGAGCCACCTCATTGGGTGAGCAGCAGCGGCTGATCACGCTGACGTTGTCCGGAACCTGGGTCGGCATCCCCGGCCCCATCAGCAGCAGGTGATAGCCGCGACCGAGTTGCTGGGCGGTCGCCAGCAGGTCATTGATGTTCTTCTCCCGGGAGTTGCGACCGGCGAAGACCAGCAGTCGGGTGGCGTCGTCGAGGCCAAGGGTCTCTCGCAACGTTTCTTGGCGCCGGCGGGGATGGAAGGTGTCGAGATCGACCCCCAACGGCTGCACGCGCACGCCCTGCACGCCCCAGTCCTCGAGGCGTTCGCCCATCGAGCGGCAAGGCACCAGTACGCTATCGAAGCGCCCGTAAAGATCCGCCACATAGCGCTTGAGGCGCCGGGCCACCGGCGGGCCGAAGCGATCGCCCATCAGCCGTGGCAGGTCGGAATGGTAGAACCCGACCACCGGCACCCCTAACTGCTGACCGGCCTCCAGCGCCGCCCAGGCGGTGACGTAGGGGTCGCCGGCCTCGATCAGGTCCGGGCCCAGTTCGACCAGTGCATCGCGCCAGGGGCTGCGCCGCAGCGGGAAACGATAGCCCTGGCCCAGCGGCAAACGAAAGGCGGGTAGGGTCTGCAGGGCTCCCAGGGTCTGACGCTCGCCGGCGGGGACCAACAGGTTAGCCGCGACGTCCGGTAGGGTCGCCAAGTGACGGTGCTTGGCCTGAAGGTAGGTGCGCACGCCGCCGCTATCCGGCGCATGAAACATGGTGATATCCGCAAGGTGCAAGACCGTCTCCTGTTGCCGTTGGCTCTCGCTCAAGGGTAGCGAGGCAATGCGACAGTTCGACGACAGGTCGGCTTCGCCGTCTCGGCAGAGAATGCTCGAGGCTCTACGGGTGGCGCTTTGCGGCCATGCATGAGACATATGATGACACGCGCACACGACAAGGAGAGGAGTGAATGCCAGCCGACACCGGTTCAGGCGAGAGCCGTTCAAGCGAGCGTCAGCGCAAAGAGGCCCACTCGCTCGAGAAACGGGACTCGGATGCGTCAGGGCCCGCGTCGCCCCGAGAGGAGGCCTATTACCGCACCGAGCTCGAGTACGCGCTGGGGACGCCGTTCACTGCCGGCAATCATGTCGAGGTGATGCGCAATGGCGTGGAGATATTCCCCGCTATGCTCGATGCCATCGATGCCGCCGAGGCCAGCATCGATCTGGTGACCTACGTCTACTGGACGGGTGACATCGCGCAGCGCTTCGCCGAGGCTCTGGCCCGTCGGGCTCGCGAGGGTCTCCGGGTTCGGGTCGTGCTGGATGCGGTGGGAACGCAGAAGATGTCGTCTGAGGTGGTCGCTCAGATGCGCGAGGCCGGCGTCGAGGTGCGCCTTTTCCGGCCGATCAAGCTGCCAAGGCCCTGGCAGATCGACAAGCGCACGCACCGCAAGATCATGGTATGCGACGACCGTCTCGGCTTCGTCGGCGGGGTCGGCATCGCTGCCTAATGGGAAGGCGATGCCCGCACGCCGGATGAATGGCGCGAGACGCATCTACTCGTGTCGGGTCCGGCGGTCATCGGGCTGCATTCTGCCTTTCTCGACAACTGGAACGAGTGTGGGCCTTGGCAGTGGGAGCCGATTCGCCAGCGGCCGCCGGTTCACGAGGATGGTCTGCTGGTCCAGTGCGTGCGGGCCTCCTCGACCATCGGTTGGACCGAATCCGCTGCAATGCTGCGCTCGCTGGTGGCGGTCAGTCAGGTCAGGCTACGCATCGTGACCGCCTACTTTGCCCCGGATGATGTCTTGATCGAGCAGATCATCTCGGCACTCGAGCGAGGTGTCTCGGTGGAGCTGCTGGTGCCGGGTCGCCACAACGACAGCCGCCTGTCGCAGCTGGCCGGGCAGCCGAGCATCGAGCGGCTGCTTGATGCCGGTGCGAAGGTCTGGGTGTTTCTGCCGACCATGCTGCATGCCAAGGTGATTACCGTCGACGGTCGGCTTGCCTGCGTCGGGTCGGTGAACGTGAATCATCGGTCGATGGGCAAGGACGAGGAATGTTGCGCCCTGATGCTCTCCGAGGCTGTCACGGCGACCCTGGATGGGCAATTCGACGATGACTGCCAGCGTTCGCAGCGTCTGGACGCCGACGAGTTCCGTCGGCGCGGACGCTGGACACAATTCATGGAGCAGGGGGCCCGAATGCTGCTGGAGCAGCTGTGAGCCCGTGTGGGACCATTGATCGGCTGTGTGGCCTCCGCGCGGCACAGGCTTGAAACGACAATGCCCCGGCGAGTGGCCGGGGCGTTGTGCGTCTTGCAGGCGGTCAGCGCTTGATCAGACCGCGGGGCGGGCCACCAGCGAGCGGGTCTCTTCACGCGCTTCCGTGAGAGCCACGCGGGTCATGTCGCCCAGCTTGAAGCGCTCTTCGCCTTCGATCTGGATGCGACCTTCCTTGTCGTCGATCACTACCTTGTCACGTTCGCTGTGCATCAGCGGCGCCGGAATGAAGGCGGTGGCGCCATTTGCGACCAGACGCACCCGCATGCCGCCGCGGTTGACGGCGATGATCTCGGCCTCGAACTCCTGCTGCTCCTTGGCTGCCTCTGTCAGGTAGCGCACGTAGAGCCAGTCCTTCACATCGCGCTCTGCCATGCGGTTCAGGCGGCGGCGTTCGGTGAGCTGCTCGGTCAGCGCCTGGCTGGCCTCGGCCGGGGCGCTCTCGCCCTTAAGCACGCGCTTGATCAGGCGGTGGTTGACCATGTCGCCGTACTTGCGGATCGGCGAGGTCCAGGTGGCGTAAGCGGCCAGGCCCAGGCCGAAGTGCGGGCCGGGCAGGGCGGACATGCTGGTGAAGCCCTGGAAGCGGCGCAGGCGAACATCAAGCCAGGCATCATCGCGGGCCTCGAGTTCGCGCTTGAGCTCGCGATAGCGCGGCAGCTCGAGCAGGGCCTCGCGCTCGACCTGGATATCCTGGGCGGCGAGGAACTCGTGAGCCGCGTCGGCTTTCTCCGGCTCGAAGGCCCGGTGCACGTTGAAGATGCCGTGACCGACCTTGTCCGCTAGCAGGTCGGCGCAGCAGGCGTTGGCCGCAATCATCGATTCCTCGATCATGCGGTTGGCGATGCGCCGATCCTCGGTGCGAATGTTCAGCACATTGCCGGCGTCGTCCAGATCGAAGACGTAGTCAGGACGATCCTTGAACACCAGCGCATTGGCGGCGCGCCAGGCGCTGCGTGCCTCGGTCAGGTCGCGCAGGGCAGTGAGCTGCGGCGCGATGGCTTCATCTGGTGCCCAGTCGCCCTGACCTTCGATCCAGTCGGAGACATGGTCATAGACCAGGCGTGACTTCGAGATCATGTTCGCGGCGAAGAAGCGGTAGTCGCCCAGGTTGCCTTCGGCATCGATGTCCAGCGCGCAGGCCAGCACCGGACGCTCCTTGCCTTCCCACAGCGAGCACAGATCGTCGGCCAGCACTTCCGGCAGCATGGTGACGTTCTGTCCCGGCAGATAGACGGTGAAGGCGCGGGTGCGCGCTTCCAGGTCGGCGGCATGGCTCTCGTCGACGTAGGCGGTGGGATCGGCGATCGCTACCGTCAGGCGCCAGCCGCCGTTGTCCAGGGTCTCGACGCGCAGGGCGTCGTCCATGTCGCGCGTTTTCTCACCGTCGATGGTGAAGAAGGGCTCTGCGGTCAGGTCTTCGCGCGTGAGGCCTTCATCGGCCATCGGCCAGTCGTCACCGGCTTCCGGCGAGGCCTGCTCGAGGGCATGGCGCGCCAGCGTCACGCGCCAAGGTACTGCCGGGTTGTCGCTCTTGGCGACCAGCTCATCGATCTGAGAAAAGAAACCGCGGTCGCCTTCTTTCAGTGGGTGGCGCACCAGACGGGCCACCACCCAGTCGCCATCGGCGATGCTGTCTTCGTCGAGGCTGCGCTTGAGGCGCGCCTTGAGCACGTTCTTGACCGACGGGTGGTCGGGCACCACGGCCAGGCGGCCTTCACGCTTCTGGACCCGAGCCACGAAACGCTGCATGCCGATTTCCAGCAGGGTATCCGGCTCGACCGAGGTCTTTTCGCCTTCCTCCTTGAGGATGGCCTTCACCCGGTCGCCGTGAAGCACCTGCTTCATGGCGGGAGGCGGCACGAAGTAGGAGTCGCCGTCGTCGGTTTCGAGGAAGCCAAAGCCCTTGTCGGTGGCTTTGATCACGCCCTCGACCCGGGGCGTGGTATCGCGGATCTGCTGCTTGAGCTGAGCAAGCATCGAGTTGTTCTGAAGCATCGGACACTTTTGCATGGCGGGAAGAGTGGGGGCCACTATACGGATTCCTCCAGCCCGCGCCAATCGGGGCGGACAGCCGCAGAAGGTGTGCACGACCAATCAAGACGTTAGGGGTGAGCTCGTGGCAAGACCGGCGAAGACAGCCATCGACTCCCTTGGGTATGCTAGCGACTAAGACGCCAAGGAGCCCACATGTCGCCACAGCTGATCGTCACCGACCTCGACCGCACCCTGCTCAACGCCGACCATGATCTGGACCCGCTCACCATCGAGACCTTCCAGGCCCTCGCCGAGCGCGGCCATCATCTGGCCATCGCCTCAGGCCGCCACTATCGGGACATCCTGCCCCTGCGCGAGCGGCTCGGCGTAGAGGCCCACATCATCAGCACCAACGGCGCCTATCTGCATGGCCCGGACGATGCGGTGCTGTCGACCCAGCATGTGCCCGAGGCGATGGCCCGGGAGCTGATCGCGCTCGAGCGACCGCCGGGCATGCGCCTGAACCTCTATCGCGATGACGACTGGTTGATCGATGCGCCGGCGCCGGAGCTGCTTGCGCTTCATGCCCACACCGGCTTTGGCTATCGGGTGGCCGAGCCCGGGGAACTCGATGGTCGAGGTGTCGGCAAGGTGTTGTTCATCGGCGAGCCGACGGCGCTTTCGACCATCGAGGAGGCCGTGGAGGCGCGCTACGGTTCGGCCCTGCACCTGACGTACTCCTTGCCCGGGTCGCTTGAGATCATGGCCGGTGGCGTCAACAAGGGCACTGCCCTGGCGCGACTGCTGGAGCGGCTGTCGCTGCCCGCCGAGGCCTGCCTGGCCTTCGGTGACAACCTCAATGACACCGAGATGCTGGATCTGGCCGGTCAGGCGTTCGTGATGGCCAATGCCCATCCCGAGCTGCCCGGGCGGGTGCCCCGGGCCACCCGTATCGGCCATCATGATGATGCCGCCGTTGCCAGCACGCTGCGCGAGCGCCTGCTGGGCTGACAGGGTCGGGCGTCCTTAGCCGGGCGTTGCCGGGTCCGTGATTGGCCCGTGCGGGGGCGCACCGCCCCTACCACCTTGGTCGCAAGCATCTTGCCGGGTCGGCATGGCATCCACCATGATCGCAGTAGACTACCTTGATCTCCTTCATGGCCGATATGGGCCCGATGCGGCCTGTTCGGTCGGCGCCATGGATTCGGACTGCCATGCTTATGCTGCGATACCTGCTGCAATGACCCATTCGCCTGCGACCCTGATCGTGGTCGACGACGACCCGGAAATCCGTGAGCTGCTGGCCGACTATCTTGGTCGCCATGGCTTTCGCACCCTGGTGGCCGAGGATGCCGACTCGCTGGAGACGCTGCTGGCCGTTGAAATGCCGGACCTGTTGATCGTCGATCTCATGCTGCCCGGCGACGATGGCTTCACGATCTGCCGCCGGGTGCGTCGCGACAGCGACGTGCCGATCATCATGCTCACGGCAAGCGCCGACGAGACCGATCGCATCCTGGGCCTCGAACTCGGCGCCGATGACTACCTTGGCAAGCCCTTCAATCCCCGTGAGCTCCTGGCGCGCATCAAGGCAGTGCTGCGCCGCACCCGCCGATTGGCCGACCCGGGCGTTGAGAAGCACCCCGATCAGGCGCGGCTGGTGGCCTTCGGCGACTGGCGACTCGACCGGGTGACCCGCGAGCTGATCGACGGAGACGGCGAGCGCAGCGCCCTGTCCGGCGCGGATTTCCAACTGCTGCAGGTGTTTCTCGAACATCCAGAAGAGGTGCTGTCCCGGGAGGCGCTCTATGACTTGAGCCGCGGGCGCCCGGCGCCACCGCTGGATCGCTCCATCGACGTGCACGTCTGCCGGCTGCGTCAGCGCCTGGGCGAGGACGCCCAGCACTCCCAGTTGATTCGCACCGTCCGCGGCGCCGGCTATGTGCTGGCCACACGAGTGGATGCGCTGGCGTGAGCGCAGAGTCGGGCGCTGATCACAACGAGGCCTCGGGCGCTGACAGGCACATCTGGCACCGCCTGAGGCGCAGCCTGGCCCGAGGGCTGCCGCGCAGTCTGCGCGGTCGCTTCGTGCTGATCATGCTGGTCGGGGTGCTGGGCGCCCAGCTCGCAAGCTATGCGATCTGGACCCACCAGGCGCAGGACAGCCGCCTCGAGCAGGTCGATGAGCTGTCCCGCAACGTCGCCTACAGCGTCGCCTCTACGGTGCGCTTCTTCCGCTCGTTGCCGGTCGATTACCGGCATATCGTTCTCGATCAGCTGCGCGACATGGGAGGCACGCGCTTCTTCGTCAGCGTCAACGATCACCGCATTCCCATTCAGGACATCGGCAGGGGGCCCGCCCAGGCGGTGGTGACCGATAACTTCCGCGAGATACTCGCCTCCGAGCTCGGCGTCGACAACGCGCGCGTCGAGTTTTCGTCTCCCGACACCCTGCGCCTGTTCAACAATGAGGTGCTGCTGAACGACCTGCCGCCCCGCTGGGGGCGTCATAGCCTGTTGATGGACCCCATCGATCCGCCGATCCTCGTCGTGCAACTACCGCTGGATGCTCAGGGCTGGCTCTATGTGGCGACGCTGCTGCCGGTGCCCGAGCTCTTCGATGACGGCTGGCTGTCCGGCGAACGGCTGTTCGCGGCGCTGATCGTGCTGCTTGCCGTGATCGGGTTGTCGCTGCTCGGCATCCGCAGCGCCACCCGGCCACTGGCACGACTGTCGCGGGCCGCGCGCCGGCTCGGCGACGATCTGGACAGCCCGCCGCTGCGCGAGACCGGCCCCCGCGAAGTAGCGGCTACGGCGGTGGCCTTCAACCGCATGCAGCAGCGCATTCAGCACCAGGTCGAAGAACGCGAGCGGCTCTTCACGGCGATCTCCCACGATTTGAAGACGCCCCTGACCCGCATGCGCCTGCGGGCCGAGATGCTCGATGATGATCATCAGCGCGAGCGTTTTTGCGCCGCCCTCGACGAGCTGGACCTGCTGGTCAAGGGCGCCCTGGCCTCGGTCAGGGGGCTCGACCTGCATGAAGCCATCGAGCCGGTCGACGTGCGCGCGTTGCTCGACGGCCTCGCCGAGGAAATGGCCCTGCAGGGTGGCGAGGTGACGGTCACCGGCCGGGCCACGCCGCTTGCTGCCAAGCCTCTGGCGCTCAAGCGCTGTCTGGCCAACCTCCTGGAGAACGCCGTCTTCTATGGAAAGCGCGCTGAGGTGCATCTTGAAGACAGTGCGGCGAGGCTCAGGATCACCCTGCGTGACCATGGCCCCGGGATACCCGAGAGACAGCGCGAGCGGGTGTTCTCGCCCTTCGTGCGCCTCGAGCCTTCGAGGAGCCGCCATACCGGCGGCAGCGGCCTGGGGCTCGGTATCGCCCGGCACATCCTGCGGGCCCATGGCGGGGAGATGACGCTTGATAATCATCCCGGCGGCGGCCTGGTAGTGACCCTCGAGGTATCGCGTCACGCGCATGATGACCCTGGACATGATGCAGACTTGGCATGACGCCCGACGGGCCTGACAGACTCTCGAGTCAGAGCGGGGCGCGACCTTGGTAGCATAGACCTTTGGCCTATAAACATTAGTTTAATCAATGAGTTATATATTTCAGTCCTGTAAGAAACCCGCAACACTATCCAGCACTAGGTAACCCCTCCCGTGCCTTCGAATGGGGTAGCGTGTCATCAGCCGCGAGTGAATCGGCTCACGACAATCAATAACAATCGATGGAGACACGCCCCATGCGCTCATTGCTGCGATTCCCGCTCAAGAAAACCTTGCTCGGCCTCGCCGTCACCGGCGCCGTGGCGTCGGCCCCGGTGCAGGCCGGCGAGGTCGAGGTGCTGCACTGGTGGACCTCCGGTGGCGAGGCCCGCGCCGCCAACGTATTGAAGGAGCTGATGGAAGCCGAGGGCCACACCTGGAAGGACTTTGCGGTGGCCGGCGGTGGCGGCGAGACCGCCATGACGGTGCTCAAGTCTCGCGCCATGTCCGGCAATCCGCCGTCGGCGGCGCAGATCAAGGGCCCGGAGATTCAGGAATGGGGCGAGCTTGGTCTGCTCGGCAATCTCGATGACGTGGCCAAGGCCGAGAACTGGGACAGCCTGCTGCCCGTGGTGGTAGCCAACATCATGCGCCACGATGGCCACTACGTGGCGGTGCCGGTCAACGTGCACCGGGTCAACTGGCTGTGGGCCAATCCCGAGGTGCTCAGTGAGGCCGGCGTCGAGGTGCCGACGAGCATCGATGACATGTTCGAGATCTCCGACGAGCTGCGCGACGTGGGCGTCATCCCGCTGGCCCACGGTGGCCAGCCCTGGCAGGACGCCACGGTGTTCGAGACGGTGGTCCTTGCCGAGGCCGGCCCCGAGTTCTATCGTCGCGCGTTGGTCGAGCTCGACCCCGAGGCGCTCAACAGCCCGACCATGATCGACGCCCTGACCACCTTCAAGCGCATGCGTACGCTGATGGATGATGGCATGTCGGGGCGTGACTGGAACATCGCCACCTCGATGGTGATTGGCGGCCAGGCCGCCATGCAGCTGATGGGCGACTGGGCCAAGGGCGAGTTCACCGCCGCTGGCCTGACGCCGGGCGAGGACTATGTGTGTGTGCCGGCCCCGGGCACCGAGTCCGCCTTCACCTTCAACATCGATAGCCTGGCGATGTTCAAGGCAAGCGATGAAGAGGCCCAGGCGGCCCAGGATGACCTGGCCCGGCTGGTACTGGAGCCGACCTTCCAGGAGGCCTTTAACCTGGCCAAAGGCTCGATCCCGGCCCGCGCCGATCTCGACATGAGCGCCTTCGACGCCTGCGCCAAGCGCTCCATGGCCGACTTCAAGGCGACGTCCGAGAACGGTGGCCTGGTACCCAGCATGGCCCACGGCATGGCGGTGCGCGCCTCGGTGCAGGGTGCCATCTTCGATGTGGTCACCAACTTCTTCAACGACCCGGACATGAGTCCCGAGGCCGCCGCCGAGCGGCTGGCGAACGCCGGCAGCTCGCTGCTCTAGGCTCCTCGCCGCAGGCCGCGAGCCCAAGCAAGGCTCGCGGCCTGCCCCTCCCGTCTTTTGGTTGACGAGGCTCTGGCCTCGAGGACGTACTCATGTCGACTTCTCTTTCTTCGGCGCCCGCCGCCCGCGGGCCCGTCAAGCGCTCGGCGCTTGGTTGTTTGACCGACTGGCTGCCGCGCCTGGTGCTGGCGCCTTCGATCGTCGTGTCGCTGTTCTTCGTCTACGGCTTCATGATCTGGACCTTCGTGCTATCGCTGACCAACTCGCGCATGCTGCCGAGCTACGACTTCGTCGGCTTCGCCCAGTACGCGCAGCTGATGGCCAACGATCGCTGGTGGGTGGCTGCCACCAACCTGGTGGTGTTCGGCGGCCTCTTCGTCGGCATCTGCCTGGTGCTGGGTGCGGGGCTTGCGATCCTGCTCGATCAGCGCATTCGCCAGGAAGGCAGCCTGCGCACGATCTATCTCTACCCCATGGCGCTGTCGTTCATCGTCACCGGCGTGGTCTGGAAGTGGCTGCTCAACCCGAGCCTCGGCCTGCAGGCCATGGTGCGCGGCTGGGGCTTCGAGGGCTTCACCTTCGACTGGTTGGTGGACCCGGACATGGCGGTCTACACCCTGGTGATCGCCGCCGTCTGGCAGGCCTCGGGCTTCGTCATGGCACTGTTCCTGGCCGGGCTGCGCGGCATCGACGACAGCATCATCAAGGCCGCCCAGCTCGACGGTGCGAGTCTGCCGCGCATCTATGCCCGGGTGGTGATGCCCTGCCTGCGGCCGGTGGTGTTCAGCGCGGTGATGATCCTCTCGCATATTGCCATCAAGAGCTTCGATCTGGTGGTGGCGCTGACCGGCGGCGGCCCCGGCTATGCCACGGACTTGCCGGCCACCTTCATGTACACCCATGCCTTCACTCGCGCCCAGATCGGGCTTGGCTCGGCCAGCGCCATGCTGATGCTGGGCGGAGTGCTGGCGATCCTGATTCCCTACCTGTATTCCGAACTGCGGAGCCGTCGTCATGGATAACGTGATTCGCCGGCGCACCCCGGGCGCGCGGCTGGCCCGGGCGGCGCTCTACGCCGTGCTGATCATCATGGCGCTGTTCTACCTGCTGCCGCTTCTGATCATGCTGCTGACCTCGATCAAGCCGCTCGACGAGATCGGTGCCGGTACTTTGCTGGCGCTGCCCGAGCACCCGACCCTGGCGCCCTGGATCACTGCCTGGGGCGAGGCCTGTACCGGCATGCGCTGCGAAGGGGTCGGCGGCTACTTTTGGAACTCCTTTGCCATCGTGATCCCGGCCGTCGCCATCTCCACCGTGGTGGGCGCCCTGAACGGCTATGCCCTGACCAAGTGGCGCTTTCGTGGCTCGGAGCTGGTGTTCGCGCTGATGCTGTTCGGCTGCTTCATTCCCTTCCAGGTAGTGCTGCTGCCGATGGCGCAGACGCTCGGTTGGCTGGGGCTCTCGAGCTCCCGGGCGGGTCTGGTGCTGGTGCATGTGGTGTTTGGCATCGCCTTCACCACGCTGTTTTTCCGCAACTTCTACGTCGCAGTACCCAGCGAGCTGGTCTCGGCGGCCAAGCTCGACGGCGCCGGCTTCTTTCGCATCTTCTGGCGGATTCTGCTGCCGGTTTCGGCGCCGATCATCGTGGTCTCGGTGATCTGGCAGTTCACCCAGATCTGGAACGATTTCCTGTTCGGCGTGGCCTTCTCGGCGTACGACACCCAGCCGGTCACGGTGGCGCTGAACAACCTGGTCAACACCTCCACCGGGGTGAAGGAATACAACGTCAACATGGCTGCGGCGATGATTGCCGCGCTGCCGACGCTGGTGGTCTATGTGCTGGCCGGCAAGTATTTCGTGCGGGGTCTCACTGCGGGCTCGGTCAAGGGCTGATGGCGAGCGAACGGCGAGCTCTAGCCATCACGACGCGAACAATAACGAGGTAATCATCATGTCAGCTTTGGAAATTCGCGAGGTCCGCAAGGATTTCGGCAGTACCCGGGTACTCAAGGACGTCAGCCTGGCCATCGATTCCGGCGAGTTCCTGATCCTGGTCGGGCCGTCGGGCTGTGGCAAGTCGACGTTGATGAACGCCATCGCCGGCCTCGAGCCGGTTACCGACGGCCAGATTCTGATCGGCGGCGACGACATCACCTGGCGCACGCCGGCCGAGCGCGATATCGCCATGGTCTTCCAGTCCTATGCGCTCTATCCGAGCATGACGGTGGGCCAGAACATCGCCTTCGGCCTGGAAATGCGCAAGGTGCCCAAGGCCGAACGCGAAGAGGCCGTGGAGCGGGTCGCGGATCTGTTGCAGATCACCCACCTGCTCGAGCGCAAGCCGGCTCAGCTCTCCGGCGGTCAGCGCCAGCGGGTGGCGATGGGCCGAGCGCTGGCCCGGGAGCCGCAGATCTATCTGTTCGACGAGCCGCTTTCCAACCTCGACGCCAAGCTGCGCGTCGAGATGCGCACCGAAATCAAGAAGCTGCATCAGCGCCTTGGCACCACCATCGTCTACGTGACCCACGACCAGATCGAGGCCATGACCCTTGCCGACAGCATCGCGGTGATGCGCGACGGCCATATCCTGCAGCTGGGCTCGCCGGACGAGGTCTACAACGACCCCGCCGACATGTTCGTGGCGGGCTTCATGGGCTCGCCGTCGATGAACTTCATCACGGCGACCCTTGAGGGCCAGGTGGGCGACTATCGGCTGCGTATTACTACCCCCGAAGAGCAAGAACTGGTGCTGCCCTGGCCTGTAGACCGGATCACCGCCGAGCTTGCCGACCAGCTCGGGCGGCCGGTGGTGCTGGGGCTGCGCCCGGAGCATTTCAGCGAGCAGGACGCGCGGCTCGAAGGCCAGCAGGAGGGCACGCTGCTCGAGGCGCGTGTCACCGTCGTCGAGCCCACTGGCGCGGATATTCTGCTGCGCCTGCCGCTGGGGGATAGCGAGGTGACGGCGCGAGTGGGGCCCAAGTGCCCGGTGGCGGCCGGCGAGCGACTGGCGCTGCGTATCGACATGAGCCGCGCGGTGCTCTTTGATCCACAAAGTGAAAGCCGGCTGGCCTAGCGTCTGTTATTGCTCCTGCTGCTGTGTCTGCCATCAAGCCTGGCGTGATGTGCCGGATAGATGCCAGCGTGCTCAAACGAAACGGCCCCCGTCATTCGGCGGGGGCCGTTGCTTTGATGCGAAGAGTAACGCCTGACTAGTGCACGGTGATGACGGTGCATTTGGCGGAGTGGCTGACCTTATGCGAGACGCCGCCGACTACCAGGCTCGAGAAGTCGCCGAGCCCCCGGCTGCCCATGATGATGGCATCGACGCCGAGTCGTTTGGCCTGCTCGAGGATGGTGCGGCTGGGCTCGCCCTGGGCAAGGGTCGTATCGATATGCTCGGCGCCCAGCGCGCTGGCTTCGCGGGAGGCCCGGTCTATCAATTCGCGGCCGTATTTCTCGAGTTGGCTCGAGGTCGTCTCCAGCGTCACAGCGCCGACTCCCCAGATCAGCGTGGTCTCATGGGCCAGCGCCTCGGGGATATGCAGGATATGCAGGGTGGTGTCGCTGTCCTTGATCAGCTGACAGGCGACTTCGAGAGCCTTGCGGGCATGTTCGGAACCGTCGACGGGCACCATGACCGACTTGAACATGGCATCACCTCCTTGATGAGTATGCCTTCATCCTAGTCTAGACGCCCCTTGCTGACTTGATCCTGATCAATCCCCACGGGATTGGCTGTCAGGCGTCGCCGCGCGGTTTTGCCCTTTCCTTGCTGGAGGCGTCGTCGAGCCGTGACAGGCGCTGCCAAAGCTCACGGCGAAGCTCCACGAGTCGTGGCGCCTCGCCGGCTTCGAAGGGCAGCGGCCGGGACAGCCCCAGCGCCTTGAGCCCAAGGCGTGCGCTCATCAGGCCGACCCCGAGCCCCTGGGCGGCGCGGGTCGAGAGCCGTCCGGCGAGATCCATCGACAGCCATTCCATGCCGATGTCGCTGGCAAGCTCGCTAGTGCCGGCGAAGGCGACGTTGTAGAGCACCTGGCGGAACAGCTTGAGGCGGCTGGCGTAGCCAAGTTCCAGCCCATAGAGCCTGGCGAGGCGGTCGATCATGGCCAGATTGCGCCAGGCTACCAGCGCCATGTCGAGTAGTCCCAGCGGGCTTGCTGCGACCAGCACGGCAGTGTCGCCTGACATCCGTGCGATCAGCCGGCGGGCCTCACGATCGCGCGGGGCGAGCAGGTGATGGGCGAGCAGCACGCGCTGCTCGGCGCCGCCGTGATGGTCGTTACGGGCGGCGAGATAGCCCTGCCAGTGAGGGTGGTCCGCCTCCAGGTCGAGCCGGTCCCTGAGTTTCTCGGCGAGGCGCTGGGCCTGCTGGGGCGTGGCCTCGGTGATGTCTTCGAGACGCTCGCGCAGGGCGCCGTGGCGACGCAGACGACGCAGGCGCAAGAGTTCCCTGGCGATGGCCTTGCCGGCAAGGCCGAGCCCCGCGAGCAAGAGAAGGCTCCAGGCGCCGGCCAGCCAGTCACCGGTCAGGGCCGCGGTGAAGGTGGAGTGTGCGGCTTCCACGCCGCCGAGCAGCAAACCGCCGCCTAATAGGCCCAGTAGCCCCCAGCGGCGACGCCTTGGCCTGGCGAGGCTCGCGGCCAGGTCGGCCTCGGCCGCCGATTCGTCGTCCAGCGGGCGGCTGGCTTGAGCCTCGGGAAAGTCCTGGGCGGGGCGCGGATCCCGGTAGCCCGGGTCGATCTCCACCGCTGGATCTTCCGAGAAGCGCTGTGCGGGGCGAGGGTCGTTCATTGAAGTTTGTCTCCGAGCAGCCAGTCGAGGGTCGCATCGAGGCGGATATGGGGCAGCGCCGCCTGGCCCCGCGGGGCCGGGCGGAAGGCGCGGAAGTCAAAGCCCTGGCGGGCCCAGAAATCGGCATCGGGTAGCCGGGACGGCACCTCGCCGGGAAATACCAGCACCGACTCATTATCCAGGGTGGTGCCGCGCAGCGCAGGGGTTGTGCGGCCCTGGTGTTCGACGCTATGGGCGCTGGTGGTGCGGATCGCCGCCAGCGAGAAGGCCTTGACCGGCACATCGGCGAAGCGCAGGTCCTTTAGCGGCTCGGCGAGCAGCGCCTCGAGCAGACTCACCAGATGGGGATGCTGCTCCGGGGTGACGTGATCGGCCTTGGTCGCGGCGATGGCCAGGCGGTCGATGCGCGGCGTGAACAGGCGCGACAGCAGGCTGCGGCGGCCGTAGTCGAAGCTCTTCATCAGGGTGCCCAGGGCGCGGGACAGGTCGGCGAAGCGATCCGGCCCGGCATTCAGGGCGCCGAGCACGTCGACCAGTACGATCTGACGATCGAAACGCCGGAAGTGCTCCTGATAGAAGGGCCTGACGATATGGCGCTGATAGTAGTCGAAGCGCCGGGCAAGGGTCTGATAGACGCTGTCTGCCGGCAGGGCCTTGAGCCGGTCGCGATCGTCTTCGTCAAGGCCGGGCAGCGGGAAGAACTGCAGCACCGGGGCGCCGTCAAGCTCTCCCGGCAGCAGGAAACGCCCTGGCTGCAGATCGGCAAAGCCGGCTTCGCGGGCGGCGCGCAGGCCTGATGCATAGGCCTCGGCGATCTCGGCAAGGCGCGCCTCATCGGCGGTGGCCGCCGGGTCAATATCGGCAAGCGACGCTCGCCAGTCGGCGAACAGGGCCGCGTACTCGCCGTCATCGCGCTGGGGGCGAGAGGTGCTCCAGCTCAGGTAGTCGTGATCCAGCAGCGGCAGGTCGAGCAGCCACTCGCCGGGGTAGTCGATCAGGTCCAGGGTCAGGGTCGCGGCACGTCGGGCCAGCAGGCCGCTGCGCTTGGGGCGATAGCGAATCGCCAGGCGGAGCTCGCTGATGCCCCGGGTGGGATCGGGCCAGCGCGGCGGGTCGGCGTCCAGTGCCGCCATGGCCGGGTCATAGGGAAAGCGCGGCACGCCAAGGTCCTGCTGGGCAACCCGCTGGGCCCCGAGCAGGCGGCCCTCACGGGCGGCAGGCAGCAGGTCGAGGCGCGCCTCGAGCCCAGCGTGTCGCAGCTGGTGGACCAGTGAGGTCAAAAAGGCCGTCTTGCCGGCACGAGACAGGCCGGTGACCGCCAGGCGCAGCTGGCGATCGCGGCCGCGATCGAGAAGATCATGAAATTCGCGAGCCAGGGGCTGGCGCATGAGGGAGTTCCGTTCAGCGTAGAGTTCAGCCCCCAATGTGCGGGCGCGGCGCCCGGCTGGCAAGTCGCTGCCAGGCCAACGCCAGGATTGGCACCAGCGATAGTGGGATCAGCAGCGTGTTCAGGTAGGCCCAACCGAATTCGCTGACCAGCGGACCGGCCATAAGCGCGGTGGCGGCGACGGTGGAAAACACCAGGAATTCGTTGGCGGCCTGGGTGCGGGCCTTGTCGGCCGGACGGTAGCTCTCGGTGAGCAGGCCGGTAGCGGGCAGGAAGGTGAAGTTCCAGCCCAGGCCCAGCAGTACCAGTCCGGTATAGAACCCGCCCACGCTCTGGGCTACCTGGGCAACCAGCGCACTGGCCACCAGCAGCAGGCAGCCCAGCACGATTATGGTTCGCGCCCCGAATCGGGCACTCAGATGGCCGGTGAAGAAAGACGGCAGGAACATCGCCAGCACGTGCCACTGAATGGTGGTGGCAATATGAGCAAAGTCGTGGCCGGCGGCAGTCATGGCCAGCGGGGTAGCGGTCATGGCGACGTTCATGACGCCATAGCCGACCATCCCCGCCAACACGGCGACGATGAAGGCCGGTTGGCGCAGCACCTGGGCCAAGGGGCGCGGGGTGCCGGGCTCATGGGTGGTCTCGGGGGGCGGCAGGCGGACGATGGTGAGCACCAGCAGCGCCAGCACATAGAGGGCGCCAAGCCCTACAAAACTCATCAGAAAGGGCGTTTCCCCCAGTGCGCGGCTGGTATTGGCAAGCCAGGGGCCCAAGAAGGCGGCCAGCACACCGCCGCTCATGACCAGGCCGATGGCCCGATCGCGGAGCCGCAGCGGGGCCACTTCGGTGGCGGCGAAGCGATACAGCTGGCCGAAGCCAATACCGATGCCGATCAGCCAGGTGGCGAGCATGAAGCGCCAGAAATCCTCGCCGATCAGGGCCTCGCAGGCCACGCCGACGCCGACCAGCCCTATAAGATGGCCGAGCATGAAACCGCGTCGCCGGCCGAGGCGAGCCATGATCAGCGAGGCCGGCACGGTCGCGCACATCAGTCCCAGCCACTGGGTGGCCACTGGCGCCGTTGACCAGGCGGGACTCGGTGCCAGGCTGGCGCCAATCAGTGGCGACACCGGGATGAGCAGGCTGTTGCCAGTGATCAGCAGTGCCTGGCACAGCGACAGCAGGAAGACGCTCAAGGGCATGAGGGGGAGTCCTCCAGGCGGGAGAGGCTAGCGCCAAAGCGCTGACGATAGACCGACGGTGACACGCCATAGCGTCGATGAAAGAGACGGCGTAACTGTTCGGCGCTGCCCAGCCGCCATTGGGCGGCAAGGCGCTCCAGAGGCGGAGCCGGGCTGGCCGTGAGCAGTTGCTGGCGCGCCCCTTCGAGGCGCAGTTGCGTCAGGTAGGCGCCGGGAGTGGTATCGAGGTGGTGCCTAAAGAGACGCGACAGGTGGCGCGGGGTGACCGCCATCCGAGCCGCCATGCTCTCCAGGTCATGCGGTTCGGCGGGATCGGCGTGCAGCCGGTCCAGCAGCTCGCGCAGCGACCCGCTGGCCCGCTGTTGGTAGCGCAGCGCCTCGCTGAACTGGGCCTGGCCGCCCGGACGATGCAGGAACATCACCAGCTCGCGAGCCACCTGACCGGCCAGCTCGCCACCCTGATCGGCCTCGACCAGCGACAGGGCCAGATCGATGCCGGCGGTGACCCCGGCGCTGGTATAGCGTCCCCGGTCTTGCACATAGAGGGCATCGGGTTCGACCTGGATCAGCGGATAGGCCTGCGCCAGCGCCTCTGCATGGCGCCAGTGAGTCGTGGCCCGGCACCCGTCCAAAAGTCCGGCCCTGGCCAGCAGGAAGGCGCCCGTGCAGATGGCGCCCAGGCGCCTGACTGTTGGGGCTATCTCGCGAAGGTTATCGATATGCTGCTGCGCCTGGCATTGCGCGAAGACACCACTACCGCCGGCCACCAGCAGGGTGTCCGGCGCGCCCCTTGCCGTCAGGCTCGCCCAGTCCAGGTCCGCCACCATCGACAGCCCGCCGTTGGTGGTCAGGGGGCCGGGTTCTTGGGCGAGCAGTTCGAGCGAGTAGAGCGCTTTGCCGGCACAGGCGTTGGCGCTGGCGAAGACCTGCCAGGGACCGCAGACATCGAGCACCTGACAGTCCGGATAGGCCAGCAGCGTGATGTGGCGTGATGGGGTGGGCGACGATGGGGATGACATCCAAGCACTCCAGGACGGGGAATGTCTTGAGTCTGGGCGCAAGGCCGGATGTCCACAACGACCAATATCCCACCGATAAGGACATTGCTTCCCACATATCTCCCCACATGGCTTCCCAAACAGACGACGCCCTGCCGAGTGGCAGGGCGTCGAGCGAGGACTCTGTCGGTGCTTGAGTCGGTGCTTGGGTCAGTGCTTGGTGCTTATTCAGCACGCAGGTCACTGCCTGGTCCGTTATCGGCTAGCCGGCGAAGGCGACATAGATGGCGATCACCAGGATCACTAGCACGATGCCGGCGGGCACGGCGCCTTTCCAGGGCGTCAGGTCGACGGCCTTGCTGTCTTCCTGCACCCAGTCGGTTTCACGGGGGCGCAGCTTGCCGATGATCAGCATGACCGCTACCAGCAGCACGAAGACCGCGGCCACGAAGTGGAACTCATGCATGATGGTCGGCAGCTTGTTGAACGGCGGTACGAAGTAGCCGGCGAAGATCAGCAGACAGCCGCCGATCAGGGCGATCTTGGCGGCGAGCGGTGGTACGCGCTTGGTCAGCAGGCCGACCACCACCACGGCAAGGATCGGGATGAAGTAGATGGCGTTCATCTTCTGCAGGTAGCCGAACAGGCTTTCCTGACCGGCCAGCAGCGGGGCGATGGTCATCGAGACGAAGGCCATGACCCAGCCGAACACCTTGCCGCAGTTGACGACCTGATCTTCGGTGGCGTCCTTCTTGAACACCCCCTTGTAGATGCCCAGGCTGAAGATGGTGGTGGTGCTGTTCAGCGCCGAGTTGAAGGACGACAGAATGGCGCCGACCATGACCGCGGCGAAGAAACCGGTGAGATAGGGCGGCAGCACGTCGAACACCAGGCGACCATAGGCTTCATCCGCCGCCACGCCCTGATCGGCATAGAGGTGATAGGCGATGATGCCTGGCAGCACCAGGTAGAGCGGCCCCAGCAGCTTGAAGAAGCCGGTCAGCAGCACGCCTTTCTGACCTTCGGCGAGGTTCTTGGCGGCAAAGGTGCGCTGGATGATCTGCTGGTTGGTGGTCCAGTAGAACACGTTGATCAGGAAGACACCGGTGAACAGGGTAAAGAAGGGAACCTGCTGCTCCGAACCGCCGATCGAGTTGAGCTTTTCCGGATTGGTCTCCTTGAGGATCTCCCAGCCGGCGAGCACGCCGCCGTCGGCGCTGACGGCCTGCAGGCCGAAGTACACGATCACGAAACCGCCGACCAGCAGGCCGATACCGTTGAGCGTGTCGGACACGGCGACGGTGCGCAGGCCGCCAAACAGGGCGTAGACCGAGCCGATCAGGCCCACCACCCAGACGGTCAGCCACAGCAGAGAAGTGCTGGACTCGATGCCGGTCAACCCTGACAGGTCGAGCATGCCCTGCAGACCTATGGCCCCGGAGTAGAGAATGATAGGCAGCAGGATCACCGCATAGGCGATCAGGAAGATCACGTTGGTGATCAGTTGAGTGCCGGCATCGAAGCGGATCGATAGCAGTTGGGGCAGAGTGGCAATGCCGCTCTTGAGAAAGCGTGGCAGGAAGAACAGCGCCAGCGCCACCAGGGCGATGACCGCCACGACCTCCCAGGCCATCACGGAGAGGCCATCGCTGAAGGCCGCCCCGTTGAGCCCCACCATCTGCTCGGTGGACAGGTTGGTCATCAGCAGTGAGCCGGCGATCAGCGGAAAGGTCAGGGAACGACCGGCCAGGAAATAGCCTTGGGTACTTTTATGGTCGTCGCGCCGGGTGATCCGCCAGGTGATGAAGGCGACCAGACCGGTAAAGAACACGAACGACGCCAGGGTCAGGGCATGCACGGTGGAATAATCCTTAAACTGCGGGCAAAAGCGGCGCCTTCAGCGTTTTTTTGCCAAGGAATGGAGTAACTTTACGAGCGTGGGGTGATGCTAGGGAGCCTTAGACTAAAGCTCTATGCATCTTTGGTCTAAGGCCTGCCATGGCGGCTAAGTTTGCCATCATTGTCGGCCTCTGTATGCGTCACCCTGGCTCGTCAGCATAGTGTTTATGCCCCGTTTTGCAGCCAGTTTGGTAGCCCCGTTTTTTAGCCCGGGTTCAAGCCCGCTCGTTAGGCGCGGCGCTTTAGGGCGATCTTCATGAACGGCTTGTGATCAACGTTCAATATATCAATCACCCCCCTAGGGGGATGGCCGGTGGCGGAGGTATCACACCGGCCAGCTGGCCGAACATCGGGCTGGCGGCCACCAGGAACCCAAGGCCGGCCAACAACTGACCGAGCCGTTTGCGACTCGGTTGACGTGCGATCGTCAGCCCCACCAGGCAGATGACCAGGCCCAGGGTGTGCAGCACCAGTGTCAGGGTGGGCAAGAGATCATGCAGTGGCATAGGGCGACCTGATGAGCGTGGCTTGGGGCCGGGTGGAGAGTCGGCTAGGATGGAAACAGGAATCCCATCATATCAAGGTGTTTCGGCCGCCGGCATTGCGGCCGTTATCAGCCCTGATCGTCATAGCCAAGGAGGAGAAGATCATGGCCGACGCCGGTCCCGAGGCGGTCATCGACTTCTGGTTCGAGGAGCTGACCCCCAAGCAGTGGTTCGCCAAGGACGAGGTCCTGGATGCCTTGATCGCGACGCGCTTCGAGCCGATCTGGAACGCCGCCTGTCGCGCCGAGCTGTGGACCTGGCGGGCGACGCCGCAGGGGCGTCTGGCCGAGATCCTGATACTGGATCAATTCTCGCGCAACATGCATCGCGATCATCCGATGGCCTTCGCTCAGGATGCACTGGCACTCGTGCTGGCTCAGGAGGCGGTGGCTCAGGGCGATGATCAGGCGCTGACGACCCGTCAGCGGCCCTTTCTCTATATGCCCTACATGCACAGCGAATCCCTGCTCGTTCATGAAGAAGCGCTGCGGCTCTTCGATCAGCCGGGTCTCGAGGAAAACCTGCGCTTCGAGCATCGCCATCGCGACATCCTCTTGCGGTTCGGGCGCTATCCGCACCGCAATGCCATCCTGGGTCGGGATTCCAGCGCCGAGGAACTGGCCTTTCTGGAGCAGCCGGGTTCAGGATTCTGAGTCGTTGGCATCGGGCATTGGAGTGCTCGACGCCATGTGGCCCGTTGTTTTGCAAGGCGTATCCGCGTGGATGAGCAGCCAGGGTATGATAGCGAGCAGACATTATTTTCAAGAGCGTGTTTCAGACGCCGCGCTTTCCGGGCACTGTGTCATGGACTGTGCTGTGGACTGTGTATAAGTACCGGTTATCAGTAGTATTTTATAAGCACCGTTTCGTGGGGGCTGTTATACAAGTACTGTGCAGTAAGTATGGTGTAGGAAGCACTGTGTCAGGGTCACCCTCTAAAAGTTGCTATCTGAAGGTAGTCAGGCAACACCTCACAGCAAAGGAGAGCATTCTATGGGAATCATTGCGTGGTTGATCATCGGTGGTCTGGCCGGCTGGATTGCCGGTAACATCATGCGTGGCGGCGGCTTCGGTGTGCTGGGTAACATCGGGGTCGGTGTGGTCGGCGCCCTGGTGGGCGGCTTCATGTTCAGCCTGCTGGGGCTATCCGCAGGCGGTTTCATCGGTTCGCTGGTCACGGCAACGGTGGGCGCCGTGGTTCTGCTGTGGATCATTTCCAAGGTCAAGAGTGGCTGACGCCATCGCCTTGCCTTGCCGCTTTATCGGCAGCATAAAAAACCGCCCGGCCAATTGGCCGGGCGGTTTCGTTTCAGGGCTGGTCCAGCCGCGTCATCCGCAGATGGCGATCAGGCGGTAGCGGCGCTCTTGCTGCCGACCAGTTCCTTGAGGGTCTCTTCGATGATGGCCAGGCCTTCCTCGAGGATCTCGTCCTCGATGGTGACCGGCATCAGGAAGCGGATGGTGTTGCCGTAAAGACCGCAGGACAGCAGGATCAGTCCCTTCTCGCGCGCCTTCTTGCAAAGGGCGCCTGCCAGGTCGGCATCCGGCGTGTGGTTGGCCTTGTCGGTCACCAGGTCGATGGCGGCCATGGCGCCCATGTTGCGACCGTTGTCGACACAGTCGAAGTCCTGCTGCCATTGCGCGAAGCGCTTGGCCAGCTTGTCACCCAGCGCCTGGCTCTTGCCGAGGATGTTTTCTTCCTCGAAGACTTCCAGCACCGCGAGGGTGGCCGCACAGGAGACCGGGCTGCCGGTATAGGTGCCGCCGAGAGAGTTGGGGCCGCAAGCGTCCATGACCGTGTCGGTACCCACGACAGCGGAGATCGGCATGCCGTCGGCCATGCTCTTGGCCATGGTGATGATGTCCGGCTCGACGCCGCTGTGCTCGATGGCGAACAGCTTGCCGGTACGACCGAAGCCGGACTGCACTTCGTCGATAATCATCATCATGCCGTGCTCGTCGCAGATTTCGCGGATCGCCTTGAGGAAGCTGGTCGGTGCCGGGTAGAAACCACCCTCACCGAGAACCGGTTCCAGCACGATGGCCGCGGTATCCTTGGGGTTGGCATCGGTCTTCAGCGCCATCTTCAGGCCGCGCAGGGCTTCATCTTCGCTGACGCCGTGGTACGGCACCGGATAGGGCGCCCGGAAGACGTTGCCCGGCATGCTGCCGAAATCGGTGGCGTAGGGCGCGACCTTGCCGTTCATGGCCATGGTCATGAAGGTACGGCCGTGGTAGCCGCCGTCGAAGCAGATGACGTTGTTCTTGCCGGTGGCGCCACGAGCGATCTTGACCGCGTTTTCCAGCGCCTCGGCACCGGAGTTGGCCAGCATGACCTTACCATGACCGCGCACCGGAGTGACCTGGCTAAGCTTCTCGGCGACCTTCACGTAGCCTTCATAGGGCATCACGGTCTGGCAGGTGTGCATCACCTTGTCGAGCTGGTCCTTGACGGCCTGCACGACCTTGGGATGGCGATGACCGATGTTGAGCACGCCGATGCCGCCGGCGAAATCGATGATGCGGTTGCCATCGGCATCCCAGATCAGGGCATTCTCGGCACGGTCGGCAAACTGAGTGGCCGGGCTGGCGGCGCCGTTGGCTACGTAGCGCTGCTTGAGTTCGTTGAGTTGGGCGTTATTCATCAATCTCTCCTGTCAGAGTCACCTGGCGCTCAGAGGCCGCCAATACAGACGTACTTAAGTTCAGTGTAGTCGTCCAGTCCGTGACGTGATCCCTCACGGCCAAGCCCGGATTCCTTGATGCCGCCGAAGGGGGCCAGCTCGGTCGAGAGGATCCCTTCGTTGATTCCCACCATGCCATATTCCAGCGCCTCCATCACATGCCAGATGCGGGCATAGTCACGGGCGTAGAAGTAGGCCGCCAGGCCAAACTCGGTGGCATTGGCCATGGCGATGGCCTCGGCATCGTCGGTGAAGCGGAAGACGGGTGCCAGGGGGCCAAAGGTCTCTTCCCGGGCGACCCGCATCTCAGGCGTCACGTCGGCAATCACCGTGGGCTGATAGAAGGTACCGCCAAGTGGGTGAGATTCGCCACCACAGATAAGACGGCCGCCATGTTCGAGCGCGTCACGCACGTGGGACTGCACTTTTTCCACGGCCGCCGCATTGATCAGCGGCCCCTGGTCTACACCTTCTTCGAGACCATTGCCGACACGAAGTTCGCCGACACGGGTGGCGAGCTTGTCGAGGAAGGCGTCATAGACACCGTCCTGAACCAGCAGGCGGTTGGTGCACACACAGGTCTGGCCTGAGTTGCGGAACTTGGAGGCGATGGCGCCTTCCACGGCGGCGTCCAGGTCAGCGTCGTCGAAGACGATGAAGGGCGCATTGCCGCCAAGCTCCATGGAGGCCTTCTTGACGGTGCCGGCACACTGCTCGAGCAGCTTCTTGCCGACCGGCGTGGAGCCGGTGAAAGAGACCTTGCGTACACGCGGGTCGGTGGTCAGCACTTCGCCGATCGCCGCCGGTTTGCTGGCGGTGACTACATTCAACACGCCGGCCGGCAGGCCGACGTCTTCGGCCAGCTTGGCCAGCGCCAGGGCGGTCAACGGGGTGGCTTCGGCGGGCTTGATGACCACCGTGCAGCCGGCGGCGAGGGCCGGGGCGACCTTGCGGGTGATCATCGCCAGCGGGAAGTTCCAGGGTGTGATGGCTGCAACCACGCCGATCGATTCACGCATCACCATCAGACGCTTGTCGTCGCTATGGCTGGGCAGGGTCTCACCGGCCATGCGCTTGGCTTCTTCGGCGTAGTATTCGATGAAGTTGGCGCCATAGGCCACTTCGCCCATCGACTCTGCCAGCGGCTTGCCCTGTTCCTGGGTCATCAGGCGAGCCAGCGACTCCTGATTCGCCATCACGGCGTCGAACCAGCGGCGCAGCAGCGCCGAGCGTTCCTTGGCGGAGCGCTTGCGCCAGTCAGGCCAGGCCGCCTCGGCGGCGGCCACGGCGTCGCGGGCCGCGTCGGCATCGAGGTCTGCGACCTCGGCGATGGTGTCGCCGGTAGCGGGGTTGGTCACGGCAAAGCGCGTCGGCGCCTCACACCACTGGCCGTTGATATAGGCATTGGACATCAGTAGATCGGACGACATCGTCGACAGGCCTCCAAGGGGTGTTGTCATCATATTCAACGAGTGTGCATTATTTAAAACAATCCGCCAAGCCTTATCGAAATGCTTCGTCAAGGCCCTTTATAAGCCGGCCCTTGGGGTTGGGTTCACACCGTTACGGATCAAGCGCATGGGCGCTCTGGGCCTATTTCCTGCCGATGCGCGTCGTGTCCCTGATAAGCTAGGCATCGGCGAATCCCCCAGTTTCCGCTAAACTAGGCGCCAAAAATTCCTATGTTGTCTTGATGACAAGCTGCGCGTGGTGAGGTGAGTCTTGGTCGATCCCCTGAGTGCCTGGTGGGCTCAACAACTGGTGCTGTGCGACTGGGCCTTTTCGCCCGACCCGACGGCCGTGGAACCGGACCTGGCGGTCCAGCGTCTGGCCGAAATGGAGGTGGCGGATCGCGGCGAGCTGGGCTGGCGGCTGATCGAGGCCTTTTCCCCCGGCGCGGTGAATCCGGTCGGCCACCTGGAAAGCCTTGAGCTGCTGGCCCTGGCGACGGCAGCCGGCTGGCTGCCCGTCGAACAGGCGCGTGCCTGGGTAGCCCTTATCGCCGCCGACATCTGCGCGCACTGCAACAGTCTCGAGGATTGGCTGGCCGTGCTCCGCCAGGCGCGCAGTGCGCTGGGCTGGGAGCGCGGTGACGATGGCTTCCTGGAGGCCTGCGCGGCCCTGTCGTCTCTGGAGCGCGAAGGCGCCGGCATTACCTGGGACCTGCTTGCCGAGACCGTCAGGCGGCGTCGTCAGGCGCCGCTGTGGCCGTCGGCTGCAGGAGACCGGGCCTGGCGACTGCGGGCCGCCTTTGCTCCCCTGCTGGTGACCGATGCCGATGAGGCGCTGGATGCCCCTCAGGCCCGTGCCTTTCTCGCCGATGAGTGGCAAATCAGTGACCGCGATGGTCTGGTGCGCCTCTTGCTGTGGCTGGCCGGGCAGGGCGATCGCTATGCCTGGGATCTGGATGCCACGCGGCTGCTCGAGGCATCGCGCGAGCAGCGTGAGGCTTGGCTTGCCGGGCAGAAGGGCGAAGCGACGGCCTCCGGCAAGGTGTTGCTGGGCTTCCTCGAGCGCGGCGAAACTCTGGAGTGGGCGGCCTGGGACTGGCTGCGGCTGGTCGACCTGGCCTATGCCGGCCTGGCGCTTGGCTGGCTCGACCAGGCCGAAGCACAGGCTTTTGCTCACCATGCCCTGGATTTGATCACGCGCCGCTACAGCGACTGGGTCGCGATGGTGACGGCCTATCAGCGTGGGCGCAGTCTCTTCGAGGGACGCGACAGCCTGGGCGAGCTCAACCGGGACTGGGGGCTGCTCTTGCAGTCACCGGCAAGCCCCTGGCGGGAGCCGCTCAAGACCCTGCAGGACCAAGATTGCCTTGAAGCATCGCGCATGGCGATGCGGGCCTGGCGCGCCGATGCGCGTCATTGGGTGTTGGCGCTGGCCTCGGTGCGCGAGCCCGAGCTGCTGCTGCGTCAGGGGCCGGCACCCTCAGTATCTGAACAGATCCGCAAAGAGGCGCGCCACTATCTTCAGGAGGTGCTCGGGCTCTACCCCGATGACGGCGTGGCCGGGCTCGCCCGCTACTGGCTGCCGGCGCAGGCGCATCACCTCAACCAACTGGCCGCTGATGCGGATCATGGCGCCCTGCCGAGTCTGACCACGCCCTTTGGTCAGCCCGTCGCGGAAGGGCTTGCCCAGCGCGATGCTCTGCGGGGCTGCAGCCGTTTCTCGGCCACCGTTCACATGGCCGAGAAGTATGCCTTCTACCTGCAGATGGCCGGTGACAGCGAAGAGTTCGAGGTCGAAGGCCTGTCACGACTGGCGGCGTCGCTGCGCGGCGTGCTGTGCCACTTCTACCCGGATGCACGCCGGCTGCTCAACGCCTGGGCCTGTTGGGAAGCCGCACTGCCCGAGCCGCCGCTCGAGCACAGCACCCCGGTATCGCTGGCCCACGAGATTCGTTGGCATCGGGACGACCCCGGGAGCCCCTTTCACTGGCTCGACTGGCGGGCAGGGGACAGCTGGCAGGAACCCGGCCCAAGGCTCAGCCTGCCAAGCTTCACTGCCCTTGCCTTGGTGGGGCCGCTCAACGGCGGCGCTTGGAGTGAGCCACTGCCCGAGAGCGATCGTGAGGTGGAGGCCATCCGGGAGTGGATAGATGGTCATTACGGCCTGCAGGACGGCGAGGCACTCAGGGAGTTTCTCGATTACCTGCTGACGGTCGGCGATCGTCAGGAATATCAGATCAACTATGCGCCCTATACCCTCAATGCCGCGCGGCTCAAGGCAGAGATCGCGATCCTCGAGAGCGATGACTGCAGCGAGGATGAACGCAACCACCTGCTGCGTCTGAAGCGGGTGCGAGACAACGATGCAGGCTGCAATGCCTTCGATATGGCCGCCTGGGATATCGCCCAGGCCGTTGACCTGGCGATTGCCGGACGCCAGCTTGCGTGGCTGAGCGAGGCGCAGTTCAGCTCCGCCCTCGACCGGGCCTCGGCGCTGGCCGCGAAGCATTATCCGGGCTGGCAGGCCTACGCCCGGGGGCTTTATGCCGGCTTTTCGTTCTTCATGGGCGAGACCGATGAACGCAAGGCGTTCCTGTCGAGCTTCCGTGAGGCACTGGTGGGCTGGCTGACCGGCGCGCCGCCGCTGGCCGGTCCCTGGGCGAGCCTGGATTTCCCCGGCGCCCGTCCCCGCCATTGGGCTCCGATGCATATCGATACGCTGCCGGGCGATGCGCGCACGCTTCACTAGGGCTGAGTATCAGGGGGAATATTAGGACTGAGTAGGCACTGGCCAGGGGCGTTGTAGAGGGTCTGCTCCCCGTGGGACGGGCCATAAGGGCTCGTCATACCCACCGTCAGTCGCTATCATGCATGTTTTGCTGCTCTTGGCCTGCAAAATGCTTGAGTACGTCAGCCTTTTATCTCGGAGTCGCCGCGGCGAGATCCGGACCACAGGGAGGAGGTCAGCGCGATGTCGCGGATTGCCGTCACGACAGCGCTTTTGGCGCTGCTAGCCGGGCTTGCGGGCTGTACGACATCGCCGCCGCCAGCTTCCGAGGTGCCACCGGATTATTTCGCCATGCAGCTGCCGGGACTATCCCGCGGCCTCATGTCGCCGGTGGATAACCCACTGCTCGACCATCAGGGGCTGCATCAGCCGAGTCGCGAGGTGATCCGGGACGCCTTGCTTGAAGAGCACGAACGCTGGCTGGGCACCCCCTACCGGCTGGGCGGGGAGAGTCGACATGGCATCGACTGCTCGGCGCTGATCCAGACCATCTTCCGTGAGCGCTTCGAGACCGAGCTGCCCCGCACGACTTCTCAGCAGATCCATCAGGGGCGGCGCGTCGAGCGCGGCAATCTCAAGGCCGGTGACCTGGTGTTCTTCCGTCCGCCGGGGAGTTATCGTCATGCCGGCATCTATGTCGGTAACGGTTTCTTCCTTCATGCGTCGTCGTCTCAGGGGGTTGCCCTGTCACGTCTCGACAACAGTTACTGGCGCCGTTACTTCTGGCAGGCACGCCGCCCGCTGGCGCCGACACAACTTGCCCAGCGAGCGCTTCTGGCCACCAGCGGCTGAACCGAGCCCGCCTTCAGGCGGGCCTGCCACCCTCGGATGCCACATGACTGCCCCCTTATGATTCAGGCTCACACTCGCGACTGGTGGCGAGCCACCCTGGCGCTTTGCCTGGGCTCCTTCATCGTCTTCATCAACCTCTATGCCCCGCAGCCGCTGCTGCCCGAGCTGCGCAACACCTTCGGCGTTTCGACGCTGATGGCAAGTCTGGTCATGTCCTGCGCGACCCTGGCGCTGGCGGCTTCGCTGCTGATCTACGGCACCCTCTCTGATGCCCTGGGCCGGGGCACCATCATGCGGGTCAGTCTGCTGCTGGTTGCGCTCTGCTCGTTGGCGATTGCGCTGGTGCCCAACTTTGCAGGGCTGTTGGGACTGCGTCTGCTGCAGGGGCTGGTGCTTGCCGGTCTGCCGGCGGTAGCCGTGGCCTGGATGAGCGACGAGTTCGAGCCCCAGGCGATGATGCTGGCGGTGGGGCTCTACATCAGCGCCAATAGCCTGGGCGGCATCGGTGGCCGGGTGATGGGCGGCTGGGCGGGAGAGGCCGGCGGCTGGTCCCTGAGCTTTCTGGTGGTAGGCACCATCAGCCTGGTAGGCGTCGCGGTATTCTGGCGGCTGCTGCCGCCGGCGCGGCATTTCACGCCATCGCGCTTTCGCCTGGCAGAGGCGCTGGCAAGCATTCGGGGCCATCTGAAAACCCCGGTACTGCTGGTGGCCTGTCTGATTGGCGGCCTGAATTTCATGGTATTCATCAACCAGTACAGCTACATCACCTTCCGGTTAAGCGAGGCGCCTTTCGGGCTGGGGGCTCAATGGCTGGGCATGCTGTTTTTGACCTATCTGGGCGGCACCCTGGGCTCGGCCTGGTCGGGGCGGCTGTCACAGCGCTGGGCATCGCCGCTGTGCATGATGGCGGGCATCGTCATCTTCATGCTGGGAAGTCTTGTCACCCTGGCCCAAGGGCTTGGGGTGATCGTGGTCGGGCTGACCATCAACGCCTTCGGCTTCTTTCTGTGTCATGCGACGGCGTCGGGCTGGGTCGGGCGTAACGCCAAGCGGGCCCGGGGCACCGCTACGGCGCTCTATCTGGTTTTCTACTATCTGGGGGCGAGCCTCGGGGGCTTTTATCTGGAGCCGTTCTGGCAGTTCGGCGGCTGGGGAGGCGTGACTCTGGCCGCCGAACTGATCCTGCTGGTGACGCTCGCCCTCAGTGCCTGGTTGTGGCGTCGCGGCTGAAGATCGATTATTGAGCGTTGGCGCTGAGCGCACCCTGGGTGCCGGCTTCATCGCCCCAGACTTGTTCGAGGCGGTCGACCCGTCCGCAGGCAGACTTGTAGAAGTGGTACCTTAAACTGTTGGTCTTGTAGTAGTTCTGGTGGTAATCCTCGGCGGGATAGAAGGCCTTGAAGGCTTCGATCTGGGTCGCGATATCGCGCTCGAAGCGGGCCTGCATCTCGTCGAGACTGTCCTTAGCAAGGACACGTTCTTCCTCGTTCATGGGGAAAATGGCGCTGCGGTATGAGGTGCCGACATCGCAGAACTGGCGATCAACGGCGAAAGGATCGATGTTGCGCCAGAATACGTTGAGCAGCTGTTCGTAACTGACCTCGTCCGGGTCGTATTCCACCTGCACCACCTCGGCATGTTCGGTGCGCCCGGCAGATACCTGCGAGTAGGTCGCGGTATCGGCGGTGCCGCCGCTGTAGCCTGAGGTGGTCTCGAGTACCCCCGGCACCTTGTCAAAGGCCTCTTCCATGCACCAGAAGCAGCCACCGGCGAAGACGGCGTCCTTGGGATCAGCGGCGAGTGCGTCTGCCGAGGCGCCAATGGCGAGTGCCAGTGGCAGGGCTCTGAACCAGCGATGAGTGGCCAGGAAAGCAAAGCGTGTAGCAGCATGCGGATTGTGCGCCATGATCACTCCCGATCTGTTAGCAGATGCTGGTTGGATGGGAACTTGAGCTCAGGGTTCCCTGCCATAGCGCTAAACCTTCGCCCGACGAGGGCATCGCCGTAAGCGATGCAGCCAGACTCGAGAATCGAAAGTCCAGAACCGAGAGTCCGGCGACAGGCAGTCGGCGTGTGTTTCGATCAGCGCGGTATGAAACATCCCGCCTTGGGTCTGTAAGGAAGCATCCTGGCGTGCGACTCAAGGGGCATAGCCGGTCCTGGGTCGCTGCCGAATCCGTCATTTAAGGAGTCTATCCGTTGAACCGACAACGCCTCGTCATTCTTGCCCTCATCGCCCTGGCGGTCGGCGCTTTTTTCTTGAGCGGCGCCCACGAACTCTTGACCCTGGATGCCCTCAAGGCCGAACAGGTGCGGTTCCAGACCTGGCTTGCCGAGGACCCGCTGACGGTGATCGGTGGCTTCTTTGCTCTCTATGTGGCGATGGCCGCGCTGTCGCTGCCCGGGGCCACGCTACTGACGCTGCTCGGTGGAGCGCTGTTCGGGCTTGGCCTGGGCTTGGTGATCATTTCGTTTGCCAGCGCGCTCGGCGCGAGCCTGGCTTTCCTGATCGCTCGCACGCTGGCCCGCACGCCTCTGGAGCGGCGTTTTTCCCGCCAGCTCGATAGCATCAATCGCGGCATCGAGCGAGAAGGTGCCTTCTATCTGTTCACGCTGCGTCTGATTCCGCTGTTCCCGTTCTTCGTCATCAACCTGGTGATGGGCCTGACCCGGATGCGCCTGCGTACCTTCTACTGGGTCAGCCAACTGGGCATGCTGCCGGGCACCGCCGTGTTCGTGAATGCGGGACGCGAGCTGGGAACCCTCGAGTCACTGGGTGGGATATTGTCCCCGGGGCTCTTGGTCTCCTTCGCGCTGATCGGGGTCTTTCCCTGGCTGGCGCGCTGGGGCGTGGAAATCGCCAAGCGTCGCCGCATTGCCCGCCAGTATGACAAGCCCAGGCACTACGACTATGACATCGTGGTGATCGGCGCTGGCTCGGCCGGGCTGGTGGCGAGTTATATCGGCGCGGCGGTCAAGGCGAAGGTGGCGCTTGTCGAGCGCGATAAGATGGGCGGCGACTGCCTGAATACCGGCTGCGTGCCCTCGAAGGCGCTGATTCGCTCGGCGCGTCTCGCTCAAGACATGCGCGAGGCCAAGCGCTTCGGCCTGTCGGTTGCTGAACCCGAGGTCGACTTCCCGGCCGTGATGGGCCACGTTCATCGCGCCATCGAAGAGGTCGAGCCCCATGACAGCCCGGAGCGCTATCGCGGTCTCGGCGTCGAGGTGGTTCACGGGGATGCCTGGCTGCAGACGCCCTGGGAGGTGCGGGTCGGCGAGCGGGTGCTGACCACCCGTCACGTGATCGTGGCCACCGGCGCTCGGCCGCGGGTACCCGAGCTGCCAGGGCTTGAAGATAGCGATGTGCTGACTTCCGACAACCTCTGGCAGCTCGAGTCGCTGCCCGAACGTCTGGTGGTGCTGGGCGGCGGGCCGATCGGCTGTGAGCTGGGCCAGAGCTTCGCCCGGCTGGGCAGTCGCGTGACACTGGTGGAAATGGGGTCCCAACTGCTGCCGCGAGAGGATCGCGATATCGCCGAGGCGGTCGAGACGCGGCTCGAGGCCGAAAGCGTGCGGCTGGCGCTGGGCGCGCGGGCGGTAAGGGTCGAGCCAGGCCCGAGCCATGGCGACAGCGGGCGAGTGCTGGTCATCGAGCGCGACGGCCCGCAGGGCGTGGAGACTGAGCGCCTGGTCTTCGATCGGCTGCTGGTGGCGGTGGGACGGGTGGCCAACGTCAGTGGCTTCGGCCTCGAGGGGCTCGGCGTGCTGCCCCGTGCCAATGGCACCATCGATGTCGATGGCACTCTACGCAGCCTGCACCCGAACATCTGGGCCTGCGGCGACGTGGCGGGACCCTTCCAGTTGACCCATGCCAGCGCCCATCAGGCCTGGCACGCCACGGTCAACGCGCTGTTCGGCGAGTTCAAACGCTTCACCGTCGACTATCGCAACCTGCCGGCGGTGACCTTCTGCGACCCCGAGGTGGCAAGGGTCGGGCTCAACGAGCGTGAGGCCGCCGCCCAAGGCGTGGAGGTCGAGGTGACCCGCTATGCCTTCTCCGAGCTTGACCGGGCGATCGCCGACCAGCACACCGAGGGCTTCATCAAGGTGCTGACGGTGCCGGGCAAGGATCGTATCCTCGGCGCCAGCATCGTCGGCCACGGCGCCGGCGAGCTGCTGGGCGAGTACACCCTGGCCATGACCCATGGCATCGGCCTCAACAAGCTGCTCGGTACCATCCATCCCTATCCGACCTTCTCGGAGGCCGCCAAGGCCAGCGCCGGCGTGTGGAAGAATGCCCACAAGCCTGAGCGTCTGTTGGGCTGGCTCGCGCGCTACTTTGCCTGGCGCCGCCGCAGTGCCCATTCGTCGGCTACCACAAAAACCTCGGCCGCCGCCACTAGCTCGGCCACTAGTTCGGCTACGAGGAGCGAAACCCATGCTCGATCGCTGGACCAGTGAATGGATCAAGCCGCCGCTGGCCCGGCTCGCCAAGGGCCTGGCCGGGCGCGGCGTGACCCCCAACCAGGTGACAGTCACCAGCTTCCTGATCGGCATGTTGGCGCTTCCGCTGCTGGCGCAGCAGGCCTATGGCTGGGCGCTGGCGGCGATTCTCGTCAACCGCCTGGGCGATGGTCTGGATGGCGCCCTGGCCCGGCATACCGGGCAGTCGAGCGATGCCGGTGGTTTTCTGGATATCGGCCTCGACTTCCTGTTCTATGCCGCGGTGGTGCTGGGCTTCGCCCTGGCCGATCCGGCGGCCAATGCGCTGGCGTCGGCCCTCTTGCTGTTTGCCTTCGTCGGTACCGGCAGCTCGTTTCTGGCCTTCGCGATCATGGCCGCCAAGCACGACCTGGCACGGCCTAGCTTCGAGAACAAGGCGTTCTACTATCTGCATGGCCTCACCGAGGGCACCGAAACCATTCTGGCATTCGTGGCCTTCTGCCTGTGGCCTGAGCACTTCGCCTTACTGGCATCGATCTTTGCCGCCGCCTGCCTGCTGACCACCGGCACTCGGCTATGGGGTGGCTTTCATACCGTCAGGGCAAGGGAGCGCAGTGCATGAGGCATCAACGACATGTCAGGCCGACCTCGGCGCTGGCCGGACTGCTGGTGGCAGGCCTGGGGCTGACCGTTCTTGCTGGGCCGCTGAAGGCGGCCGAGACCGCCTTCAGCCCAAGCGACATCCAGGCCTGGTCGACGCGCACCTTCGATGGCGAAACCGACTACCGGCTGGTGGAACTGGACGGAGAGCAGGTACTCATGGCGCAGGCTCGCGGGCAGGCCTCGGCCAAGTATCTGGAGCAGGAGATCGACCTTGACCGCACCCCCTATCTACACTGGTGCTGGCGTGTTTCGTCGACCTATCCGGGGCTCAAGGAAACCACCAAGAGCGGTGATGACTATCCGGCACGGGTCTATGTGGCGCGCAAGACCGGCTGGCTACCGTTTCAGGTGCAGTCGGTGAACTATGTCTGGTCATCGAACCAAGTGGCGGGTAGCGCCTGGCCGAATGCCTTCACCGAACGCGCCCAACTGCTGGCGCTCAAGGGCAAGGAGGCCCCGGTCGGGCAGTGGGTAGCCGAGGTGCGCGATGTGCGTGAGGACTTCAGCCGCCTGTTCGGTGAACGCCCGGAGCGCCTGAGCGGCGTCGCGCTGATGACCGATGGCGACAATGCGGGGGGCGATGCCACCGCCTGGTATGCCCGCCTGGCGTTTTCCGACTCCTCTGCGCCTCCCCGCTGTCCGGGGCAGTGACGGGCGGGTAGCATGATCCACGACCCAATTCCCGCGGCGCATTTAAAAAAAGGCTATGTACCCGTTACGTGTTGGACAGCTATCCTGTTGATAGATGCCTTGAGAGGTACCTGCTCATGGATGCCCACGCCTTCCAGCATTGGCTTGGTCAACTGACCCAACTCAACACCAGACAAAAGAACCTTCTTCGGTGTCAGCTTCAAAAGCGACCCCAGCAGGACGCACTCCACGATACCTTGCCGACGCTCCAGGCCTGCCCGCACTGTGCGGCCGGTGCCGCGCAGTTAGCCCCATGGGGTTGGAGCCGCGGGTTGCGCCGCTACCGGTGACGGGAGTGCCGTCGTACCTGCAATGCCTTGACGGCCACACCACTGGCGCGTCTCCGTCAGGTCGAGTGCTGGCTGGGCTATGCCCAGGCACTGATCGAGGGGCTCACGGTAAGAGAGGCAGCGCGACGCTGTGGGATCAGCAAGAATACGGCCTTCCGATGGCGACATCGTTTTCTGGCGCGGGTCGCCGAGCATAGCGACACACGCGAAACCGGCATCATCGAAGCGGACGAAACCTTCTTCCTGGAATCCTTCAAAGGCCAACGTCGCCTGCCACGACCATCGCGCAAGCGAGGGGGTGTCGGGGCGACACGAGGCACAGGACCGGACCAGATTCCGGCTATGGTCGTTCGCGACCGAGCCGGCCACACGGCCGATTTCCAGTTGAAGAAGCTCGATGCCCGTCATGTGCGGGAGGCGCTCCAGCCCTTGGTTGATCGCGAGTCCGTGTTGTGCTCGGACAGTGCCAGTGTATACGCGGCCTTTGCCAGAGACTGCGGCATCACCCACCAGGTGGTGCATGCCAAGCCCGGGCAGCGAGTCCGGGCGGGCGCTTTGCCTACCACAGCCGGTTGAAGCGCTGGATGGGCCGTTTCCATGGGGTCGCCACCAAGTATTTGGTCAACTATCTCGGCTGGCGACGCATGCTGGAGCGCTATGCCAAGGCGATACAGCCCGTTCACTGTCTTCAGGAAGCGGTCGGGCGTCACATACAACACGTAACGGGTACATAGCCTAAAAAAAGGGGCAACCCAATGGGCTGCCCCTTTCTTGATCAGCGTGTTGAGCGCTGTGGGCGAGCTTAGTGCTCCACGCCACCTTCGCCGTGCACGTGGCCGTGCTCGACTTCTTCTTCGCTCGCTTCACGCACTTCGGCGATTTCGACGTCGAAGTTCAGGTTCTGACCGGCCAGCGGGTGGTTACCATCGACGGTAACGGTGTCGCCTTCAACCTGAGTCACGGTCACCATCAGCGGGCCGCCCTGAGTCTGAGCCTGGAACTGCATGCCCGGCTGCACGTCTTCGACGCCTTGGAAGGCATCACGCGGCACTTCCTGCACCAGGCCTTCCTGGATTTCGCCATAACCTTCTTCCGGTGTAACGGCCACCTGCAGCTTGTCGCCGTTCGCCTTACCTTCCAGCTCTTTTTCCAGACCCGGGATGATGTTGCCGGAGCCGTGCATGTAGGTAAGCGGATCGCGACCTTCGGAGCTGTCCAGCACCTCACCAGAATCATTTTTCAGGGTGTAGTGGAACGCGACTACGGTGTTCTGCGCAATTTGCATTGATGGACCTTTCGGTGAGTGCATGTCTCATCAATGGTAACGCGATGGCCCAAGGGCTGTCAGGGGCGTCTGGGTATTTTTCAGCTTGATCGGGGCTATCATGATGTTGATTCAAGCCTGTGGGCCGCAGTTGCGTGTCACCCGAGGCAGGGATACCCTGAATTTGATTGTTCATCACCCTTTCACCCGACTACGAATGCTGCTGGAGAGAATGTCCATGACCGTGACGCTGATCTGGCTGATCGCCTTTGCCGTGATCCTGTTATTGACCGTTAAGAGCTGGAGCGGGGCGTTGGGAACCTTCTTCGAGCGCAAGATGCCATCGCTGTTGCTCAGCGGTGGTGATGACCGCTGGGTCTGGTGCCCGGCGATTGCCGTGCTGGGCGCGACCACCGTGGTGCGTCCGGTCGACATGGTGTTCACCGTGCTGCTGCTGGCACTGATCGTGTGGCTCGCCAAGAGCCTGATCGGTTGGGCCATGAACCGGGTCAAGCTGCACTGATTGCCTGTTCTGAGCCTTTGTACGCAGTTGATTTACTGGGTTCATGTACCGAATCGATGCACATGAACTCATGTACTGAATCGAAGCACTGAATCAAAGTTCTGGTTCCCCCGCGAGCGCTAGGGGAAGCTTTCTGGCCGGGTCCGCGACCATGTCCCGCCAGGCAGAAACGACTAGGCCCGCGAGCGTGCTCGCGGGCCTTGTTGCGTTCTTAGGGCTTGTTGGGCTTTTGCTTGATGGGCCTTGCTAGGTTCTGGGTTGCTCGGCCCAAGTCGCCCTTTCTGCGTTCCCCGTTATCAGTAGGGTGCCACGCTGAGGTTGGAGCCGCTGCCGATCAGGCGCACGCGCTGGCCGACCTGGAAGGCACGGTCAGCTTTCTGCACCACCACTACACTCTGGCCGTTATCGCGGCGAATCTCCATTTCCCAGGCGGCGGTCCGGTTGGCAGAATCCTCGACCTTCTTGCCGGCCACGCTGCCGCCGATGGCGCCGGCTGCGGTGGCCAGCGTCCGGCCTGAACCGCCGCCGATCTGGTTGCCCAACAGGCCGCCAATGACGGCGCCGCCGATGCCGCCAAGCGCACCGCTGTTCTGGTCGCCGGCCTGGATCTGCACCTGGCGCAAGGCGGTGATAGTGCCGTAGCTGACCGTCTGAGCGGTCTGTGCCTGGTTGCCTCGATACACATCCCCTGAGTAGGGGCTGGTGTTGGCGCAGCCGGCAAGCGTCAGCAGGCCGGCGGCCAGCACGGGGAGCAGGGCGTGTGATTTGAGGTGGCGCATGGGAGGTCCTCCTTCGCTTACGCGATATGAAACTCAAGGCGTGCGTATCGCCATTGGGAAACAGTGTTCTTTAACTAGTCTAACGTCATTCCCGGCGCTCGACCAGCGATGCTTTGACCGAAAAGTCACGCCGGAGTGCCTGACGGCGCTACCTGAAAGAATATCGCCCTGGTTGGCACTTATCGAGACATGAAAAACCCATCCCGCCTGGCGGGATGGGTCATGGTCGGTCAATTGATGCGTTGTTTCTGATGTGCTGCTTCGTTCGAGTTTGCGGCGCTGGTGGATCAGTCCTCCTCGATTACTGGCATGTCACCAGTCAAGACTTCATCCCAGGCGTCGTCGAGGGAGTAACCCGCGCGGCTATCAACGGTGTCGATGACTTCGACGGCGTGCTGTAGAGATTCCCGCTGGCCTTTCAGAGCGACCACCAGTTTGGCGAGTTCCTGCTTGCTGAACGTGTCGGCGATCAGATCGGCTTGGTGGCTCAGTTCGATGCAGTTCATGTGTAACACCTCGTACAGTGGCCATCGGCGATGGCGTTATGGACCGTTTGCTACTCATGCCGGGCCGGGTAAGTGCCCGTCGCTGCAGTGGCGAAGTGGTCACACGCTTGGAAAGACCATCGCTCAAGGCGCCTGGGTCATTGATCGGAGCGCCTTCGTTGTAGCTCAGTGCAAGGGATCCTGAGTCGGGGTAGCGACACTGGCTTGCGCTGTGATTTGACTATGGTGCAGCACAGCAGAATCGACCATGCCTCATTGGCCGCAGCTTGTGTTGTAACCCGACTACAAGATGTCAGTAACGTCGGCGAACTTGTCGATATCTTTCATGGGGCCCCGGGGCCATGGAAAACAGACATCAAAAAGGGGAGGCCTATGGCCTCCCCTTGGTGATAACTCGCTCGGTGTGGCGAGTTCGTCGATCAGGCGAACTGGTTCATGGTGTTGTCCTTGCCGCCGGCCTTAAGGGCGCCTTCGCCGGAGAAGTACTCCTTGTGATCATCGCCGAGGTTGGAACCGGCCATGTCCTGGTGCTTGACGCAGGCCAGGCCCTTGCGGATTTCCTGACGCTGAACGCCTGCCACGTAGGCCAACATGCCTTCCTCGCCGAAATAGCCCTTGGCCAGGTCGTCGGTGGACAGGGCTGCAGTGTGATAGGTCGGCAGGGTGATCAGGTGGTGGAAGATACCGGCCTCGCGAGCAGCATCGCGCTGGAAGTTGCGGGTCCAGTCATCGGCGAGTGTGGCAAGCTCGCTGTCATCGTAGGCCGCGTTCATCAGGTCGGCGCGATCATAGGCGCTGACGTCTCGACCTTCCTGTTCCCAGGCGTCGAAGACCTGCTGACGGAAGTTGAGCGTCCAGTTGAAGGAGGGCGAGTTGTTGTAGACCAGCTTGGCGTCAGGGCAGACCTCACGGATGCGATTGACCATGCCGGCGATCTGGCCGACGTGTGGCTTCTCGGTCTCGATCCACAACAGATCCGCCCCGTGTTGTAGCGAGGTGATGCAGTCCAGCACCACCCGGTCCTCGCCGCTGCCCGGCTTGAATTGGTAGAGGCCATTGGCCAGGCGTACGGGCTTTCTGAGCTCGCCGTCGAGCTTGATCAGGGTGTCGCCCTCGGCGACATCGTCCGCCGAGGCGACCGTGGTGGTCTCGAGGAAATGGTTGTACTGGCTAGCCAGGTCGCCGGGTCCGTGGGAGACCGGAATCTTCTGGGTCAGGCCGGCGCCCAGGGAATCGGTGCGGGCGACGATCACGCCGTCTTCGACGCCGAGTTCCAGGAAGGCATAGCGCACGGCGTTGATCTTGGCGAGGAAGTCCTCGTGGGGCACGGTCACCTTGCCGGCCTGGTGGCCACACTGCTTGGCATCCGAAACCTGGTTCTCGATCTGGATGCAGCAGGCACCGGCCTCGATCATCTTCTTGGCCAGCAGATAGGTGGCCTCCTCGTTGCCGAAGCCAGCATCGATATCGGCGATGATCGGCACCACATGGGTCTCGAAGTTATCGATCTTGTCCTGTGCGGCCCGAGCGCCGATTTCATCGCCTTCGGCGCGAGCCTCGTCCAGCGCCTTGAACAGATGGCCAAGTTCCCGGGCATCGGCCTGGCGCAGGAAGGTGTAGAGCTCCTCGATGAGTGCCGGCACGCTGGTCTTCTCGTGCATCGACTGATCCGGCAGCGGGCCGAAATCGGAGCGCAGCGCGGCCACCATCCAGCCGGACAGGTAAAGATAACGCTTGTCGGTGGTGCCGTGGTGGCGCTTCACCGCCAGCATCTTCTGCTGCCCGATAAAGCCATGCCAGCAGCCCAGTGACTGGGTGTACTGGCTGGTATCGGCGTCGTAGGCGGCCATGTCGCGACGCATGATGCCGGCGGTGTAGCGGGCGATCTCCAGCCCGGTACGAAAGCGGTTCTGGGTCTTCATGCGTGCCGCGTACTCGGGGTTGATGGTGTCCCACTTGCCGCCTTGGGCCTCGCGCAGGGCGGTCAGGGTCTGGATTGCATCTTGATATGCTGACATGGAGCCATCCTCATCGGTCGGTTGTTCCTGGCGGCGGCATGCTGCGTCGAGTGTTTCATGCTGCGCTGCAGGATATATCAAGCGTTAGCCAGGGGAGCGGTCTTGTCTGTGCTGCCTTGGTCGAAGGGGACATGGCATTAAATCCGTTGTAATGAGCCGGAAGATTTCGGGATATAAAACGGTTGTTTTAATGTCGCCCTGGTAAGGACTATGGCCCATGGCATCGGGGCTTCACCATGATTACTTAGCGGTAGGGAGCGTTGTAGTAAGACTACAAACCAGGCCTTTTTCGGCCATGGATGTAGTCTTATTTCCGGAGAGTAAGGGAAGGGCTTGCGAATCAGTCGCCTAGCGTGAAGCGCATATTGCGGTGCGGTATTCCGGCATCGAGAAATTCATCACCGAAGGCGACGAATCCCAGGCGTTCGTAGAAGGGAAGTGCATGCGTCTGGGCGGCGAGCTCTACATGAGCATGGCCATGAGAGCGAGCGGCCACGATGGAGGCCTGCATCAGCGCCACCCCGATACCGAGGCCGCGGGCCTCGGCCAGAACAGCGACGCGCCCGATGTGGCCATCGGGCAGCAGGCGGGCGGTGCCCAGCGCGGTAGTGCCGCGCCAGGCCAGGATATGCAGGCAGTCGGGGTCGCGACCGTCCCACTCGTCTTCCACCGGCACGGCCTGCTCCTCGATGAACACAAGACGGCGGATTTCGCCGGCGATGGCCCCCAGTTGCTCCCAGCTGCCCTGCTGGAGCGTTATCTCATCCTGTCGCTGCTGGCTCATGCGTCATCCTCATCCTCGCCGTCTTGCGGCCAGCTCAGGCTGCCGCGATCCAGCAGGCCGGTGAGCAGCGCCGCAGCACCGGGGTAGGCGAGCAATTCGGCGTCGATGGGCGTCTGCGAGGCCAGGGCCCGGGCCAGGCCCGGCGTGCAGGGCAGGCCATCGCCGTCGACGAACAGGGTTGCCTGGGTGTCGTCCAGCGCGCGCCAGGCGAAGCGCGAGCCCAGGGTGCGCTCCAGATGCCCCCCGGCTTCGAGCTCGGCGGTGAGTTCATCAACCGGCGTCGGTTCCTCCTGCGGCACCAGCTGGTCGACATATTTGGGCTGAGTCATCGCCCGTCCGAACCACTGGGCCAGCTGGGCAGGGTCATCGAGGGTATCGAGGATCAGCCGGCGCATGCGCTCGAGCGCCTCGTCGTTCAGCTCGCCGGGGTCGGCGGGTGGCGTCATGTCGGCATCGCTGTAGCGCAGGGAGGCCGGCAGCGTCTCGCCCAGGTAGTCGGCGAAGGAGGTCACCGACTCGTCGGCGGACAGCGCCCGGAAGCCCACCGAGAAGGTCATGCAGTCTTCCGACTGGCTGATGCCGTGGTGGGCGTGGCCCGGCGGGAGGTAGAGCATGTCGCCGGGCTCGAGCACCCAGTCCTTGTTCGGCGTTACCTCGAACTGCTCGAGGATTCGCAGGTCGATGCCGTCGATGATCGGGGCATCCTCGTCGACGGCACCGCCCAGCTGCCAGCGGCGCTGGCCGCTGGCCTGTAGCAGGAAGACATCGTACTGATCGACGTGGGGGCCAACGCTGCCGCCCGGCGGGGCGTAGCTGATCATGATGTCGTCGAGACGCCAGCGGGGCAGGAAGCTGAAGGCTTCCAGCAGTTCGGCGACCTCGGGCACGTAGTGGTCCACGGCCTGCACCAGCAGGGTCCAGTCACGCTCGGGCAGGCGCGAGAAGGTGGCCTCATCAAAGGGGCCATGACTCACCTGCCAGGGCTGTGGATTACCCTTGGTATCGTGGCCGTGTTCTTCGACCAGGCGTGCCTCGATGCCTTCCTCGCAGGCAAGGCCTGCCAGTTCATCGGGTGACAGCGGGCTTTCGATATCCGGGAAAGCGCCGCGGATCAGCAGCGGCTTGCGCTGCCAGTACTGGCCGAGGAAGTCGGCGGCGCTGAGGCCGCCCAGCATGGGCAAGGGCGTGTCGGCAGGCATGGTGTGGGGTCCTCAGATGAAGGCAAACAGGCGCTGGCGCGAGCCAGCGCCTGTCGGTGACGCTTATATGGGCGGGTGACCGGGGCGCGGGCCTTAAAAGTTAAAGTGCCTTGGCCTGGGCCGCGGCATTGCCGATATAGGTGGCCGGGCTCATGGCCTTGAGCTCGCTCTTGACCTCGGCTGGCAGTTCCAGGGTATCGATGAAGGTGGCGAAGCCGACTTGGTCGATGCGCTTGCCGCGGGTCAGTTCCTTGAGCTTTTCGTAGGGCTTCTCGATGCCATAGCGACGCATCACGGTCTGGATCGGCTCGGCCAGCACTTCCCAGCTGTTGTCCAGATCGGCGTCGAGGCGCTCCGGGTTGGCTTCGAGTTTGCTGATGCCCTTGAGCGAGGCCTGGTAGGCGATCAGGCCCTGCGCCAGTCCGGTGCCGAGGTTCCTGAGCACGGTGGAGTCGGTCAGGTCGCGCTGCCAGCGGGAGATCGGCAGCTTCTGAGCCAGGTGCGTCAGCACGGCGTTGGCGATGCCGAGGTTGCCCTCGGAGTTCTCGAAGTCGATCGGGTTGACCTTGTGCGGCATGGTCGAGGAGCCGATCTCACCGGCCACGGTACGCTGCTTGAAGTAGCCAAGCGAGATATAGCCCCAGACGTCGCGATCGAAGTCGATCAGGATGGTGTTGAAGCGGCATACCGCATCGAACAGCTCGGCGATGTAGTCGTGGGGCTCGATCTGGGTGGTGTAGGGGTTGAAGGTCAGCCCCAGCTCGGCGACGAAGGTCTCGGCGTTGGCTGCCCAGTCGATGCTTGGGTAGGTCGCCAGGTGAGCGTTGTAGTTACCCACGGCGCCGTTGATCTTGCCCAGCAGCTCGACGGCTTCTATCTGCTTGAGCTGGCGGCGCAGGCGCGCGGCGACGTTGGCCATTTCCTTGCCAAGAGTCGTTGGGCTCGCCGTCTGGCCATGAGTGCGCGACAGCATCGGCTGGTCGGCATGCTCGTGGGCCAGGGCGACGATGGATTCGGTGACCTCATGCATCACCGGCAGCAGCACCTCTTTCAGGCCGCCGCGCAGCATCAGGGCGTGGGACAGGTTGTTGATGTCCTCGCTGGTGCAGGCGAAGTGGATGAACTCGGTGACGGCGTTGAGTTCGGCGTTGTCCTCGACCTTCTCCTTCAGGAAGTATTCCACCGCCTTGACGTCATGGTTGGTGGTGCGCTCGATGTCCTTGATGCGCTGGGCATCCTCGACGCTGAAGTTGGCGACGATGGCGTCGAGCCAGGCACTGGCGTCGGCCGACAGGGCCGGCACTTCCTTGATGCCGTCATGAGCGGCCAGGCGCTGCAGCCAGCGCACCTCGACAGTGACGCGGGCGCGGATCAGGCCGAACTCGCTGAAGTGCTCGCGCAGGGCTTCGGTCTTGGTGCCGTAGCGGCCGTCGACGGGGGAAAGAGCGGTGAGGGCTGAGAGTTGCATGACAGTCATCCAGTGCGGTGAGGAAAAGGGAGCTGGAATTAAGGACGTAGGCGCTATAAGCCAGCGGCTAATCAGAGGCTAGCCGAACTCGTCGAGGGCGCGTCGCATGGCGCCGCGCTGGAAGATCAGCTTCCAGCGTCGACCGCCCTGCTGATGCCACAGCAGGGCAAAGCGCACCCCGGCCAGCAGGGCAGCCCGCACGCGCTCCGGCATCATGCGCTGCTGCAAGAGGCTTGGTTCACCCTGCACCACGATGCGGTAGCGGAAGGTCGAGATGGTGTCCTGATAAATCTCGCCGAGGCTCGCCACCACGTTCTCGTGGGTGTCGCCAAAGTGGCCGGCCTGGCTCTGAACGCGGGTCAGTCGGGTGCCGAGCGTGTCCATCATCTGCGGGCTCTTGCGCAGCTTCTGCGAGAGCAGCAGGAGCGAGAAGCCGTAGCGCAACACCACCGGGTTGGCCTGCTGCTTGCCGACCACGGCGCTCAGGGTGTCGAGTCCCTGGCGCAGGTGGTTGGGGTGGCCGCCGTAGATGGCCTCGAAGCTTTCCGGGTCGGTGTCGACCGTGGCGCGAATCAGTGTCTGCCAGGCGCGTTCGTCGACCTGACCGGTGCGGGCCAGCTCGTCGACTACCACGGCGGCCTGGAAGACGCCGGCCAGCGCCAGCACCTGGCGGCTGATGGGGGAGTCCGGGGCGCGGTGAATCGGGGTGGTCATGAGCGACGCTCCTTGCCGTGCCAGGTGTTCAAGATCACGCCGCCGCCGAGGCAGATCTCGCCGTCGTAGAGCACCAGCGACTGACCCGGCGTCACGGCGCGCTGCGGCTCATCGAAGATCACCTCGACGCCGCCATCCTCGCGAGTGCGCATGCTGCAGGCGACATCCTCCTGACGATAGCGGGTCTTGGCCATGAAGCGGCCCTCGCTTGCCGGCGCCTCACCGGCGACCCAGTCCATCGGCTCGGTGATCAGCATATCGCTGTAGAGCAGGTCATGATGCTTGCCCTGTACGGCGATCAGCACGTTGCGCTCGAGATCCTTGTGGGCCACGTACCAGGGCGCATCCGGGTGGTTTGGCAGTCCACCGATGCCGAGACCCTGGCGCTGGCCAAGGGTGTAGTACATCAGGCCGATATGCTCGCCGATGACCTCGCCTTCGGGGGTCTCGATGACACCTGGCTGGGCCGGCAGATACTGGCGCAGGAAATCGGAGAAGCGCCGCTCGCCGATGAAGCAGATGCCGGTGGAATCCTTTTTGCGCGCCGTGACCAGATCATGACGCTCGGCGATGGCACGCACCTCGGGTTTCTCTAGCTCGCCAACCGGGAACAGCGTGCGGGCGATGGCGGCTTCCGGCACGGCATGCAGGAAGTAGCTCTGATCCTTGTTGGTGTCGAGGCCCTTGAGCAGACGCGGCCGGTCCTTGCGCATGCCTTCGCGCACATAGTGACCGGTGGCGATCTTCTCGGCGCCGAGCATCTCGGCATACTCGAGGAACACCTTGAACTTGATTTCGCGGTTACACAGGATGTCCGGGTTCGGGGTGCGACCGGCCTGGTACTCGGCCAGGAAATGCTCGAAGACGTTATCCCAGTACTCGGCGGCGAAATTGGCGGTGTGCAGCCTGATGCCGAGTTTGTCGCAGACCGCCTGGGCATCCGCCAGGTCTTCCTTGGCGGTGCAGTATTCTGTGCCGTCGTCTTCGTCCCAGTTCTTCATGAACAGGCCTTCGACCTGGTAGCCCTGCTCGATGAGCAGGAGGGCGGACACGGAGGAATCGACACCGCCGGACATGCCGACGATGACCTTGCCCGCCGCGGAGGGGTGCGCGGCGGATGATCCGGCAGCGACTGACGCAGCAACTGACATAGGCGCTCTCGACGTCATGAGGGGAGTGGAATGGCGTTCGTTAAATGGGCGGGAATTATACACGATAGTGGCCGGCCGCTTCGACCACGCTTTCGACAGGCAGAGAAGCACAGGGTCGCACCCGGGTGGCGGCTGTGCTCCTTATGACTGTGTTCCTGGTGACTGTATTCGGTGACTGTATTCGGTGACTGTATTCGGTGACTGAGCTGCCAGGGCCCTGGCTCAGCGTTCCTGAATCACATCCAGCGGGAAAGTGCGGCCACGCTGCACGTCACGGATGCGCCGCATCACCAGCGGGCTTCTCAGGCGCCCGGCCCTCTCCAGGGCTTCCAGTTCATCGAGTGTCAGCCAGTGGGTGGCAAGAATGTCCCGGTCCAGATCGTTGCCCAGGTGCGCTAGTGCCATGCCGGAAAAGCCGTGGCTGTGAAAGGTCAGGCCATCCGGCGCACGGTAGACATATAGGCCCAGGTAGTCGGTGATGCCCACGTGCCAGGCGGTCTCCTCGCGGACCTCGCGCTCGGCGGCGGCCCGAATTCCCTCGTCGGACTCCAGGTGGCCGGCGGGTTGATTGAAGACCGTATGAGGCCCGCCGCGATCCTCCTCGACCATCAGGAAGCGTCCGGCGCGCTCGATCACGGTGGCCACCGTGACCCTGGGTGACCAGCGGCTCATCGTGACCCTCTCGGCGTCCTGGCCTTTCTATCCTTCGCCCTGGTATCGCGCTTGTCTGAGTTCTTGTTCAATTGCTTGCTCAAGTTCTTGCCCCCGGTGGCTTTCGATTTGCCGCCCTTGCCATCCTTACCGGCGCGTTGCGGTTTGGCGGGAGCGTGCAGCGTTTCCTGTCGCCATTCGCCGGGGGCCAGGTCGTCAAGGCGCCAGGGGCCGATCGCCGAGCGGATCAGACGCAGGGTGGGGTAGCCGACCTCGGCGGTCATGCGGCGCACCTGACGATTGCGACCCTCGCTGATGGTCAGCTCCAGCCAGTGGGTGGGGATGTGGCGACGCTCACGCACCGGCGGGGTGCGTGGGCCGACCGGTGGAGCGTCGAGGCGACGCACCTTGGCTGGCCGGGTCGGGCCGTCGTTGAGCACCACGCCCTTGCGCAGGGCTTCCAGCGCCGCCTCGTCGGGCTCACCCTCTACCTGTACCCAGTAGGTCTTGGGCTGCTTGTGCTTGGGGTGGGTGATGCGGTGAATCAGTTCGCCGTCGTCGCTGAGCAGCAGCAGGCCCTCGGAGTCGTAGTCGAGTCGCCCGGCCGGATAGATGCCCGGCACCTTGATGATATCGGCAAGCGTGGCGCGTCGCTCTCCTTCACCGGCGCCGCGGTCGGTGAACTGGGAGAGCATGCGGAAGGGCTTGTGAAGGAGATAGAGAGTGCTCATAAGGGCAAGCTTACCGGCAAGCGGGGCGGGATGGCAGGGGCGTCTCAGTATTATTGCTTATGCGCCGAGCCGGGCACGCTGGTATAATGCCGCAGCTTGCTGGGAGCGCCCTCGACTCGATCGGGGCCTGCTAAGAGTAACCTGCTGGGCGCCGATGTTCCCTGCGATACCTGGCTTCATCACCTTGCCGGGTGGGTCGCACCGAGCCCCTGAGGCGGACATCGTGATCGCGCGCTACCGATCCAGTTTCATGCCACCGCAGTGACCAGAGAGATCAACGCCAACATGTCAAAAACGCCGAAGATTATCTATACGCTCACCGACGAAGCGCCGGCCCTGGCTACCTTTTCCCTGCTACCGATCATCGATGCCTACACCGACTCCGCCGGTATCAGCGTGGAGACTCGGAATATTTCCCTGGCCGGCCGCATCATCTGCCTGTTCCCGGAATACCTGAACGACGAGCAGAAACTCGGTGACCATCTGGCGGAGCTCGGTGAGCTGGCCAAGACCCCCGAAGCCAATATCATCAAGCTGCCCAATATCAGTGCCTCGCTGCCGCAGCTCAAGGCGGCCATTCGCGAGCTGCAGAGCCAGGGCTACAAGCTGCCCGACTATCCCGATGAGCCGACCAGCGACGTAGAGCGCGATATCCAGGCGCGCTACGACCGGGTCAAGGGCAGCGCCGTGAACCCGGTGCTGCGTGAAGGTAACAGTGACCGTCGCGCGCCCCAGTCGGTGAAGAGCTACGTCCGCAAGTACCCGCACCGCATGGGCAAGTGGACTGCCGATTCCCAGTCTCACGTGGCCTGCATGAGCGACGGTGACTTCTACGGCAGCGAGAAGTCCGCCACGCTGGCTTCCGAGGGCGTGGTCAAGATCGAGCTGGTTGGCAAGGACGGCACCACTACGGTGCTCAAGGAGAAAACCCCGGTACTGGCCGGCGAGGTGATCGATGGTTCCATGATGAGCCGCAAGGCGCTCTCCGCCTTCGTCGCCGAGCAGATCGCCGATGCCAAGAAGCAGGGCGTGCTGTTTTCCCTGCACCTCAAGGCGACCATGATGAAGGTCTCTGACCCGATCATGTTCGGCATGGTGGTCAACGAGTTCTATCGCGACGTGCTGGAGAAGCATGCCGAGGTGCTGGACGAGGTCGGCTTCGATGCCACCAACGGCATCGGCGATCTCTATGCGACCATCGCCAAGCTGCCCGCCGAGAAGCAGGATGAGATCAAGGCGGATATCGAAGCGCTCTACGCCGAGCGTCCGTCCCTGGCGATGGTCGATTCTCACAAGGGTATCACCAACCTGCACGTGCCCAGCGACGTGATCATCGACGCCTCCATGCCGGCGATGATTCGTGACTCCGGCAAGATGTGGGGCGCCGATGATGCCCTGCACGATGCCAAGGCGGTGATCCCGGATCGCTGCTATGCCACCATTTACCAGGCCACCATCGACGACTGCAAGGCCAACGGTGCCTTCGATCCGACCACCATGGGCAGCGTGCCCAATGTCGGCCTGATGGCTCAGAAAGCCGAAGAGTACGGCTCCCACGACAAGACCTTCCAGATTCCCGCCGACGGCACCGTGCGCGTCACCAGCGATTCTGGCGAGGTGCTCTTCGAACACACCGTGGAGCAGGGCGATATCTGGCGCATGTGCCAGACCAAGGACGCCCCGATCAAGGACTGGGTCAAGTTGGCCGTGGCTCGTGCCCGCGACAGCGAGACGCCGGCGGTGTTCTGGCTCGATGCCCAGCGCGCTCACGATGCTGAGCTGATCAAGAAGGTCGAGACCTACCTCAAGGATCATGACACCAGTGGCCTGGATATCCGCATCATGGCCCCGGTGGATGCCATGCAGTTCAGCCTGGAGCGAATCCGTCGCGGCGAGGACACCATCTCCGTCACCGGCAACGTGCTGCGTGACTACCTCACCGACCTGTTCCCGATCATGGAGCTGGGCACCAGCGCCAAGATGCTCTCCATCGTGCCGCTGATGAACGGCGGTGGTCTGTTCGAGACCGGCGCCGGTGGCTCCGCGCCCAAACACGTTCAGCAGCTCCTCGAGGAGAACCACCTGCGCTGGGATTCCCTGGGCGAGTTCCTGGCGCTGGCCGCTTCCCTCGAGCATCTGGGCAAGACCTTCGACAACGCCCGCGCTCGGGTGCTCGCCAAGGCGCTTGACGAGGCCAACGGCAAGTTCCTCGACAGCAACAAGTCGCCGTCGCGCAAGGTCGGTGAGCTGGACAACCGCGGCAGCCACTTCTACCTGGCCGTCTACTGGGCCGAGGCCCTGGCCGCCCAGGACGAGGATGCCGAACTCAAGGCGCTATTCGGCAAGCTGGCCGAAGAATTCCACGCCAAGGAGTCGGTGATCGTCGAGGAGCTCAATGCGGTGCAGGGGCAGCCCGTGGATATCCAGGGCTACTACCACCCCAACGGTGAGCTGACCGAGAAGGCCATGCGCCCCAGTGAGACCCTCAATGCGGCCCTGGCTCTGGTGGCCAAGGGGTAACCACCCTTAGCCGCCCTCGGCACGCATGTGCCCCCGGCCCTCGTCCGCCTAGCGGGCGAGGGCCCTTTACGTTTCTAGGGGCGCTGAATAACAGCCTTAGAGAGCATGTTTGACAGTGTTTGATGGTCAGCGCCCCTTGCAAGCGGCTCATCACGGCCGCATCTTATAACTGAACCCTCAGCGGGCCTTGGCGTCCAACCATAGTTGATGCGTTGAAGGCTCACAGGCTTGAGAGGATGGGTAACGCCTTTTATGTTCAAGATAGATGATCCTTACCAACGCTATGTCACGGCGTCGCTGGAAGCCGGCATGACCCGCCCTTCGGGTCCTCAGGAAGAGGGCGAGGACGACGTGGCGGTCGAGCGTGCCGAGCCGGACCTGGCGCCGCCGCCGATGTTCAAGGTGGTGCTGCACAATGATGACTTCACGCCCATGGAATTTGTGGTCGAGGTGTTGCAGACCTTCTTCAACATGGACAGCGAGAAGGCCGTGCAAGTGATGTTGGCGGTTCACACCCAGGGAAAGGCGACCTGTGGCATTTTTACCCGCGACATCGCGGAAACCAAAAGTCATCAAGTCAATCAATACGCCAAAGAGTGCCAGCATCCGTTGCTGTGCGATATCGATAGGGCCGACTGACGACTGGCAAGCTGATTGTCAGGCAAGCGGAAGACAGCCAGTGCAGGATCGGCGTGACCGGCTCGAACTCGAGCTTGCGAATCCCGAGAATGTACCCGATGGTGAAATTGCCGGCGATCGCCGGCCGACGCCCGAGGTGGCGAGAAGGGGACTGCCATGCTGAGCAAAGAACTCGAACTCACGCTGAATACGGCCTTTACCGTGGCGCGCTCCAAGCGTCATGAGTTCATGACCGTCGAACACCTGCTGTTGGCGTTGTTGGACAATGCCTCAGCGGCTGATGTGCTGCGTGCCTGCGGCGCCAATCTGGACAAGCTTCGCTCGGACCTGCAGGACTTCATCAATTCCACCACGCCGCTGATTCCCGAGGACCAGAACGACCGGGAAACCCAGCCGACCCTGGGCTTCCAGCGCGTGTTGCAACGGGCAGTTTTCCACGTACAGTCCTCCGGCAAGAGCGAGGTCACCGGGGCCAATGTGCTGGTGGCGATCTTCTCCGAGCAGGAAAGCCAGGCGGTCTACTTCCTCAAGCAGCAGAACGTGGCGCGGGTGGATGCCGTCAACTACATCGCCCACGGCATTTCCAAGGTGTCTGGTCACGGTCAGTCGCCGTCGTCTTCGCCGTCTCACGATGCTGAAGAGGCCGAAGAGGGCGTCAGCGAGGGCAATACGCACCCGCTGACCGGGTATGCCACCAACCTCAATGAGCAGGCACGCCTTGGCAAGATCGACCCGCTGATCGGTCGTGATCATGAGCTCGAGCGTGTGGTGCAGATCCTCGCCCGGCGACGCAAGAACAACCCGCTGCTGGTGGGTGAGGCCGGGGTGGGCAAGACGGCCATCGCCGAAGGGCTTGCCAAGCGCATCGTCGAGGAAGACGTGCCCGACGTGATCGCCGATGCGGTGGTCTACTCGCTGGACATGGGCGCCCTGCTGGCCGGCACCAAGTACCGTGGCGACTTCGAGAAGCGCCTGAAGAGCCTGTTGGCCGAGCTCAAGAAACAGCCCAACTCCATTCTCTTCATTGACGAGATCCATACCGTGATCGGCGCCGGTGCGGCATCCGGCGGCGTGATGGACGCGTCCAACCTGCTCAAGCCGCTGCTCTCCTCGGGTGAGCTGCGCTGCATCGGCTCGACCACCTTCCAGGAGTTCCGCGGGATCTTCGAAAAGGATCGGGCCCTGGCACGGCGCTTCCAGAAGGTCGATGTGCCGGCACCATCGGTCGAAGACACCATCCGCATTCTCAAGGGACTGCGCGGCCGCTTCGAAGAGCACCACAAACTCAAGTACACCGATGGCGCGCTTGAAAGTGCCTCAAGGCTGGCCGATCGCTACATCAATGATCGTCACCTGCCGGACAAGGCCATCGACGTGATCGATGAAGCCGGCGCGCACCAGCGGCTGCTGCCGCCGGAGATGCGAGTGGATACCATCGACGTCGATCAGGTCGAGGCGGTAGTGGCCTCCATCGCCCGGATTCCGCCGAAGAGCGTCTCGAACTCCGATCGCAAGCTGCTCGCGAACCTCGAGCGCGACCTGAAGATGCTGGTGTTCGGTCAGGACGAAGCGATCACCGGTCTGTCGGCGGCCATCAAGCTGTCGCGTGCCGGTCTCAAGTCGCCGGACAAACCGGTGGGCAGCTTCCTGTTCAGCGGCCCCACCGGGGTGGGCAAGACCGAGGTGGCCCGCCAGTTGGCCTCGCTGATGGGAGTCGATCTGGTACGTTTCGACATGTCCGAGTACATGGAACGCCACACCGTATCGCGCTTGATCGGTGCGCCGCCGGGATATGTCGGCTACGACCAGGGCGGCCTGCTGACCGAGGCGGTCACCAAACAGCCGCATTGCGTGCTGCTGCTCGATGAGATCGAGAAGGCTCACCCGGATGTCTTCAACCTGCTGTTGCAGGTCATGGACCATGGTCGCCTGACCGACAATAACGGCCGTGAGGCGGACTTCCGTCACGTGGTGCTGATCATGACCTCGAATGCCGGGGCCGAGCAGATCTCGCGTCGCTCCATCGGTTTCAATCCGCAGGATCATTCGACCGATGGCATGGAGGTGATTCGCAAGACCTTCTCGCCGGAGTTCCGCAACCGCCTGGACGGCATCATCCCGTTCAGCTCGCTGCCCGCCGAAGTGGTGCGCAACGTGGTCGACAAGTTCCTGGTCGAACTTCAGGCACAGCTCGACGAGAAGCGGGTTCAGCTCGATGTGGACGAGGACGCTCGCGCCTGGTTGGCTGAGCGTGGCTATGATCCGGAGATGGGCGCGCGGCCGATGGCTCGCCTGATCCAGGAGAAGCTCAAGAAACCGCTGGCTGAGATGATCCTGTTCGGCAACCTGGCCGAGCAAGGCGGGGTTGTGCACGTCACGCTTGATGAAGGCAGCGACGAGTTGAATCTCGCCACCGAGGAAGAGCTGGCGGAACCCTGAGGGTCGGGTGAGGGCCAAGGCAATGGTTCAAGCGATAGCTTGAGCCATTGTCTGAGGCTTCTTCGACTGACACGCCTAACTAACACTGACTATAGGGGGGCTATAGACTTAGCGGCTGATGACGTGGCAACTAACGGAATAGCCGCCGATGACATAGCCACCACCGACCGGCGCCCTGTCTGATGACGGGGCGTCTTTTTTGGGCCGGTCGGTTGGCGAAAGGCGTCGGGCGCGGCCCGAAGTGCTTAACGCGAGCGGTAGACGATGCGGCCCTTGGACAGGTCGTAGGGAGTCAGCTCAACCTTGACCTTGTCGCCGGTGAGGATGCGGATGTAGTTCTTGCGCATCTTGCCCGAGATGTGGGCGGTGACTACGTGGCCGTTTTCCAGCTCGACGCGGAACATGGTGTTGGGCAGCGTATCGACGATGACGCCTTCCATTTCGATATGGTCTTCACGAGCCATATAGGCATTTCCTCATGATGGTTTTTTGCAAAGCGATGTGTCGACGATGACAGTGCCGGTAGCATCGCGGCCGGAACGGCCGGGATTGGGACGGCAACGTCTGTCACCGATCATCAATATAGCGCGGTATTGTGCCGTATGCCGGACGTCAAGGCAAAACATGCTGTGGGTCAAAGGTTAAGCGCGTAGCATCAGGTCGTTGGAATCGAGCGTCGCCAGTGGCGGCCATCGAGGTATTCCAGCGGCTGAAAGTAGCGCTTGTAGTCCATTTTCCTGCATTCCCGGATCCAGTAGCCCAGGTAAACGTGGGGCAGGTCCTCGGCGCGGGCGCGTTCGATCAGGCTCAGCACCGCGAAGGTGCCCAGCGAGCGACGGTCGAGGGTTGGAGAGGGTTCGAAGAAGGTATAGATGGCGGACAGGCCATGCCCCAAGCGGTCGATGGCGGTGACGGCCACCAGTCGGCCGTCGAGGCGAAACTCCAACAGGCGCGCATAGGCATGGTCCAGCGTCAGGAAGGTGCGGTACTGCTCGTGACTCGGCGGGAACATGTCGCCATCGGCGTGGCGGGTGCGAACGTAGCGCGCATAGAGCTCATAGTGCTCGGGATCGTAGTTGGCGCCCCGTTCGTGCATGGTCAGATCGGCATTGCGATAGATGATCTTGCGCTGGCTGCGGCTGGGAGCAAACTCGGCGACCGGAATGCGCACCGATACACAGGCGCGGCAGCCTTCGCAATGAGGCCGGTAGAGATGCCTGCCGCTGCGGCGGAAACCGAGCAGCGTCAGGGCGTCGTAGACGCTCTGGCCGGGGGTTTCCTGGGGGTCCAGAAAGAGGGTGGTTGCCTCATGACCCTCCAGATAGCTGCACGCATGGGGAACCGTCAGGAAGAAACGCAGGTCTCGAACCGGATGTTGTGGCGCCCGACTACTCACGTTCAACGGCCCCCTTCGCTAATGATGTCATCCTCGGGGGCCTTCGCGGCCATTCGTGGCGCGATGCCATCTTGCCCCTGAATGTACAGATCAAGATAGTTGATGAACTCCTGGCGGGCGATCTCACGGGCGCCCATGCTGGCAAGATGCGAGGTGTGCATCTGACAGTCGATCAGTCCGCCCCCCAGTGCCTGCAGGTGGCGGGCCAGATAGACCAGGGCAACCTTGGATGCATCCGGCACACGGCTGAACATCGATTCACCGAAAAACACCCGGCCCATGCCGACGCCATAAAGGCCGCCGACCAGGCTGCCGTCGCGCCAGACCTCGATCGACTGTGCATAGCCAAGTGAATGCAGAGCGACATAGGCCTTGCGCATGTCATCGCTGATCCAGGTGCCCTCGTCATCCGATCGGGTGGCGGCGCAGGCCTCGATGACGGCCGGAAACGCCGTGTTCCAGGTTACCTTGAAGCCCGCGTTGCGCAACCGCTTGGCCAAGCTGCGGCGAATGCGGATCTCTCCTGGGAACAGCACCATGCGTGGGCTGGGGCTCCACCACAGGATCGGCTGGTCGTCGCTGAACCAGGGGAAAATGCCGCATCGATAGGCCGCGATCAGCCAGTCAGGCGTCAGGTCTCCACCCGCCGCGAGCAGGCCATCCGGCTCGTCAAGTGCCTGATTGATCGACGGGAATTGCACGGGAGAAGTGGGCAACCAGGGCAGCATGGCGGAAGCGTGTTCGTTGGTAGAAGCGCGAAGGTGTCGAAAGCCCAGTGTGACGGGCTTCGCAGTCCACCTCAAGCGTGGCGTGGTCATGGCTGGCCTATGTTCTGCGGCGACAGGAGTGAAGTGTGGCATGGCCCCTGTGCCCTGGCCCCAAGGCTCGGTATCATGCTTGTCGATGTAGGACACACGAAGACGCCACAGACGGCGCAAGGGGAATGGCGACTTGAGTGTCAAGAACAAGGCGAGTAGCCGCCGCGAGACGGCAGCCGGCGCCAAGGAGAGGGCGCGCCGCTTCGGGGTGCGACTGCAAGGAGCTGCCCGTGAGGGCGTGGTGATTCTGCTGTTGGCGGCCTGCGTTTTCCTGCTGCTGGCAATGTTCAGCTATCAGGCCTCGGATCCCGGCTGGTCGCACAGCGGCCCGGATGTAACCGTGAACAACTGGATGGGGCCGGTGGGCGCCTGGCTTGCCGATGTGCTGTATTCGTTGTTCGGCGCCAGTGCTCTCTGGTGGCCAGGCATGCTGGGCTTTGCCGGCTGGCGGATGAGCCGGGTACGTCAGGTGCACCTGCAGTGGGATACGCTGGGGCTGGCCGTGCGTACCGGCGGGCTCTTCCTGCTAATGCTGGGTACCACCACCCTCGGGGCCCTGCATTTCTTCAATCCCGAAAGCGGGTTGCCCTATGCCGCTGGCGGTATCGTCGGCGAAGAGATGGTGCGCACTCTGACGCCGCTGGTCGGCAGTCACGGCACCACGCTGCTGTCACTGGTCGCGCTGCTATGCGGTTTCCCGCCTTTCTCCGGGGTCTCCTGGCTACGGGTGATGGACGAGTCCGGTCATCTGGTGCAGCGCGTGATTGGCTGGTGCCGTGATCGGTCGCAGCGTGCACGCGAAGAAGCCGATGCCCAGGAACCTGTTGCTGAGACCGAGCCCGCGGAAGTCAGCGGCGAAGATGATGATGCGGCACAGGCGCCTAGCTGGTGGCAGCGCCTGTGGCCCTGGAGCCGTCGCTATAGCGACGACGAGATGCCGGCCGAGGAGGCTGGGCTTCGCGAGCCGCAGTGGAATCCTGATCAAGGCACCGATATTCCCTGGGAGGTGCCCGAGCGCACGCCTTCGGCCAAACAGCCAGGCGCCGCTTACAGTGAGCGGATGGCCCCGAAGGACGCCAATGAGCAGGCGTCACCGGACTCTCGGCCGGCCGAGCCCGAGCCCGCGAAGGCGCCCCCGCTGCGGGCTGAGACGATTCCAGAGCCGGTGCTGCCGGAAGACGACGAGCCTCCCTGGACCGGCATGTCGCTGCGGGCCGAGCGCGATATGCCCGCCAAGGCACCGGAAGCCCCCCCGGAGCCAGCTCAAACACAGGCATCAGAATCGGTTTCAGAGACGCCGACAGCGCCTGGGCCCGTTGACGACGCAGTGGACCAGGATGACCGCCCCGCGCCGGCCATGGCGTCTTCGGGGTCTTCGCCGCAGTCCGTTGCACGTCATGCCCGCCGTGAACCGATGATCAGCTGGCAGGACGCGGACTGGGACGATGACAAGCCGCCTCAAAAGGCGAAAGAACGTCAGGCAGACAGCAAGACAGAGAGTTGGGAAGAGCGCGGCGAAGAGAATGAGCCCCGCAGCGAGGGGGCCGAGGTAGCGTCATCTCCCGCGCCCGTGCTGCCTCCAGTTGCGCAGCCTGCTGCGTCTACCACGTCGCCTTCTACCTCGCCTCTGGAGCAACGAGACGAGACAGCTCAAGAGCAGGTGAGACAAAAAGAGTCGACTGAAGAATGCTCAGCGCAGCCAATGTCGGCCCAAGAAAGCGTTGCTCAAGAAAGCTCTGATCAAGTGCCAGAGACTCCCGCCGAGCCCCGGGTCGCCAGCGCCGAGCAGGCTCGCGCGGCGGCGGATCACCCGGATGAGCCCGCGCTTTGGACCGTCGAGCACCTGCAGAACCAGCGCTCTTCAATGGATGACCTGCCGGATATCGACGGGGAGCTGCCCTCGCTCCGGCTGCTGACCCCTGCCGAAGCCCATCAGCCCAACTACACAGAGGAACAGCTCGCCGAGATGGCCGAGCTGCTCGAGGTGCGCTTGCGGGAGTATGGCGTCAAGGCTGAGGTGGTGCACACCTGGCCGGGGCCTGTCATCACGCGCTTCGAGATCAAGCCTGCCGCCGGGGTGAAGGTCTCCAAGATCAGCAATCTGGCCAAGGACCTGGCGCGCTCGCTGATGGTCAAGAGCGTGCGGGTGGTCGAGATCATCCCCGGGCGGCCCACCGTGGGCATCGAGATTCCCAACCCGCACCGTGCCATGATCCGCCTGCGCGAGGTCATCGACTCCGACAGCTATCAGGATGCGAGTTCGCCATTGACCATGGCATTGGGCCAGGACATCGGCGGGGCGCCGGTGGTGGCCAATCTTGGCAAGATGCCACACCTGCTGGTTGCCGGTACCACCGGGTCGGGCAAGTCGGTGGGCGTCAACGCCATGCTGATCTCGATGCTGCTCAAGGCCACGCCCGATGAAGTCCGCATGATCATGGTCGACCCCAAGATGCTGGAGCTGTCGGTCTATGACGGCATCCCGCATCTGTTGGCGCCGGTGGTCACCGACATGAAGGAGGCCGCCAACGCCCTGCGCTGGTGCGTGGCCGAGATGGAGCGGCGCTACAAGCTAATGGCGGCGATGGGCGTGCGCAATATCGCCGGCTTCAATGCCAAGCTCGACGAGGCCGAGCGTGCCGGGGCCCAAGTCGCCGACCCGTTGTGGGAGCCGCAGCCCTGGCAGATGCATGAATCGCCGCCGGTGCTGGAGAAGCTGCCCTACATCGTGGTGGTCATCGACGAGTTTGCCGATATGTTCATGATCGTCGGCAAGAAGGTCGAGGAGCTGATCGCGCGGCTGGCCCAGAAGGCTCGTGCGGCGGGGATTCATCTGATTCTCGCCACCCAACGGCCTTCGGTGGATGTGGTGACCGGTCTGATCAAGGCCAACATCCCCACCCGCATGGCCTTCCAGGTGTCCTCGCGGATCGACTCGCGGACCATCCTCGACCAGGGCGGCGCCGAGAACCTGCTCGGTCACGGCGACATGCTCTACCTGCCGGCCGGCGCAGGCCTGCCGATGCGCGTGCACGGCGCCTTCGTCGATGACGACGAGGTGCACCGGGTCGCCGAGGACTGGAAGCGGCGCGGCGAGCCCGAGTACATCGACGAAATCCTCTCCGGCGGTGTCTCGGCGGATGCCCTGGCCGGCCTCGAGGGCGATAGTGGCAGCGGCGATGACGACGCCGAGCAGGATGCCCTCTACGACGAGGCGGTAATGTTTGTCACCGAGTCCCGTCGCGCCTCGATCTCGGCCGTGCAACGCCGCTTCAAGATCGGCTATAACCGCGCAGCGCGCCTGGTTGAGACCATGGAAGGCGCCGGTGTGGTGTCAACCATGGGCACCAACGGCTCCCGCGAAGTGCTGGCGCCGCCGCCGGTGGGCAACTGACGCCGTTGCTCGTGATTCGACCAACCGTGCAGCAAACAAGGAAGGCGCGTTGCCGGGGCAACCCGGCAACGCGTCACCGGTCTCAGTAGTGCACCCTCGCTGGATGCACGCGGAGACGGGATACATTTGCCGGCGATTGCCGGCCAAGGAGACGCCATGACACCGACACGCCTAGCTACCTTCGGCTTCGCCCTGATGATGCCGCTTACGGCACTGGCCGACGAAGGCGCCGAGCGCTTGACGCAGCTGCTGGAGCCGATCAACACTTATCGGGCCGATTTCGAGCAGCAGATCCTCGACGGCAGTGGCCAGCGCCTGCAGCAGGCCAGCGGCCGCATGTGGCTGTCGCGTCCGGGCCGCTTCCGCTGGGAGGTCGAGTCACCCTATCGCCAGGTGGTGGTCTCTGACGGTGAAGATATCTACCTGCATGACCCGGACCTGGAGCAGGTCACCGTGCAGCCGCTGGATACGCGGGTCACCCATACCCCGGCCCTGCTGCTCTCGGGCAGCGCCGATGAGCTCACGACGAACTACGACGTCGAACGTCGCCAGCAGGGAACCGCTGAGACCTTCACCCTGGACCCACGCAGTCCCGATACGCTCTTCGAGGAACTGCAGCTGACCTTCTACGCCGAGGAACTCGGCATGCTGCAGATGACCGACAGCACCGGCCAGCGTACCGCTATCGCCTTCGATAACGTGGAACAGAACGCCGCCATCGATGACGCGCGTTTCACGTTCGAGATTCCCGAAGGGGTCGATGTTATCCGCGAGACCGCGCGCTAGCCTCTGGCACGCTTAAGCCTCTGACACGCTATAGTCCCTGACATAACTAAACATCTGACATAACTAAGCTCCTGACAAAACGCCCCTGAGCCTCAAGGCCAGGGGCGTTTTGGTTAGCGCTGCCTGATCAGGGACGTTCATCAGGAGTGGCGGGGTATTGTCACTGCTGCTGATCGGCCTGTGCGTCGAGCTCGGCGCGCCAGTCGAGCATCTGCTTGAAGCGCTTCTCCTGGCCGTATTCGCTGGGAGTGTAGAGGCTGGTGCGCGGTGCGCCCTCCGGCCAGCAATCATGTGACGAACCGGCCGGATAGCCGTTGGGTTCGTTATGGGCATAGCGATAGCCCTGACCGTGGCCGAGGGATTCCATCAGCTTGGTGGGGGCATTGCGCAGGTAGCTCGGGACTTCGAGGGTGGGGTGCTCGGCGGCAAAGGCTTTGGCCTTCTTCCAGGCCTGGTCGATGGCATTGCTCTTGGGGGCGATGGCGAGATGAATGGCGGCCTGAGCGATGGCTCGCTGGCCTTCGTAATCGCCCAGGCGCAGGTAGGCATCCCAGGCCGCCATGACCAACGGCAGCGCCCGCGGGTCGGCATTGCCCACGTCTTCAGAGGCAATTGCCGTCAGTCGCCGGATCACATCCAGCGGGTCGCCGCCGCCCTGGGTGAACTGGGCGATATAGAGCAGGGCCGCATCGACGCGCGAGGAGCGGATCGACTTATGGATGGCCGAGAGCAAGTCATAGAAGTGATCGCCCTGCTTGTCGAAGGCACTGGCCTGATGGCCGAGCACCTCGGCCAGGCCCTCTTTCTCGAGCCGCTCGCCGTCGCCGTCGGGATGGGTGAAGTCGCAGGCGGTTTCCAGAAGTCCCAGCGCCCGGCGGGCATCGCCACCGGCAGCATGCGCAAGCAGCTTGAGCACGTCGTCTTCGGCACGGATGCGTCGCGCGCCAAGGCCTCGCTCGCAATCCTCCAGCGCCTGGTGCAGCACCGCGAGCAGCTCCTCTTCACCGAGCGCCTTGAGTACATAGACCCGCGCACGGGAGAGCAGTGCCGAGTTGACCTCGAAAGACGGGTTCTCGGTGGTAGCTCCGATCAGCGTCAGCAGGCCCGACTCCACATGCGGCAGCAGGGCATCCTGCTGGCTCTTGTTGAGGCGGTGGATCTCGTCGAGGAAAAGCAGCGTGGGGCGGTTCTGGCCCTGAGCGACGCCCGCCCGCTCCACGGCGGCGCGGATATCCTTGACCCCCGCCATCACCGCCGACATGTGCTCGAGCTCGGCGCCGGATTCATTGGCCAGAATCTCGGCCAGGGTCGTCTTGCCGACCCCCGGCGGCCCCCACAGAATCATCGAGCGCACGGTGGCGGTTTCGGCCATGCGGCGCAGCGGCTTGCCGGGGCCGACCAGCGCCAGCTGGCCGACATAGTCGCTCAGCTGGCGGGGGCGCATCCGGTAGGCCAGGGGCGCGTGCTCCTGGGCGTGCTGCTGGCTGAAGAGATCCATGATTAGCGGTGTCCTGTGACGAGTAGAGTTCAGCGTCGCTTTTAGTGCTAAGGTTTATATGTATATAGCTTCTAGCGCTAGGCATATCGGTGAAGGAGGCGCTAGGGTTAGATATTCTAGGCTGGCAGCAGGAGGGTCACCATAGGCGCATCCTATTAGGCGTATCCAGACGGGGGCCAGTATCGGGGCACTAGTGAGCAGCGCCCGTAATGCCTATGTCGCCGTTGCACCAGTGGGGACTGCATCTGCTTTCATGCTGGTTGTCCAGATCGTTGAGTGAGACATTAGCGGTCAGAGATGCTTGCGCTGAAAGATTATCGAACCCGGAGACGCTCGGAGAATCCAATGACCATACAGACGTTCGCCCCGGACAGCACAGGAGGTCCCGTCATGCCGATGCTGAATCAACTGCGCCTGGACCATGCCAACATGGCGCGGCTGCTGCACGTGTTGCAGCTCAAACATAAGACGCTGGCGGAGGGTGAGCGCCCAGATTTCCAACTGGTGCGCGAGGTCGTCGATTACATCCTCGACTACATGGACGGTTTTACCGTGCCGCTGGAGAAGGTCTTCGGTCAGGAGTTGATGGACAAGGCGCCCGAAGCCGAGGGGCTCAGCGAGCGCTTGGCTGATAACTACCATGCCCTGCATGAGCGCCTGATGCGTCTGTCTCACGATCTGGACATGGTGCTGATGGACGTGGCGATTCCCATGGACCGCTTCGCCGATGATCTCGGGGCCTACCTTGAGGCACACCGCGCCTATCTGCGCGACGAACGCGAGGAGCTCTTCCCGCTGATTCGTGAACATTTTGATGACGAGGCCATGAAGCTTCTCGCCGAATCGCTGCCCGAGGGTGCAGCAGCCAAGCTTGAAAGCCTTCAAGAAGCCTACCCGGAGCTCTATGCCGAGCTTTGCGCGGCGCCGGACCCGATGGTCTGATCTGCCTCTTTCCTTGCGTCTCCTGACCGAGACCTTAGACGGAAGCTTTGTACAGGCTTTCAAAGATAGAGATTTTCAAAAATAGAGTCTTTCATAGACAGAAACCACGTATCGCCCTGTCCGCCCGGCCACTTGGCCGGGCGGTGTCGTATCGGCGGCGCCATTCGGTTCGATGGGCTCGGCCCCTGGCCGGCGGCTGGGGTAGAATGCTTCCCTTTGCGGGGCTCTTAACCCCAGTGCCATCCTCAGCAGGCCTGCCCCAGCGAGGCAAGTCGTTGACGGGACAAGGCGCTTGGAGAAATACCGTTTAGAAAGCCTCGGAGTGGGCGCACCATAACGCTAAGGAGACCTAGTCCATGCAGTCGATTCAGGGCCGTGGCGGATGAGCGGTCCTATTCTGATCTTCGATTCAGGTGTCGGTGGCCTTTCGGTGGTCGCCGCCATTCGCCAGCGCCTGCCCGAGGCGGCGCTTTGTTATGCCTGCGACAATGCCATGCTGCCCTACGGTACCAAGCCCGATGACTGGTTGGTGGCGCGCATTGTTACGGTCTGCCAGGCGGCCGTGGAGGCAAGCCAAGCCAGTGCCCTGGTGGTGGCCTGCAACACCGCGAGCACCCTGGCGCTCGAGGCACTGCGCGATAGTCTGGCGATTCCGGTGATCGGCACCGTGCCGGCCATCAAACCGGCAGCAGCGGCCAGTCGCAGCGGCCATCTGGCACTGCTTGCGACCTCGGCGACGGTGCATCGACCTTACACGCGCCGGCTGATCGAGGACTTCGCGGGTCACTGCCAGGTGATGCGACTGGCCGCCGACCCGCTGGTCGGGCAAGCCGAGCGTCAGCTGGCCGGCGAACCGCTGGATAATCAAGTGATCGCCGATTGCCTGGCGCCGCTGTGGGAGGATCCGGCACTGGATACCGTGGTGCTGGGCTGCACCCACTTTCCGTTGCTGACGCGAGCGCTTGCCGCGGCCGCGCCGCGTCCGATCACCTGGATCGATTCGGGAGATGCCATCGCCCGCCGCGTGGCGCAGGTAGTCGCGCCGCTGCCGCGCGCAGAAGGTTCCGGCGGTGAGGGCCCCGGCGCCGCCTGGGTGACCGCGCCGAGTGTTTCTCTCGCCGCGGTTTTGGCCGTCTATGGCTTTGCCACCACCAAAAGGCTCGCGCTGGCGACCACGGCCCCTGAGGCCGACTCCCCGCTGCGTACTTGATAGACCGACTGACTGATTCACAAGGAGACTCTGTGGCCGTACCCGTTGTCGACCCCGCCCGCTATGGCGAGCAGCTTGAGGCCAAACGCGAGCGCATCATCACCCAGTTCTCGCACCTGGCGACGCCTGAGCTCGAGGTCTTTGCCTCGCCGGCGAGCCATTACCGCATGCGCTGCGAGTTTCGCATCTGGCGCGAGGGCGACGAGCTCTTCTATGCCATGTTCGAGCCTGACCCGGAGCGCCCGGACAAGAAGCGCCCGGTTCGGGTCGACCAGTTCCCGGTGGCCAGCGAGCGGATCAATGAGCTGATGCCACTGCTGCTTGAGGCGGTGCGCGAGGATCCGGTGCTCGGCCGCAAGCTGTTTCAGGTCGATTTTCTCACCACCCTGTCCGGTGAGGCGCTGATCACCCTGATCTATCATCGCCCCCTGGGCGAGGACTGGGAGTCCGCGGCCCGGGCGCTGGAGGAGCGTCTCGGGGTGATGATCATCGGCCGCTCTCGCAAGCAACGCCTGGTACTGACCCGCAATCATGTCTGGGAGCGCCTCACCGTCGAGGGGCGAGAGCTTAACTATCAGCAGGTCGAGAACAGCTTCACCCAACCCAATGCCGCGATCTGCCAGTCGATGCTTGGCTGGGCACTGGACGCGACGCGCCACAGCGAGGAGCGTGACCTGGTCGAGCTCTACTGTGGTAATGGCAACTTCACGGTGGCGCTGGCCGAGAACTTTCGCCGCGTGCTGGCGACCGAAATTTCGCGTACCTCGGTGGCGTCGGCCAAGGCTAACCTCGCCGCCAACGACGTCGATAATGTGCATGTGTCGCGGATGTCCGCCGAGGAGTTCTCCCTGGCCTTGAAGGGCGAGAAGGGCGGACGCCGAGTGGCCGAGATGGGGCTTGCCGACTACGATTTCTCTACCGTGCTGGTCGACCCGCCCCGCGCTGGGCTTGATGACGAGAGCTGCGATCAGCTCAGCGGTTATGACCGTATCATCTACATTTCATGCAACCCGGATACCTTGGTGAACAACCTGGCGCGCCTGACCCAGACCCATGACATCACGCGCTTCGCCCTTTTCGACCAGTTCCCCTGGACGCACCACTGTGAGTGTGGGGTGCTTCTCGAGCGCCGGGCATGAAGTCAAGGACCGATGCGTAACTGACATGCTCCATGACAAAGGGTTAATTCAGTGGGGCCCGTTGCGGCTCTGACGTATCCTTAAGGTCTCCATGACCGTCATGGACGTGTCTACGAATTTCCCGCCGACCCAGGAGGGTCGGTGTCAGCCGAGGTGATTGATGCAACACGTCGCGATCGATGACAAGCAGGAATTGCTGGCCCAGCTTAAGGAACAGCTGGCGCACCGTCTGGACGAAGACAAGGTGAAGGCCATCGCCTCCTTTGCCGAGGTGTTCTTCGCCAACGCCCCCTATGCCGATCTGGCCGAGCGCCGTCTCGAGGATCTCTACGGGGCTGTGCTCTCCGCCTGGCATCTCATGCAGCAGCACAACCCCGACGAGCCCGTCGTGCGGGTCTTCAACCCAGACTTCGAGGGACATGGCTGGCAGTCGACGCACACCCAGGTCGAGGTGGTCGGACGCGACATGCCGTTTCTGGTCGACTCGGTGCGCATCGAGCTCAATCGTCGCGGCATCACCGTGCACTCCATCTATAACGCGGTGCTGGCCACCAAGCGCAACGCCAAGCATCAGCTCGAGTACATGACGGGCACCCATGCCAAGGATGCGCCGAAAGGGCGTGAGTCGTTGATTGTCATCGAGGTCGACCGCCATTCAGACCCCGAGCTGCTGGCCGACATCGAAGCAAGCCTGCACGATGTGCTGTCCGATGTGCGCACGGCGGTAGCCGACTTCGAGCCGATGCGCGAGCAGGTCAAGGCATCCCTTGCCGAGCTCAAGGCCGTCAAACCTGCCAAGGTTGCCGCCGCTGACCACAAGGAAGCGATTGCTTTCCTCGAGTGGCTGCTCGAGAACAACTTCACCTTCCTTGGCTATGACGATTACGACGTCGTTCAGGTCAAGGGTCAGGATCAGCTCAAGAAGCGCAAGGGCAGCGAGCTTGGTGTCTTCACGCTCGATGCGTCACGCTATCAGGAGCGGATCCGGAACGATCAGGGCATCGATGGCGACCACTATGTACTGGTGCCGGAGCTGCTGTCGTTTGCCAAGAGTGCCTATCACGCTCGCGTGCATCGTCCGACCTACCCCGACTACATCTCCATTGATCGCTATGACGAGCAGGGCAATGTGATCGGCGAGCGCCGCTTCCTGGGCCTGTTCGCTGCCACCGTCTACAACGACTCGCCGCGCCACATCCCCGTACTGCGCCGCAAGATCAATGCGGTCATGGAAGCCGCTGCCGTCGATCCGGACGGCCACGACGGCCACCAGCTGCGCCAGATTCTCAACGTCTATCCGCGCGATGACCTGTTCCAGATCAGCAACGAAGAATTGACCCGCACCGCGGTGGGGATTCTCAATATTCGCGAACGTCGTCGGGTGCGTTTGTTCGTGCGCGAAGACCGTTTCGGCAAGTTCTATTCCTGCCTGGTGTTCGTGCCCCGCGATGTCTTCTCCACCGACCTGCGCGTGCGCATTCAGAACCTGCTCTGCGAAGAGCTCAATGCCAGCTTCGGTGATTTCAATACCTATCTTTCCGAGTCGGTACTGGCGCGCATTCAACTGATCCTGCGCTTCAACGACGACGCCCCGGTGGACTACGACTTGGCGCGCCTGGAGCAAAAGGTCAGCGCTCTGGCGACCAGCTGGCGCGATGACCTGCACAACGCCATGGTGGAAGGCTTCGGCGAGGAGCAGGCCAATCGCCTGCTGGATATCTATCGCGATGCCTTCCCGGCCGGCTACCGCGAGGACTTCAGTGCCCGCTCCGCGGTCTACGATATTCATCACTGCGCCGAAGTCGAGCAGGGCGCACCGCTGTCGCTGTCCCTGTATCGCCTGGTCGAGGAAGACGTCGATGGCGTCAACCTGAAGCTCTTCCACAAGGACCGTCCGATCCCGCTGTCCGACGTACTTCCGGTCATGGAGAACCTGGGCCTGCGCGTGATCGGTGAGCGCCCCTACGAGATCACGACTCGCGATGGCAGCTACTGGATTCACGACTTCAACCTCGAGCATCACGGCAGCGAAATCGTCAACCTGCAGGAAATGCGCGAGCCCTTCACCGATGCCTTCCAGCGCATCTGGCGCGGTCAGGCCGAGAACGATCCCTTCAACCGCCTGGTGATCGGCGCCAACCTGAGCTGGCGGGAAGTTGCCATGCTCCGAGCCTATGGCCGCTACCTGAAGCAGATTCGCTTCGGGCTGTCCCAGCTCTATATCGCCACCACTCTGGCGAGCCACCCGCAGATCACCCGCGAGCTGGTGACCCTGTTCGAACTGCGCTTCGATCCTGAGCAGGAAGGCGACCGCGCCGCCGAGGCCGAAGCCTGCCAGGCACGCCTGCTGGCCCTGCTCGATGATGTCGCGAGCCTCAACGACGACCTGCTGATGCGTCGTTACATCGAGCTGATCCAGTCGACCCTGCGCACCAACTACTATCAGCCGGGCGACGACGGCGAGCTCAAGGACTACTTCTCCTTCAAGCTCGACCCGTCCCAGATCACCGGCATGCCCAAGCCGCGGCCGATGTTCGAGATCTTCGTCTATTCGCCGCGGGTCGAGGGCGTTCACCTGCGTGGTGGCAAGGTGGCCCGTGGCGGCCTGCGCTGGTCGGATCGTCGCGAAGACTTCCGCACCGAGGTGCTCGGCCTGGTCAAGGCCCAGCAGGTCAAGAACGCGGTTATCGTGCCGGTCGGCGCCAAGGGCGGCTTCGTCTGCAAGCGTCTGCCGGAAGGCGGTGATCGCGACGCCATCCAGCAGGAAGGCATCGCCTGCTACAAGACCTTCATTCGCGCCCTGCTCGACGTCACCGACAACCTGGAAGCCGGCGAGGTCGTGCCGCCGGTCAAGGTGGTGCGTCACGACGCCGACGATCCCTACCTGGTGGTCGCGGCCGACAAGGGCACTGCGACCTTCTCCGACATTGCCAACGAGATCTCGCTGGAATATGGCCACTGGCTGCGTGACGCCTTTGCTTCCGGCGGCGCCAACGGCTATGACCACAAGAAGATGGGCATCACCGCCAAGGGGGCCTGGGAGTCGGTCAAGCGCCACTTCCGCGAGCAGGGCGTGAACATCCAGGCCGACGAGTTCAGCGTGGTAGGCATCGGCGACATGGCCGGCGACGTCTTCGGCAACGGCATGCTGCTGTCCGAAAAGATTCGCCTGCTGGGTGCCTTCAACCACATGCACATCTTCGTCGACCCGACGCCGGACGTCGCGGCTTCCTTCGCCGAACGCCAGCGTCTCTTCGCGCTGCCGCGCTCCAGCTGGGAAGACTATGACGCCTCGCTGATCTCCGAGGGCGGCGGCATCTTCAAGCGCAGCGCCAAGTCGATCCCGATCTCGGCGGCGATGAAGAAGGCCTTCGGCATCAGCGAAGACAAGCTGTCGCCCAACGACCTGATCCGCGCCATGCTCAAGTCGCAGATCGACTTGATCTGGAACGGCGGCATCGGGACCTACGTCAAGGCCGAGGCCGAGACCGATGCCGACGTGGGCGACAAGGCCAACGATGCGCTGCGCGTGAACGGCAACGAGCTCAACTGCCGTGTGGTCGGCGAGGGCGGTAACCTGGGTCTGACCCAGCGTGGCCGCATGGAGGCCGCGCACAAGGGGGTGCGGGTCAACACCGACTTCATCGATAACGCCGGTGGGGTCAATTGCTCGGACCACGAGGTCAACATCAAGATCCTGCTCGACGACATCGTCAAGCGCGGCGACATGACCGACAAGCAGCGCAATCAGCTGCTGGCGAGCATGACCGACGAGGTCTCGGAGCTGGTGATCCGCGACAACTACCGCCAGACCCAGGCGCTGTCGCTGTCCGAGATCCTCTCCCACGAGGGGTTGGGCCCCTATCGTCGTTTCATCAACGAGCTGGAAGTGGCCGGGCAGCTCGACCGCGAACTCGAGTTCCTGCCCAACGACGAGGAGATGCTCGAGCGCGCCAATGCCAACCAGGGCATGACCCTGCCTGAGCTGTCGGTGCTGATCTCCTACGCCAAAAGCGCGCTCAAGGGTGACCTGATTGCCTCCGACGTGCCGGACGATCCCTACATTCAGCAGCATCTGGAGCGGGTCTTCCCGAGCGTGCTGGTCGAGCGTTTCCACGATGAGATGTACGAGCATCGCCTGAAGCGCGAGATCGTCGCCACCCAGATCGCCAATGACCTGGTTGACCACATGGGCGTCGTCTTCGTGCGCCGCCTGATCGATACCACTGGCGCCGGCCGTGCCGAAATCGCACGGGCCTATATCGTGGCCCGCGACAGCTTCAACCTGGACGGTCTGTGGCAACAGGTCGAGGCCCTGGATAACCAGGTGCCAAGCCAGGTGCAGTACCGCATGATGCTCGACCTGATGCGTCTGCTGCGCCGTGCCACTCGCTGGTTCCTGCGTCAGCGCACCGGCATGACCGCCAAGGACTGCATCACCCATTTCGCCCCGCGGCTGACTCAACTGCAGGAAAGCATCGGCAAGCGCCTGCGAGGTGATGAGCGCGAAGCCTGGGCCGCGCGTCGTGACGAGCTGACGGCAGCCGGCGTGCCGGACAGCCTGGCTAACGTGGTAGCGGCCACCGGCAGCCTCTATGCGGGGCTCGGCATCATCGAGGCCGCCAAGCAGACCAACGAGAAGATTCAGCGCGTCGCTGAGGTCTTCTACGAGGTCGGCCATCGCCTGGAACTGCCGTGGATGACCGAGCAGATCAACGCCCTCGAGGTGCGCGACAGCTGGCAGGCACAGGCCCGCGAGACCTTCCGCGATGATCTGGATCGCCAGCAGCTGGCGCTGACCGTCGGTGTACTGCGCATGGAGAGCGGGCCGCGCGAGGTCGAGCAGCGCGTCGAGCAGTGGTTCGAGAATCACGCGGCCATGTACCAGCGCTGGTGCCGTCTGCTGGTCGAAGTGCACTCTGGCTCTCAGGGCGGCTTCCCGCTGTTTGCGGTCGCCATCCGCGAGCTGGTGGACCTGGCCGAAGGCAACGCCGAAGCCTGACGCCATCCTAAGCGCCACACGCAACGACCCCGCCAATGGCGGGGTCGTTTGCGTTGCGGGAAACGAAATATTGGGTCGCGGTACAGGCGCGAAACCGAGGCATCATGGATGCGTCCCGCTTTTAGGCGGGACGCGTGCCGGTCGCCTTACAGCAGAAAGACCGTCGCCAGCCCCAGAAAGGCCATGAAGCCGATCACGTCGGTGACGGTGGTCAGGACCACCGAACCCGACAGTGCCGGGTCGATGCCCAGACGCTTGAGGCCTAGGGGAATGGCGATGCCGGCGATGCCGGCAGCGAGCATGTTGATGACCAGGGCGACGGCGATGATGCCGCCAATGCGCACATCCTGGAACCACAGGGTGGCGATCACGGCGACCACCAGTGCCCACAGCACCCCGTTGATCAACGAGATGCCGATTTCCTTGCGCATCAGCCAGTTGCTGTTGGTGCGGCTGATCTGACCCAGCGCCAGGCCGCGAATCGCCAGGGTCAGGGTCTGGCTGCCAGCGATGCCGCCCATGCTGGCGACGATGGGCATCAGCACCGCCAGGGCGACGATCTGGTCGAGCGCTGCCTCGAAGCGGCCAATCACCCACGCTGCCAGGAAGGCCGTCATCAGATTGATGCCGAGCCACACCGCCCGGCGCTTGGCGCTGGGTATGACCGGGGCGAACAGGTCCTCCTCCTCGTCGAGGCCGGCCATGTTCATCAGTGCCTGGTCCGAGCCCTCGCGGATGACGTCGACGATGTCCTCGATGACGATGCGTCCCAGCAGCAGGCCATTCTCGTCGACCACCGGCGCCGACACCAGGTCGTGCGTCTGGAAGAGGGTAGCCACGTCCCACGACTTCATGGTCACCGATACGCTGTCGATGTCGCTTTCCAGTACGTCGGCCACCGCAAGCTCCGATGACTGCGAGACCAGTCGAGCCAGCGGCAGCACGCCCAGGAAGATGCCGTTGCGGTCGACCACCATCAGCGCGTCGGTGTTGTCGGGGATGGACTGGTTTTTCCAGCGCAGGAAACGCTGCACGGTTTCGAGCGTCACGTCGGCACGCACGCTGACGGTGTCGGTGCGCATCAGACGGCCGGCGGAATCTTCCTCGAAGGCCAGCGCTTCCTTGAGACGCGCGCGCTGCAGCTCGTCCATCGAGCGCAGCATGTCTTCGGCGACCTGTTGAGGCAGGTCCTCGAAGAGTTCGGCCAGGTCGCTGGTGTCCATGTTCGAGGTGGCGGCGACGATCTCATGATCGTCCATGTCCTCGATCAGGGTGCTGCGAACCTCATCATGGACGTGCAGCAGGACTTCGCCGTCGACGTCCTGCGAAACCCGCTCCCAGAGTCGAGTACGCGCGGACAGAGGCAGGGATTCGAGCAGTAGGGCGATCTCTGCCGGTTCGAGGTCATCGAGCACCTCGTCGATGACGGCGAAGTCATTATCGACCAGGGCTTCATGAATGCGCGATAGCCGGCCTTCCAGGGTGTCAGTGGTGTCGGTCATAGGATCTCCCTGAGATGAAGCGGGGCGTGGCCGCGTTGACGGTGAAAGCTGACAGCGACGCCGCTTTGGCCTAACGTTGGATACGCACAGTAGACCACAAAAGGAGAGGCCCATGGCAGGCAGCAGTGACAGCTATCACGAGCCGGTGGAAGAACTAAGCGCCGCTACCCGCGATTATCACCGGGCCATCGTTTCGCTAATGGAGGAACTGGAGGCGGTCGATTGGTATAACCAGCGTGTCGATGCCTGTCAGGATCCGGAGTTACGCAAGATACTGATTCATAACAGGGATGAAGAAAAGGAGCATGCGGTCATGACCCTGGAGTGGCTCCGTCGCCAGGACAAGACGCTGGATGCGCATCTTCGGGAATTCCTGTTTACCGACGGCGAGATCGCCCACTGAGCCAGACAGGCTGTGTGATTTCCCCTGATTCCCCATATTACCGACGGCCCCGCTTCGCGCGGGGTTCGTCGTTAATGGGGCCGATGCGCTATAATCCCCGCCGCTTTTTCTACCCGCGACGTTGCTATCCGCCATGTTGCAATCCGCGATGTTATCCGAGGTGGCTCACTCGTTTGCGTTGCTTCGTTCGTGTTCACCAGTTTAGGGAGTGCCATGTACGCCGCCGCCCGTTCGATACTCTTTCGCCTTGATCCCGAGACTGCCCATGGCGTGACGCTGATGGCGCTCGATATGGCGCATCGCCTGGGCCTGTCCGGCAAGTTGGGCGGCGGCGCGCGGGTCGACGATCCCGTCGAGCTGATGGGACTGCGCTTCCCCAACCGGGTGGGCCTCGCCGCCGGGCTCGACAAGAATGCCGATCATCTGGATGCCCTCGGCGCCCTGGGCTTCGGCTTCGTCGAGGTCGGCACCGTCACCCCCAAGCCGCAGCCGGGCAACCCCAAACCACGCCTGTTTCGCCTGCCCGAGAGCGGGGCGATCATCAACCGCATGGGCTTCAACAATTCAGGCGTCGATCACCTGATTGCCCGGGTCAAGAATACCCGCTATGACGGTTTGATCGGCATCAACATCGGCAAGAATCTGACCACCCCGGTGGAGCAGGCCGTCGACGACTATCTGTTCTGTCTCGAGCGGGTGCATGCCCACGCCGATTACATTACGGTCAACATCTCCTCACCCAACACGCCCGGGCTTCGCAACCTGCAGTTCGGTGAGCATCTGGACAAATTGCTCGGCGCGCTGCGCGAGAAAAGCCTGCGGCTCGATCATGACAGCGGTCGGCGTGTGCCTCTGGCGGTCAAGATCGCGCCGGACATGAGCGACGAGGAGGTCGGTCTGGTGGCCGAGGCGCTGGTCGCCAACGGCATCGATGGGGTCATTGCCACCAACACTACGGTGGCACGCGATGCCGTGACCGGCCAGCCACACGCCGATGAGGCGGGGGGCCTTTCCGGTCGTCCGGTCTTCGAATCGTCCAATCGTGTGATTCGTGAACTGCGGCGCCGGCTGCCGGACATGCCGATCATCGGCGTCGGCGGTATCGACAGCGGTGAGGCGGCGGTGGCCAAGCGTCGGGCCGGGGCGGATCTGGTGCAGCTCTATTCGGGCTTTATCTACCGCGGCCCGCCCCTTGTGGGCGAATGCGCCCGGGCCTTAAAGCTTGCCGCCGACTGAGCGCTAGTCATAGCACGCCCGCTGGCGGGAGCGGCAGTCAGTCGGGATATCCCGGTAGGGCCTGACGGCAAGATAGGGCCAGAAGACAAGTGAGGGCGAACGATCAGACAGGGCGCAAAATAAAAAGGCCCGTGAGCTCACGGGCCTTAGGGCGTTGAAAATGGGGAATTACATGACCATGGGATTTTTGTGAATGCCGGACACGCCTGTCATGCCCGACCATTGATCCCCTCGACCTTCACGCCAACCGCTCATCCAGTATTCGCGAAGATTGACATCCTGACTGGGACATTCATCACGGGAACGGCCGCTGACCCCTGCCTTGTAACCGTGAACATAAGCGCGCTGGAAGCGATCACGTTTCTGTCGTTTCATCGGATGGCCTCTTGATGAACCAGTTTTTTATGCAAACCAGTGTTTATGGGGCATAGGCTGGGACGAGCACGGATTGCACAAGGCTAACCGCAATCCCGAGGCTCAGCGCCTGATGCCGATAGCGTCCTTGGACCAGATAACACATGCGTACCGCGTAGCTACCCCTCTACAACTAGCGCACCCGCCTAGTCGATGTCGACAGGCGATTTGGAATAAGCGCAGTACCAAAATAGCATTTCAGTAATATGACGGCGCGTCGCGCCAGGTGGCTCTTTCATGAAAGATCAGCAAGCTATTGAAACTATGACCTTATTCGCCACCTGCCCCAAAGGCATGGAGCTTTTGCTGGCCGACGAGCTTGGCAGTCTGGGGATGACGGTCACCAAGACGACGGTGGCCGGGGTGCACCTCACGGGTTCCCTCGAGGCCGCCTATCGCGCTTGTCTGTGGTCGCGCCTCGCCAATCGCATCGTGCTCTGCCTGTCGCGGGAAGAAGGCATCGAGACACCCGACCAGCTCAAGGGCTGCGCCGAGGCCATCGATTGGCGCGGCCACCTGGCGCCGGGCAAGACGCTGGCGGTGGATTTCCACGGTCAGTCCCAGGCTATCCGCCACACCCGCTTCGGCGCCCAGACGGTCAAGGATGGGGTCGTTGATGCCCTGAGAAGTGCCGGCCGCGAACGGCCAAGCGTCGACCCGCGGGACCCGGACCTGCGTCTCTATGCCCACCTGCACCGCGGGCGCCTGACCCTGGGCATCGACCTGTCCGGCGATAGCCTGCACCGTCGCGGCTATCGGCGTGAGCTTGGGCATGCGCCGATCAAGGAAAACCTCGCCGCGGCGCTGCTGGTGAGAGCCGACTGGCCGGCTCGCGCCAAGGCCGGCGAAGCGCTGATCGACCCGCTGTGTGGCTCGGGCACCCTGGTCATCGAGGGGGCGCTGATGGCTGCCGATGTGGCGCCGAACTTACTGCGCGAGCGCTTCGGCTTTCACGGCTGGGCGGGCCATGACGCCACCCTGTGGCAGGAGCTCAAGCGAGAGGCCGAAGCCCGGGCGAGCCTGGGGCGCAAGCGCTGCAAGGCCAAGCTTTATGGTCGCGACCAGAGCCCTCAGGCGATCTCGGCGGCCCGCGCCAACGCCATGCGTGCCGGTATTCCGGCGCTGATCGACTTCCAGGGGGCATCGGTCAAGCAGCTGGTGCGCCCCGCCGACCTGCCCGCCGAAGCGTTGGGGCTGCTGATCACCAACCCGCCCTACGGCGAGCGTATCGGCGAGCTGCCGGAACTGGTGCCGCTCTATGCCGCGCTCGGTGCCCGCGCCCAGGCGCATTTTCCCGGCTGGCGCCTGGCGATGCTGACCGGTAACCCGGAACTTGGTCATCGCACCGGGCTCAGGGCCGGCAAGCAGTATGCCTTCAAGAACGGTCCGCTGGACTGCAAGCTGCTGCTGATCGAGCTGGATCAGGGCCAGGCGTCGGCGCCGACCCCTGATCAGGCGGCGCCTGCCAAACGCCGCGCCGTTGGTGGTCAGTCATCCGGGGACGATCATGATGGCGACGCGTCCGGCGACGAGTTCCACAAGGCGGCCTCTAACTCAGCCACTAAGTCGTCCAAGGAGGCGGCCGCTCACTCTGACGAGCGCCCGGCGCGCTCGGAAGGGGCGCAGATGTTCGCCAACCGCCTGCTGAAGAATCGCAAGCGTCTCAAGTCGTGGCTCAAGCGCAGCGGTGAGCCCTGTTATCGGCTGTATGACGCCGACATGCCCGAGTATGCGCTGGCGATCGATGTCTACGGCGATCGGGTGCATGTACAGGAGTACGCGCCGCCCAAGTCGGTGAATGCCAACCAGGCTCAGCGCCGGCTGCTCGACGCCCTGGGGGTGATCCCGGAGGTGCTCGAGGTCTCGCCGGAGCATGTCTACATCAAGCAGCGCGAGCGTCAGTCGGGCAAGGCCCAGTACCAGAAGCACGCCGCCAGCGGTGAGCGCTTCCAGGTCCGCGAGGGCCGCGCGCAACTGTGGGTGAATCTGCGTGATTACCTGGATACCGGGCTCTTTCTCGACCACCGGCCGGTTCGCCGGATGCTGGCCGAGATGGCGCCGGGCACGCGCTTCCTGAACCTGTTCTGCTATACCGCCACGGCGACCGTGCAGGCCGCACTGGGCACCGAGGCCGAAGGTGGCGCCAGTGACAGCGTCAGCGTTGATCTCTCGAATACCTATCTCGAGTGGGCACGGGAGAACTTTGCGCTCAACCGTCTGGATCCCAGCCGCCATCGGGTGGTGCGTGACGACTGCCTGCGCTGGCTGGAGACCGCCGGCAGCGAGTTCGACCTGATCTTCCTCGACCCGCCGACCTTCTCCAACTCGAAGAAGATGGAGGCGACCCTCGACATCCAGCGCGATCAAGGCCAGCTCGTCGAACTGGCCATGGCACGCTTGGCGCCGGGTGGCACCCTAGTGTTCTCCAACAACCAGCGCCGTTTCGTGCTCGATGCGGCACTCGAGGAACGCTTCGCGGTGGAGGACATCTCGGCCAAGACGTTCGACCCGGATTTCACCCGCCGCCCTGACCTGCACCACTGCTTTCTGATCCGCCATCGGGACGATGCAGCATAAGACCTTCGACCCACTCTTGGTATGGCCAACGCCGCCCCGACCTGCACCACTGCTTCCTGATTCGTCATCGGGACGAGGCGGCATGATATGACGGGCCCGCTGCCGGGCCCGTTATGTCTGCGAGCAGTAAGGGCATGTCGAGGCCTGAGCCTGGCATCAGCGACGATGTGTCGCTCTCGGCGGTGCCATTGCGACGCCAATTCGCCATAATCGGCATTCACCCTGCCATCTGGAGTCCCGCGATGGAGCAAGCGTTCTGGCAAGAGCGTTGGCAAAACGACCAACTGGGCTTTCACCTGCCCTTCGTTCATCCAATTCTCACGCGTTTTTTGGCGGGCTACGCTTTGCCCGCCGGAGCGCGGGTCTTCGTGCCGCTGTGCGGCAAGACGCTGGATATCGGCTGGTTGCTGGATCAGGGCTACCGGGTCGTCGGCGCGGAGCTCAGTGAAAGGGCAGTCAGCCAGCTGTTCGCCGAACTGGGCGTAGAGCCGCAGATCGATGCCTGGAAGGGCGGTCGCCGCTTTTGTCATGGCGCGCTGACGGTCTATCAGGGTGATATCTTCGCGCTTGAACCGGTGGACCTGGGGGCGGTGGCGCTGGTCTACGATCGGGCAGCGCTGGTGGCGTTGCCGGCGGCGATGCGCCAGGCCTATGTGGCACAGTTACGGGCCCTATCGGACGGCGCACCGCAGTTGCTGATCAGTTTCGAATACGACCCACAAGAGATGGATGGGCCGCCGTTTCCGGTGTTGCCCGATGAGCTGGAGCGCCTCTATGGCGGTTCACACACGCTTGCCGAGTTGTCGCGCAAGGACGTGATCGCCAATCAGCAGCGCTTCCGCGAGGCAGGGGTGACGCGCTTTGTGGAAGTCGCCTGGCGGCTGACGCCTGCGGTATGACAGGTGGGCCTTATGGAGGTTGTGTTATCAACAGCAGCGCGGGCCTGACGCTCTATACCACGCTGGGGTGTCATCTCTGCGAAGAGCTGGAGACCTGGCTTGCGCTGCTGGGGCCAGAGACGCCGGCGCTTCGCCGCATCGAGGTCGCCGGCGATGCGGCGCTGCTTCAGCGCTACGGCGAGCGGATTCCGGTGCTCAGGGATGCGTCGGGAAACGAGCTGGAGCGGGGCTTTGAGCCCGCGCGTTTAGCCGCCTGGCTTGAGGCGCGGGGATGGCTCGATCATGCGGCCTGGCAGCGGGCGCAAGGAGTAGATGCCCCTGCCGAGCCTGAGCCCGAAGGGGCGGTGATGCATAACGGCCGGCGCTATCTTGGCGGCCTTGGCGGTTCGCGCGGTGAGGATTAGCGCCTAGAGGAGCGGCGCTGATTGAGGCGTCGTGCCTAGAGGGCGTCGAGCAGCGAGAGCTGCTGCACGGCGTCGCGGCCCTCAGGGGTATCGTCCTGCGCTTCCAGTATCTTGTGGAAACCGCGGGACGTCTGGATGGTGGCGACGTCTTCGAGCCAGAGCATGGCCTGGGCATAGTCGTCCGCCAGCCGGTGCTGCAGGCCGCCGAACTGGGTGCCGATCTGCCCCCAGGCGCGGCTGAAGATCCAATCGCCGAACATGTCCTGATGCACGTGCACCAGCACATAGTCGTGGTTACTTTCCCAGCGAACGATCACGGCGGCTCCTGGCGGCATTCCGCGCGCGCGCAACAAAAAAATAGGGGCGCGGAAACGGGGGTGAAAACGATAGTAAAACGGGACTAAAACGAGACGGGCCCCGCCCTAGTGGGCGTGGCTCGCATGCTATTGTAACGGCCTGACCGGCATGAACAACCCATCTCACTGGCCACGGTCGTGCCGGGCACCGGCCCGCCAACCCGTTTCGCAAGCTGCAAGGAATCGCCATGCGTCTGCTTATCGACTCCCATGTCCCCAAGGCCGAGGCCTGCTTCGCCGATCTTGGCTCGATCACCCGGCTGCCCGGCCGCGAGATCGATGGTCAGGCGGTGCGCGACGCCCAGGCCGAGGTGCTGGTAGTACGCTCGATCACCCGGGTCGATGAAGCGCTGCTCGAGGGCTCGACGCTGCGCTTCGTCGGCACCTGCACCATCGGCACCGACCACATTGACCAGGCGGCCCTCGAGGCGCGGGGTATCGGCTTTGCCAATGCGCCGGGCTGCAACGCCGAGGCGGTGGTCGACTACGTACTCTCGAGCCTTTTGACCCTGGCCGAACGTGAGGGCACCGAGCTCGATCAACGTCGGATCGGCATCGTCGGCGCCGGCAACGTGGGCGGGCGCCTCTATCGACGCCTGACAGCGCTGGGCCTGAATTGCCGGGTCTGCGATCCGCCGAGGGCCGAACGAGAAGCCGAAGAAGTGGCTGAGCGCGAAGCCGGTGATCCGCAAAGTCCCCCGTTCGATGATCTCGATACCCTGATCGAGGAGTGCGACGTGCTCTGCCTGCACACCCCGCTGGTGCGCGAGGGCGAGCACCGCACCCATCACCTGCTCGATGAGGCGCGCATCGAGGCCCTCAAGCCGGGCAGCTGGCTGCTCAACGCCGGGCGGGGCGACTGTCTCAACGGTCAGGCGCTGCTGGCGCGGTTGGCGGCCAGGGGCGACCTGCGCAGCGTGCTGGACGTGTTCGAGGAGGAGCCCGCCATCGACGAGGCCCTGTGGCGGCTGGCCGATATCGCCACCCCACATATCGCCGGCCATAGCCTGGACGGCAAGCTGCGCGGCACTCATCAGGTCTATCGGTCGGCGATGAAATACTTCGGTTCGCCGGTGCGGGTCGCGTTTGCGGACCTGGCGCCGCCGCCGGCCCTGCCATCTCTGACCCTGGACGCCGGCCTCTCGCCCTGGGAGGCGTTAAGGCTCTGTGTGCGCGCCTGTTATGACGTGCGCCGGGACCATGATGCGTTGATCCGCTATCAGCAGCACAAGGGCCTGACGGCCGGGTTCGACGCCTACCGCAGCGAATATCCGCTGCGCCGCGAGTTTTCTACCCTGACGGTACGGCTGCGCCCGGCGGCGGCGTCGCTCGAGCCATTGCTCACCGCCGCTGGCTTCGCCGTGGTGGTCGACGGTTGATCCGGCGGACGGACGGGGTGATGGGGTGCTAAGCCGAGCGGTGTCGGCGTATGCGACCTTAGTCTTATAAAAAAGCTCCGTGTTTTTTCGATCCTGGGACATCGTCTCTAGGATCGGGACACTGGGGCTGCCCTCGCCCTGCGCGGACAGGCAAGCTTGCCCGCTCATTGTTCGAGGGAAGCAAGATCATGTCTGATACCCAGTCGCGCGAGGTGCGCGCTCCTTCCTTTCTCGATGCGCTGATGCCGGTGGCGGTGGTGGTGGCCATGCTGGTGCTGGCGGTCGTGCTGTTCGGTGCCGATGCCTCCTGGGGCCCCAATCAGGTCGTGCTGCTGCTGGGCGCCTTGCTGGCAGGCCTGGTGGGCATGAAGAACGGCCACGGCTGGCAGGACATCGAGGAAGCGATCAACCACGGCATCCAGATTTCGCTGGGTGCCATCCTGATTCTGCTGGCCGTGGGGGCGATGATCGGCACCTGGATTCTCGGCGGGGTGGTACCGTCGATGATCTATTATGGGCTCGACGTGATCGCCCCGCAGTACTTCTATGCCAGCGCCTGCCTGCTGTGCGCTGTGGTGGCGCTATCGGTAGGCAGTTCCTGGACGGTAGCCGGCACCCTGGGCATCGGCCTGATCGGTATCGCCGATGGCCTCGGCCTGTCGTCGGCAGTAAGTGCCGGTGCGGTGATCTCCGGTGCCTATTTCGGCGACAAGCTTTCGCCCTTGTCCGATACCACCAACCTGGCGCCGGCCGCGGCGGGGGTCGAGCTCTTCGATCACATCCGCCATATGCTGTGGACCACGGTGCCGAGCCTGGTAATCGCGCTGATTGCCTTCTGGGTGCTGGGCCTGCAGGCGGAGGCAGGCCAGGCAACGCCCGAGCAGGTGCTGACGCTGCAGGGTAGGCTGAATGACAGCTACGCCATCGGGCCGCACCTGTTGATTCCGCTGGCGGTTTTACTGGTGATGGCGGTGCGCCGTTGGCCGGCCTTCCCGACCATCGTGATCGGTGCCCTGATGGGGGCGGTGTTTGCGGTGATTTTCCAGCCCCAAGCAGTGCTTTCCCTGGCCGGCGGGGCGGACCTGGCCACGCCGCTTTTGCTGCTCAAGGGCGTGTGGATGGCGCTTTTCGATGGTTACGTGGCCAATACCGGCAATGAAGTGTTCGATGACCTTCTGAGCAAGGGCGGTATGGCGAGCATGCTCAATACCGTCTGGCTGATTCTCTCGGCGATGGCCTTTGGCGGCGTGATCGAGCGCCTGGGGCTGCTCGAGCGGCTGGTACGCGGCATGTTGGGCGTGACCAAGAGCGCGGGCGCGCTGATCATCACCGCGCTTGGCACCGGGCTTTCGTCCAACATCATCACCGGTGATCAGTACATCTCGGTGATTCTGCCGGGGCGCATGTACCGGGCCGAATTCCGCCGCCGCGGGCTGGCGCCGGTCAACCTGTCGCGTTCGCTTGAGGACTCCGGGACCATCACTTCGCCGCTGATTCCCTGGAACAGCTGCGGCGCCTATATGGCGGCCACTCTCGGCGTGGCGACCCTTTCCTACCTGCCGTTCGCCATCTTCAATCTGGTGAACTTCGGCCTGGCGATCGTCTATGCCATGGTCGGCTTCAAGGTGGTGCCGCTGGCCGCCGCCGAGGCCGAGGACAGCGAGCCGACGCCGATGGCCGAGTCGCTGGTCAGCGAGGCCCGCTAGGCGGAAACTGCCGCTGTGACGCAGGGCGTCGATGCCGGCAGACACTGACCTGACGCAAAAGGGCCCGCCCTCATGATGAGGGTGGGCCCTTTTCATAATTGCTGCGCTCTCGTTGCGTTCCCAGTGCATTCTCTCAGCGGAAAGGCCATGTACTCAGTGAAAACGGCGGCGCTTAGCGGTAGGCCGATTCCTTCAGCGCGCGAATGCGATCATCCAGTGGCGGGTGGCTGGCGAACAGCTTCTCCATCAGCTTGCGGCTCTGGCCGGTGGTGATGGCGAAAGCGGTCAGGGTGTCGGGCATCTGGTCTGGCATCTCGTGCTCGGCCTTTAGGCGGGCCAGGGCGTTGATCATCGCGCCGCTGCCGGCCAGTTTGGCGCCGGCCGAGTCGGCACGGTACTCACGAAAGCGCGAGAACCAGGCGACGATGATCGAGGCGATCAGGCCGAAGACGATCTCGGCGACGATCACTACCGCGAAGTAGCCGAAGAACCCCAGGCCCCCGCCGTTGTCGTCCTTGCGCAGGAAGCTGTCGACCAGTTGCGCGACGATGCGCGCGAAGAACATCACGAAGGTGTTCAGCACGCCCTGGATCAGCGCCAGGGTGACCATGTCGCCGTTGGCGACGTGGCCGATCTCGTGGGCCAGCACAGCGCGGATCTCTTCCGGGCGCATGCGGTTGAGCAGGCCCGCAGAGACCGCCACCAGGGCGTCGTCCTTGTTCCAGCCGGTGGCGAAGGCGTTGGACTGCTGGGCCGGGAAGATGCCGACCTCGGGGGTCTTGATGCCTGCCTCTCGGGCCAGTTCGGCGACGGTTTCCAGCAGCCACTTTTCGGTGGCGTTGCTCGGCTGCTCGATGACCTGGGTGCCGGTGCTGCGCTTGGCCATCCACTTGGAGATGAACAGCGAGACCAGTGAGCCTGCCATGCCGAACACGAAACAGAAGATCAGCAGGCTGTTCATGTTCATGCCCTGGGCATTCAGGTAGGGCTCGACCCCGAGCAGGCGCAGGGTGATGCTGGCGATCAGCACCACCGCCAGGTTAGTGGCCAGGAAGAGGAAGATGCGCATCATGTGGAGGAAGCTCCCGCTTTGAGTGCTGGGCGCCGGCGGTCGCCGGCGCGTTCAATACGTTAGCTTAGATACGTCTTATGGGTGCCGGTTTCAAGTCCTATAGACAGAGATGCCTCAAGTGATCACTGACGGTAGCGCGACAGGAAACGCCCGAAGCGCTCCAGGGCGTCGCCCAGCTGGTCGGCCCAGGGCAGGGTGACGATGCGAACGTGGTCAGGCTCCGGCCAGTTGAAGGCCGTGCCCTGCACCAGCAGGATCTTTTCCTGCAGCAGCAGGTCGAGCACCATCTTCTGGTCATCGACGATCGGGTGCACCTTGGGGTCGAGCTTGGGGAAGGCGTAGAGGGCGCCCTTGGGAGTGACGCAGGACACCCCGGGGATGTCGTTGAGCTTCTCGACGGTGATGTCGCGTTGCGCCTTGAGACGCCCGCCGGGCAGGATCAGATCGTTGATCGACTGGTAGCCGCCCAGGGCGGTCTGGATGGCGTGCTGGGCCGGCACGTTGGCGCACAAGCGCATCGAGGCCAGCATGTTGAGGCCCTGAATGAAGTCGGCGGCGCGCTGCTTGGCGACGTTGCCGGAGAGAATCATCCACCCTGAGCGAAAGCCCGCGCAGCGATAGCTCTTGGACAGACCGTTCATGGTCACTACCAACTGGTCATCGCCGGCCAGGGCCCCGGTGGAGACATGCTCCGCCTCGTCATAGAGGATCTTGTCGTAGATCTCGTCGGAGAACACCACCAGGTGGTGCTGACGGGCGATCTCCAACAGCTCGCGGATCACTTCCGGTGCATAGACGGCGCCGGTGGGGTTGTTGGGGTTGATCAGCACGATGGCCTTGGTGTGGCTGGTCACCTTGGCGCGGATGTCGTCCATATCCGGCGCCCAGTCGGCCTGCTCGTCGCAGCGATAGTGCACCGCCCGGCCTCCGGACAGGTTGGTGGCGGCAGTCCACAGCGGGTAGTCGGGGGCTGGAATCAGCACCTCGTCGCCGTCGTTGATCAGCGCCTGCATGGCCATCACGATCAGTTCCGAGACGCCGTTGCCGATGAAGATGTCCTCGATGCCGACGCCGGGAATCCGCTTGCGCTGGCATTCCTGCATGATCGCCTTGCGCGCCGAATAGAGTCCCTTGGAATCGCAGTAGCCCTGGGCGGTAGGCAGGTTGCGCATCACATCTTGAAGGATCTCTTCCGGGGCCTCGAAGCCGAACGGCGCCGGGTTGCCGATGTTCAGCTTGAGGATGCGCTGGCCTTCGTCCTCGAGACGCTTGGCGTGGTCGAGCACCGGCCCGCGAATGTCATAGCAGACGTTGTGCAGCTTTTGGGACTTGTTGATGGGCGTCGGGGTATCCATGGGGTGTCCGGGTAGTGAGTCCAGGGGTGGCCCCGCTAAACGGGGCCCGGCGCGCGTATCGTCGGCGCAAGACGGAAGTAGCTTTCTGCTTCAGGGGCGGCGCTCTCAATCGCCCAATCGCCGCTCAACTCAAGAATCGGCGTTGGCCGCGGCATCTTCGCTGTCGGCCTCATCGGCTTCGGGAGCCGGGGGCGGCGGAATATCCGCCGGGGTCTCAAGCGTCAGCCGGCCCAGTTTGCCATCGCGCAGTTCGTGCAGCAGCACCTCGGCGCCCCGGTGCAGGTCGACCTCGCCACCCGGGCGAAGGCCGCCGCGCTTGGCGGCGATGTCGCGCACGATGGCGTTGCCGTCGAAGCCGGCCAGGGCCAGCAGATCGATGCGTGCCGGGCCATCGGCCTCCACCGAATCGGCGGCGGGGTTGCCCTGGTAAGGCGGCAACGCCTTGAGCTTGTAGCGATTGCTCAGCGCTTGGGGGTAGCGCTTGGCCAGTTCGGCGGCGGTGACCACGGCGACGTCCAGGTAGTCGATGGCGGTATCGCGGATCGCGCCGCTGGCGGCCAGTCGGTGAGCACTCGCCTGATCCTCGATCTTGGGCCACAGCACCCCGGGGGTATCGGTCAGTGCTACCCGGCCATCGATGCGCACCTTCTGCTGGCGCTTGGTGACCGCCGGCTCGTTGCCGGTCTTGGCGATCTTGCGCTTGGCAAGGCCATTGATCAGGGTCGACTTGCCGACGTTGGGAATGCCCATCACCATTACTCGCACGTCGCGGTCGGCACGCACCTCACCGGCGAGCTCATGGCACAGCTTGGGAATGCGCTTGAGCTCGCGGGCCTGGGTAGTGGTCACCGCCAGGGCCCGGGTGTTGGGCTGGGCATCGAAATAGGCCACCCACTCTTTGGTGCGCTCCGGGTCGGCGAGATCGGCGCGAGAGAGGATCTTCAATACCGGCTTGTGCTCGGTGAGCTCGGCCAGCATTGGGTTGGCGCTGGAATAGGGCAGGCGGGCGTCCAGCACCTCCAGCACCACGTCGATTTCCGGCAGCGCCTCAGTAATTTGGCGGCGTGCCTTGTGCATGTGTCCCGGGTACCAGCCCAGCATGGCCTCTTCTCCTGCGCGTTTCTAACGGCCGCCCATCTTAGCAGATGGACGGCGGGCTGGGGCCAGCGGGGAAGGGCGGCGGGCCTCTGGTGCTACTCGTCGCGGTTGAAGTCGATGGCCACCGAGTTGATGCAGTAACGAAGGCCGGTGGACTCCGGCGGGCCGTCCGGGAAGACGTGGCCCAGATGGGCATCACAGTGCGAGCAGACCACTTCGGTACGCTGCATGCCATGGCTGGTGTCGTCATGCTCCTCGACCGAGCCCTTGCCTAGCGGGCGGTCGAAGCTTGGCCAGCCGCACCCGGCATCGAACTTGTGCTCGTTCTCGAACAGCGGGGCATGGCAGCAGACGCAGTGATAGATGCCCTGGGCGTCTTTTACCTGGTAGTCACCGGTAAAGGGCCGTTCGGTGCCTTTCTCACGCGTGACCCGGTACTGCTCGGGGCTGAGCTGGCTGCGCCACTCGGTGTCGCTTTTCTCTATCTTCTTGCGCATGGCGTACCTTCCGATATCAGAAATGATCGCTGTCGGGCGAAGGCGGTCGGGTGAGTACATCAGCCGACACGCGTCCTTCACGCCGATAGCTTACTGTGCCACTGCTGGCCGTTGCCTCACAATGCGCGGCGCGCCCTCTGGTTTCGGCCAGTTTGGATGGCCGCCTTTCACGTCTGCTAAGCTCAATGCCTAGTGGCTTGATGGCCTGCCTTACGATTTAAAGGGTAGCCTGTCGATGAGGAAACGCGCGGCACAACAGGCGCTTGACAGTGTTAGGTGTGCTCAGTAACATACGCGCCATCTTAAAGAGGTCTGGCCACGTCCCATTCGTCTAGTGGTCCAGGACACTGCCCTTTCACGGCAGTGACAGGGGTTCGAACCCCCTATGGGACGCCATCCTCTGTAAGATGCCGGATGACCGGGAAGTAAATGCGGAAATAGCTCAGTGGTAGAGCATCGCCTTGCCAAGGCGAGGGTCGGGAGTTCGAATCTCCTTTTCCGCTCCATGCGTCCCATTCGTCTAGTGGTCCAGGACACTGCCCTTTCACGGCAGTGACAGGGGTTCGAACCCCCTATGGGACGCCACTTCGGTCATTCAACAAGCAGCACAGCGTTTGTGAGATAAGCGGGAATAGCTCAGTGGTAGAGCATCGCCTTGCCAAGGCGAGGGTCGGGAGTTCGAATCTCCTTTCCCGCTCCATGCGTCCCATTCGTCTAGTGGTCCAGGACACTGCCCTTTCACGGCAGTGACAGGGGTTCGAACCCCCTATGGGACGCCACTTCACAACGCACATCGATAAGCGGAAATAGCTCAGTGGTAGAGCATCGCCTTGCCAAGGCGAGGGTCGGGAGTTCGAATCTCCTTTTCCGCTCCAATCGTCTCCCCATTTGCTTTGCTCAATCGTGATTCCTCGGCCATCCCTGGCTACACGTTCTTAGCAAGCCTATCATCCGTTTTTCCAGTGCTTTTTCGCGTGTTTGCGCCTCAGTTCCGTCCCCGGCATTGAATTCTGAGCACTCGCCCCTATCCTTAGTGTCCTAATTTTTTAACCATCTCACAGGTGTCCTGATGGCTGAACCGGCGCTGTCCATCCGTGGCCTGACCAAGGTTTACGGCAACGGCTTTCATGCCTTGAAAGGCATCGATCTCGATGTCCAGCAGGGTGACTTCTTCGCGTTACTGGGTCCCAATGGGGCCGGCAAGTCCACCACCCTCGGGGTGGTCTGCTCGCTGGTGCAAAAGACCGCCGGCAAGGTGTCGGTGTTCGGCACCGATATCGATAAGGACTTCGCCCGCGCCAAGTACAACCTCGGCGTGGTGCCCCAGGAGTTCAACTTCAACCAGTTCGAGAAGGTCGAGGACATCATCCTCGCTCAGGCCGGCTACTACGGCATGTCGCATCGCGAGGCCAAACCCCGTGCGGCGCAGCTGCTCAAGGACTTGGGACTCTGGGACAAGCGCGACGGCAGCGCACGCGCACTCTCGGGTGGCATGAAGCGTCGCCTGATGATCGCCCGCGCCCTGATTCACCGCCCCAAGCTGTTGATCCTCGACGAGCCCACCGCTGGGGTCGACATCGAGCTGCGCCGTTCGATGTGGGAATACATGCGCCGCATCAACCGCGAGGAGGGCACCACCATTATCCTCACCACCCACTATCTCGAGGAAGCCGAGAGCCTGTGTCGCAACATTGCGATCATCAATCACGGCGAGATCGTCAAGAACACCAGCGTGCGTGAACTGCTCGGCCAGTTGAATACCGAGACCTTCCTGCTCGACCTGGCCGAGCAGGTAAGCGAGGCGCCGACCCTTGGTGACTTCCAGGTCGAGAAAGTCGACGCAAGCCAGCTGGCGGTGTCGGTCAAGCGCGGTCAGCGCCTTAACGATGTGTTCAGCCAACTTTCCGAGCAGGGGCTGACCGTGGTGTCGATGCGCAACCGCGCCAACCGGCTGGAAGAAATGTTTGTCTCGATGGTGGAAGAGTCCAACGCGGAGGCCGCGAAATGAATGCAATGCAAATAGCCGTGGCGCTGTGGACCCTGGTAGGCAAGGAAGTGCGCCGCTTTACCCGTATCTGGCCGCAGACCCTGCTGCCGCCGTCTATCACCATGACCATGTACTTCATCATCTTCGGCAACCTGATCGGGTCGCGGATCGGTGCGATGGACGGCTACGACTATATGGACTTCATCGTGCCCGGCCTGATCATGATGGCGGTGATCACCAACAGCTACTCGAACGTGGCATCCTCCTTCTTCTCCAACAAGTTCCAACGTTCGATCGAGGAAATGATGGTCTCGCCGATGCCCAATTGGGTGATCCTTGCGGGCTTCATCCTCGGTGGCATGGCGCGGGGCCTGGGCGTGGGTATCATCGTCACCGGGGTGTCGCTGTTCTTCACCCGGATCGATGTGGCGCATCCACTGCTGACCATTGGGGTCGTGGTGCTGACGGCGGCGCTGTTCGCTACTGGTGGTTTCATCAACGCGCTGCTCGGCAAGAAGTTCGATGATATCTCGATCGTGCCGACCTTCATTCTGACGCCGCTGACCTACCTGGGCGGGGTCTTCTATTCGATTTCGCTGCTGCCTGACTTCTGGCAGGGCGTTTCGATGCTTAACCCCATCCTCTACATGGTCAACGTCTTCCGCTACGGCTTCCTGGGTGTCTCCGACATTCCGGTGGGCTGGGCGCTGGCTGCTATCTGCGCCTTCATTACCGTGCTGTTTGCCATCGCGCTGTGGATGCTGGAGCGCGGCAAGGGCATCAGGGGCTGATCATGACTCACGACCGTCCCGACACCCTTGCCGAAGCCCCGCTGGGACGCGAGTCGGCCTATCCGGAGCAATACGACCCGGCCCTGCTGTATCCCATTCCCCGGGCTGCTAATCGGGCGCCGCTGGGCATCGTGAATGATGCCCTGCCGTTCGTCGGCGAAGATGAGTGGCACGCCTTCGAGGTCTCCTGGCTGACGCCGCGTGGCAAGCCGGTGGTCGCGGTGGCGCGTTTTCGTCTGCCCGCCGACTCGCCGAACCTGATCGAGTCGAAGTCCTGGAAGCTGTACCTGAACAGCTACAACCAGACGCGTTTTGCCTCCCGAGAGGAGGTCATCGCCACCCTCGAGCAGGACCTTGCCACCGGTGCCGGGGCGCCGGTCTCGGTTGAACTCTTCGGCGTCGACGATCAGGCCCTGGCCACCCAGCGCCTGCCCGGCGAGTGCATCGACGATCTCGACGTCGAAATCGATGCCTATACGCCTGACCCTGCGCTGCTCAGCGTGGGCGACGAGGTCGTCGAGGAAACCCTGCATTCGCACCTGCTCAAGTCCAACTGTCCGGTTACCGGTCAGCCCGACTGGGGCAGCGTGCTGGTTCGCTATCGCGGCCCGCGGCTTGAGCGCGAGGGGCTGCTGAAGTACCTGGTGTCCTATCGACAGCACCAGGACTTCCACGAGCACTGCGTCGAGCATATCTTCACCGATCTGATGGCGCGCGCCCGCCCCGAGCGGCTCCTGGTACTGGCTCGCTACGTACGCCGCGGCGGGCTGGATATCAGCCCCTGGCGGGCGACGCCGGGCGAGCGACCGCCCGAGCCGCTGCGCCTGGCGCGCCAATAGCCATCTGGCGTACAGTCACGCTAGACGCCTTTCGGCGGGCACTAGTCTTCAGTCACTAGGCTTCGGTCACCAGGCTTCGGTCAGTACCGAAGACGGCCCGCCACCCCATCGCTGCAAGGAGACCCGGATGGATGCAATGACGCTACTGCATGAACGCAGCTCCATGGGCAAGTTGCGCGGTCCGGCCCCCAGCGCCGACCAGTTGGATGCCATCTACCGCGCAGCCCTGCGCGCACCAGATCACAAGGAGCTCACCCCCTGGCGGTTTATCGAGTTCTCGGGTGAGGGGCTCACCCGGCTTGGCGAGTTGTTTGCCGAGGCCGAGTTCCACAATAACCCGCACATCGACGATGCTGCCCTGAATGCCGCGCGCAAGAAACCGCTGCGGGCGCCGATGATCATCGCCGTGGTCGCCAAGATCACCCCGGACGAGCCCAAGGTGCCGCCCCTTGAGCAGTCGCTCTCTGCCGGCTGTGCCGCTCATGGCATGCTGCTGGCGGCTCAGGCGCTGGGGCTCGGCGCGATGTGGCGTACCGGGCACTATGCCTTCGACCCCACGGTCAAGAAGGGTCTGGGCCTTGGCGAGCACGACGAGCTCGTGGCCTTCCTGTACCTGGGGCAGATGGGCGGGCGCCACAAGCCATTGCCGTCGCGTGACCCGGCCGACTTCGTCGAGCGCTGGAACTGAGCCGTGCGTGAGGTTGGTGTGCCGCATCCGCGCTTGGCGCTGCCTGCGGCAGGGCAGGGCGATGACCTGATCGCCTTTCGCCACTGGCTAGAGGCGGCCATTCCGCTGGTGCCGCCGTTGGGTATTCGGGATATGCACTGGCAGGACGACACACTGGTCTGGTCGCTGTCGCTTGCCCCCAACCTCAAAGACAAGGGCACTGGTTTCGGCGGCTCGCTGGCCGCCCAGACCACCCTGATCGGCTGGTGCTGGGTCACTCTCTGGTTGCGCTCCCAGGGCCGCGAGCAAAACGTGGTGGTCGCCGAAGCGAGCCAGCGCTTCAAAGCCCCGGTGACCGGCGACTACCGCATCCTGTGCCGCCCGGAAGACCTAGCAGGGCCGGCGGCCCTGGCCGACCGCCTCGCCAGCCGTGGCAAGGGGCGCATCGCGCTGGTTCAAGAGCTCTATTGCGGCGATACCCTGTGCCTTACCGCTCGCGGCGACTATGCGGTATTGCCCTGAAGATATTGGGAAAATTTAGCGCCCGGCTTGCAATCGCCGCCTGATCTCGATACAGTATGCGCCGTTCTGACGCGGAAGGCGCAGCCTTCACGGCAGGACTAAAAATTGCGGAGGGGTGTCCGAGTGGTCGAAGGAGCACGCCTGGAAAGTGTGTAAGTCGAAAGGCTTCGAGGGTTCGAATCCCTCCCCCTCCGCCACCGAATTTAAAAAAGCCACTGATTTCAGTGGCTTTTTTTTGTTTCTATAATATCCCAGCCCATACTTTCTATACATGGGCCTCTCAAGGGTCTCGACTCATCGGACTAGGCGCCGATCATAGAGGCTCAAGAGCGCCATCTCGTAAGAGTTATCGCGGATCGTGTCAGCTCGTGACTAGGACTAATGACAACTCCACGGCTCCTTGCTGGCATTGTCCTTGATGTTCTGGTCGACGAACCGGTAGTGGTCTTCCTTGAAGCGGTTCCACCAGCTGTGGCTGATCTCGATGGCGTGCTGGGCGAGAATCTCTTCGATATGGTCGATGCACAGCCGCGATCCGTCATAGGCCATGCTGAGCTTGCGCTTGCCGGTGTCGTAGGTGACGCGTTGCAGCCCGAATAGTTCGTCTATCTCTGCGATGGCGAGACGAAGTGCATCGGCATCGCAGGGCTCGAGCTTCAACTTGCGAGTCACTAGATTGACCTCGTTCACGCCTAGTCGTCTTTCATTCCTGGACATGCGGAACACTTCCTCTTGTCTGTATCTTCATGACCTCGCTTGCGTCATTTCCCTGCAGGGGCGCCGACTTTCTGATCGTTCAGGACGGGGCTCGCAGAACGAAACGGCCCGGATGATGCAGGCGGAGTAGCCGCCTATCATGTGTGGGTACGTTACAGCCCTTGTGTTGCCCAATGGTCAAATTGTGGTGTGCCGCTAGGGGGCGGGCAGCCACAATTTTTGATCGTGGTCATGCAATCCTCACCTCTATGTCGCACGCCAACAGCTGGGTGGCGAAGCTGAACCAAGGCTGAATGAGGCTCCCGTTGTTGGTGTCATGGACGCGTCAGCGAGGCATGTCCGCCAGCATGACGTTGGCCCATCGCTTCACTGGCTGCCACATGGCGGGGCGAGGCTCGCGGGGGCGGCAAGCAGCAGCGGCGTGTCGGCGGACAGGCTGTGAAAGTGCGTGGTCGTGTCGGGCGCCTGCACTGTCTGCTTAAGTACGGGTTGTGTGTCGGTGACGCCGGAAACATCACGCTCCACGGCCAGCAAGCCGAACAGGTCGCGGCGTTGCTGGATCCTGAGCGAGGCGACCCACAGTGGCTGAGGTGACGCCTGGCAGGTGCCGGTCAGGGTGAAATCCGTGGGCCAGACATGCAGGACCCGGCGGCGGCCCGTCTGCCCGGCGACCAGGTGCGTGGCACGCAGAGCAGAGGGCTGACCGCCGTTGAGGCGCGGCAGCGTCGGCAGGCCGGCGGCGGCATGACCGGGACTCAGCCAATGCAGGGCGTTGATCAGGGTCCAGGGGACATCGACTTGCCAGCCGGCCTCGCTCAGGCGATGTCGCAGCCCCTCCAGATCCCCCGCCCATTGCAGGACAATGGGCTCCTCGCCTTCTCCGCCCAGGTCGGTGCGATGGTCCGGGAGCTGGTGATAGGCAGTCTGAGACCAGTCCTGCCAGGCCAGTTGCTGAATCGTGGGGTGAGGCACGTAGCGGGCGCGATCGGCGGACAGTTGTTGATAAAGGTGATACGGCCAGACCACGGCCAGGGTCAGCAGCACCACGATCAACAGCCCACGCGCCTCCCGGAGCGGCGCGTGACGCCGCTGGTGGCTGATCGCCAGCAGGATCACCCAGGCGAAACCGATGGCGATACCGGCGCTGACGTCGGCCAACCAGTGGGCGCCCAGATAGAGACGAGAAACGGCGATCAGAGCTACTATCAGTGCCGCAGCGCCGACCACCCAGCCGCGTCGACGGGCGGGTAGGGCCCGGGCGATGAGATAGGCCAGGAAGCCGTAAAGCACCGTGTTGATGGTGGCGTGACCGCTGGGGAATGAGAAGGCCTCCCAGCCGCTATAGAGCCCGGCAGTCGGACGCGGCCAGTGGACTAGCGCCTTGATCAATGGCGTGAACAGTGCCGCGCCGCCCACCGCGGACAGCCAGTAAAGCGTGCTGCGCCAAGCCCGGCGGACCAGCAGCCAGGCGGCGACCGTCACGGTGAGGCTGGTGGTCACGATACCGTCGCCCAGCTCGGTGATCGCCAGCATCAGAGTGTCGCTCCAGTGGGTGCGCAGGGCCTGCAGGGCATGGAAGACCGCCTGGTTGGCCTGCACCAGCGGATCGCCGGTGAGCAGATCCTCGAGAATGCCCATAAACAGCCATAAGCAGCCGATCAGCACCGCGATGGCGATGGCCAGCATCAGCCCCTCGCCCCGGGCCGTGGCCAGCAGGCGGGCTACGCCGCGCTGCGCGGTAGTCGCCTGCGGCGCACACCAGTGCTCCAGGTGGGTCACGCCAGCCTGCAGCGCCTCCAGGCCCCGTGTCAGCAATACGCGGCGGGTCAGCCAGACGATGGCCCAGACCAAGAGCGCCACCAGTACCATCAGCAACACCAGGCGCCCGGCGACCTGAGCGACCACATGGAGCGACTCGCCGAGCAGTACCCCGGCCAGTACGTGGGTGGTGGCCCATATGATCGCCGAGGCGATGTTGACGCTATAGAAGCGCACCGGCGACATGCCGCTCATGCCCGCTGCCAGCGGCACGAAGGCGCGCGGCCCCTGCACGAAGCGCGCCAGGAATACGCCCTTGCCGCCGTGACGTTGAAAGAACGCCTCGGCCCGCGCCACCCATTGCGGATAACGGCTCAGCGGCCAGATGCCGGTAATGCGTGACTCGTAGCGGTACCCGAGCCAAAAGGAGATGCCATCCCCGGCGATCGCCCCCGCCAGTGCAGCGAGTATCAGCGGCACGGTGCCCAATGCCCCGGTGCTGACCAGGGCGCTGATGCCGACGATCAGCACAGAGCCCGGCACCAGAGTGCCGGCAACCGGTAGCGCCTCTGCCATAGCGGACAGGGCCACGATGGCATAAGCGATGGCACTGTGCTGCGACGACAGGTGCGTGATAGCGGTGACGAGCGTTTCCAGCATCGGGTAGCGGCTCCGGCCGGGGGAAATTGGAGGGATAGTTTACAGCAGGCGCACCAGACGACGGTTCAGCCAGCACTCGCGCGTATAGAAACCTCTGACAACCAGCGCCGCCAGACAGCCCGTCACCAGACCGCCGAGAACGTCGCTTGGGTAGTGGGTGCCGACGTAGACGCGCGACAACATCACCAGAAGGCCGGCTAGCGCGAAAGCACCGCCCGAGCGGAAACGGCGTTGCAGCAGGAAGGTCGCCGCGATGGCGGTGACGGCGGTGGCATGGTCGGAAGGAAACGATGGGTCCGCACTCGGCGCAATGAGCAGATGTGACAGGCCGTCGGTATAGGGGCGGGCGCGCTGCACGAACAACAGGACCAGCTGGTTGAGCACCAGCCCACCGATAAACGCCAGGCCTGCCGAGGCTGCGAGGTGACGCTCCCGATCACGCTGCGAGCGGGCCCACCACAGCGGCACCACGGCCAGCACCATCAATAGTACGCCGAAGCGAGTGATGGCGATCATCAGGGTATTGAGCGCGGGAAACTGGCTGGCCAGGCCGTTAATGGCATGCAGCAAGGCGATATCGGGTGACACGGGCGACTCCGGCAACGGAAAGAACATTGCCGCTATATTGCCTGCAACGCCTTAAGGTTGGCTTACTCACACTTTTCCCTATTCGCCGACATCGATGCTAGCCGAGGACGACCCTGGCTAGCCAGGGCGCCTCGCTCGGTAGTAGGCCCGCACGCCAGACAAGTCAGCCGGTAACGCTTCTGCCCCAGCCAGCGGAGCTCGCATGCCGAGCAGTGCATGAATTTCCCGCCGGGCACCTCTGACAGGCCACGGGGACGCATCATTACCCTGGGTCGGGTGAACAGGTCGCCCCCCTTCTTAAGGTGTCTTTACCGTTTTTCCGACGTAGTAAATGTTGGGTCATTAAGGAGGGAAGAGTATCGATGTGGCTTTCTTTAGAGGCCACTGGTGTGGCTGGGGGAAGGGCCTTGCCAGTGGATAACAGCAAGGCCCGGTACTGAATTGGTGTAGTTACTCGCTGGTCTCTAGCGTTCCTAAGCTGGTTTCCTTCACGAAATACTGCCCCACCAGTTTATCCATCAAGGACAGGTTGTTACGTGCTATGACAAAGCCCATCTTGGGGTGCTGACGAACGAAGACGGTATTGCCTGGAGCAACATCAATGTCGATGGAGGCCCAGTTTTCAGCCTTGGAGAAGATGGTGTGCTGGCCAGGTTCCACCGGGAAGTAGATATGCTGGCTACCTCGGGTGTAACCGACCTCTGATTCAGGTGCCTGGTTGTCCACGAATACGTTAAAACGGACCAGAGTACCAATCATTTCGGGCCGGACCACGTAGACCAAGCCCTGATCCTCTTCTGGCTGCTGGGGGAGGGAGTACCCTTGAAGGTCGGCCTGCATATTGGCAGTTGAAGGCGCTTGAGCTGCACAGCCGGTGATGAGCGCCATCACCAGCAGGGCCATCAGCAGTTTGCCATATCCCACCATTCCCCTGTTCCCTGAATGCATAAACAACTCCTTGTGATGTTATAGGCCTCGTCATGAGTGCCCTTTTTAGATGCTTCTGTATTGCTTTTAGGCATGCATCGTCATCGCACCAGTTGCGTTTGGCGCGAATGCAGAAAATGCCCTAACGACAGCTCACATATTGTGATCGGCAAAGCCGAGTATTAATTTAGCTTTATCTGATTTTTGCTTTCAAGTTACATCTATATGCCGATCCGCTTCCTGCAGGAATAGGGTGTTAACTGGGCTGTGCCTCCGGGTCTCACGCTGACCTGGCCCGGTACAGGTGCTCTTCTTTTGCCAGAGCAGTATCGCCCGTGAAACCTTTATGGGAGAGAATCCGAAACTGCAGTGCAGTTGAACTATTCTGGCTGGCGAGCTCAACGGTCACGTACATGCTGCCTCGTCCGGGCTTACAGCATGCTCCAAATGCATCGTGCCCACTGGATGCAGGCTGCTCGTCGTCATCACCATGGTGAGATATTAAGCATTTCGCCTGCTTCGGGCTTCGTTTCTGGTCAGCGGATCGACATTCTGACACTCTCACGTCACTTGCAGGCGCCAGCGTAGAGACAACGCTGCTCAATGATTCACCCACCCAAGGAGACTCGCTATGCCCCAGACTATCGCCGTTATCAAGGGAGATGGTATTGGCCCTGAGATCATGGATGCCACGCTAAAGGTGCTCGATGCTCTGGACTGTGGCTTTGATTATGACGTGATTGAGGCTGGCCTCGGGGCTCTGGAGAAGCACGGTACCTTGATTCCCCAAGCGTCGCTGGACAGCATCGCCGAGCACGGCCTTGCCCTTAAAGGCCCGCTGACCACGCCGGTGGGCAAAGGGTTCTCGTCCATCAACGTTCAGCTGCGTCGCCATTTCGACCTGTACGCCAATGTGCGCCCGGCGATCAGCTTCCCCGGCACGCGGTCGCGTTACGATGACATCGACCTCATTACGGTGCGCGAGAACACCGAAGGCGCCTACATGGCCGAAGGCCAGAGCGTGAGTGAGGACGGCGAGACGGCGGTCGCTAGTATCAAGACCACCCGCAAGGGTTCCGAGCGCATCGTGCGCCATGCCTTTGAGCTGGCTCGTGCCAAAGGGCGCCAGAAAGTCACGGCCGTCCATAAGGCCAATATCATCAAGTCAAGTTCCGGGCTCTTTCTCGATGTCGCTCGAGAAGTCGCCAAGGATTTTCCTGAGATCGAGTTCCAGGAAATGATCGTCGACAATGCCTGCATGCAACTGGTGATGAATCCCCATCAGTTTGACGTCATCGTCACCACTAACCTGTTCGGCGATATTCTGTCTGACCTTTGCGCGGGTCTGGTCGGCGGCCTGGGGATGGCACCGGGGGCCAATATTGGCAAGCAGGCGGCGATCTTCGAGGCGGTACACGGTTCGGCGCCGGACATTGCCGGTAGAGGCGTGGCCAACCCCTGCGCCCTGCTGCTGGCCACAGCGGAAATGCTGGACTACCTGGACATGAAAGATAAAGGCACGCGGATTCGCACCGCTATCCGCGAGGTACTCGAGAGCTCTCGTGACCAGGTGACACCGGACCTGGGTGGCACCGGAACGACCGAGACCTTCGCCGACGCCTTGGTGGCGGCCGTCAGGAACTGAATGTCCTGCTACTCTTCTCGCCCTGGGGCCTTCCCAGGGCGATGTGATCACTCTTGCCTTTGACTCTTTCCGTTGCTGCGCAGCTGGTATTGCGCGCCTGACATTTCACACCTGATCCTCACGCCTTAGATTCCGCGTCTCTCCCGGCACTTGCGCCGTCAGTCGATGCCGGCTATTCAGCGGTGGTCACTCGATTTACCCGCAGGCAGAAGGGCCCGGCGGTGCGATCGGCAATCAGGAAACCGATCTGATGAATATCTTCAGGCGCCAGGGGCGGTGCGTCACTCAATATGGTGCCGCGCCTCACGGCCTCGAATGCTGCCCATGGGAAGGTGAGCGTCTGCCAGGCATCCGTGTCCGGGGTGAAGGCCACTCGGTAAGCGCTGGAATCGCCAAGCGCTGAGCTTTTCAGGCGCAGTTGGTAGGTGCGGCCATCGCCGCGCACGGTGATGGCGATGCCCTTGGCCTGGGTAAAGCCTGATTCCGTACCGTCCGGTTGGCGTCGCACCGACGCAAACCCGCCGCCGTTCTCAAGCGACACCTCGCCATGAAAGCGCCCCTCGCCCTGCGAAACGCTGAACGCACTTTGCGAGATGCCGCCCATGACGCCGTCATTCACCGCATACCAGCGCTGTTGCTCCTGCGGATCGTTGAATCTCAGTTCCATCATCGCTCCTTTTGTCTATCCCCTCGTCGCTCCCTTCATGGCGGCGTCTTGGCGCTGCAACCATCCTCGTTACGCAACGCTCGTCGAGCCGCCATGAATTTTAATTACTGCGCTAATAATTAGCGCGGGGTAGTCAGCTCTCCAAGGTTACTAGTAAACTGGTCTAATCAAAGCAGGCGAAGATCGCAAGCGTGCGAATCCAAGCCTTGAATCTATTGTAACGGGAGTTGCCGAATGGCCTACGATACCCTGCTGACACCGACTCGTTTGGGCAGCCTGACGATACCCAACCGCATTCTGATGGCGCCGCTGACCCGTGCCCGCACGCCTGATAGCGTCCCGGGCAAGCTGCAGGAAGCCTACTACGGCCAGCGTGCCGGCGCCGGGCTGATCATCAGCGAGGCGACCAATATTTCCCCGACGGCTCGCGGCTATGTGTATACGCCGGGCATCTGGACCGATGAGCAGGAAGCCGGCTGGAAGGGCGTCGTGGATGCCGTGCATGCCAAGGGCGGACGTATGGCGCTGCAGCTGTGGCACGTCGGTCGCGTCTCTCACGAGATGGTGCAGCCCGACGGCCAGGCGCCGGTGGCGCCGAGCGCGCTGAAGGGCGAGGGCGCTCAGTGTTTCGTGGAATTCGAGGACGGCACCGCCGGCCGGCACGAGACCAGCACCCCGCGGGCACTGGAAACGGACGAGATCCCGGGCATCGTCGAGGACTATCGCCAGGCGGCCATTCGCGCCAAGCGGGCAGGCTTCGACATGATCGAGGTACACGCCGCTAACGCTTATCTGCTCAACCAGTTCCTGGCCACCGGCACCAACCAGCGCACCGATCAGTACGGCGGTTCACTGGAAAACCGCGCCCGCTTCCCGCTTGAGGTGGTTGATGCGGTTGCCGAGGTGTTTGGGCCCCAACGCACGGGGATTCGCCTGACGCCGTTCATCGAGCTCTTCGGGCTGACTGATGACGAATCCGAGGCAATGACCTTCTACCTGCTGGAGCAGCTGTCCAAGCGCGGCCTCGCCTATGTGCACGTCAACGAGCCCGACTGGGCCGGCGGCGACATCAAATTCAGCGATGATTTCCGTCGTGCGATGCGCGCCCGCTTTACCGGCAGCCTGATCTTCTGCGGTCACTACGACGCCGAGCGTGGCGAGCGGATCATCAGCGACGGCATCGCCGATGCGGTGGCTATCGGGCGTTCCTACATCGCCAACCCGGACCTGGTCGAGCGCATTCGCTTGGGCGCCGAGCTCAACGAGCCGGATTCCGAGACCTTCTATGGTGGTGACGAGAAGGGCTATACCGACTATCCGTTCCTGGATAACGGCTTCGATCGCCGCGCCTGATTCGTTCGGGCCTTGTATATGCCCAATGCTCTGCTTTTTGGCCCCCTCACTGAGGGGGCTTTTTTATGGCTGACTTTCTATCGTTGACCTTCTATGGATGACTTTGTCATGGCTAGCAGAAGCGGGACCGGGCGCGAGCCCACTGGCGCTGTCAGGCCTTGGCGGCGGCCAGAGCCTGATCGATATCGGCGATGATGTCGTCGACATGCTCGATGCCGATCGACAGACGAACCATGTCCGGGGTAACGCCGGCGGCCTTGAGTTCCTCATCGTTGAGCTGGCGATGCGTGGTCGAGGCCGGGATCGATGAGCAGGTCTTGGCGTCGCCGATATTCACCAGGCGCAGGATCAGTTGCAGCGCATCGTAGAAGCGGCCGCCGGCCTCGCGGCCGCCCTCGATGCCGAAACTCAGGATGCCGGAGGCACGTCCTCCCATGTAGCGCTCGGCGAGGGCATGGTCCTTGTGGCTCTCGAGGCCCGCATACTGCACCCAGGTGACTTGCGGGTGCTGTGCCAGGTGCTTGGCCACCTTGAGGGTGTTGTCGCAGATCCGCTCGATGCGCAGGGCGAGGGATTCGAGTCCCTGCAGCAGGTTCCAGGCGGCTTGGGCTGAGAGGGCGGCGCCCATGTTGCGAAGCGGCACCACTCGGGCGCGGGCAATGAAGGCGGCATCGCCGACGTCGCGGGTGTAGCTGACGCCGTGATAGGACACGTCCGGTTCGTTCAAGAGCGCGAAACGCTTGGGGTGATCGGCCCAGGGGAACTTGCCGGAGTCCACGATCACCCCGCCCACTGTGGTGCCATGGCCGCCGATGTACTTGGTGGCCGAGTGAATGACGATATCCGCTCCGTGTTCGATGGGGCGCCACAGGAAAGGGGTGGGCACGGTGTTATCGACGATCAGCGGCACGCCGTGGCGGTGCGCCACGTCGGCCAGCGCCTGCAGGTCGACCACGCTGCCAGAAGGGTTACCCACACTCTCACAGAATACGGCCTTGGTGCGGTCATCGATCAGGGCGGCGATGCCGGCCATGTCGTCCTTGTGGGCGAAGCGCACCTCGATGCCCTGGCGGGGTAGCGTATGGGCGAAGAGGTTGTAGGTGCCGCCGTACAGCTCGCTGATCGAGACGATGTTATCGCCTGTTTCGGCAATGGTCTGGATCGCATAGGTGATCGCCGCCATGCCCGAGGCCACCGCCAGGCCGGCGATACCGCCTTCCAGGGCGGCGATGCGCTGTTCCAGCACCGCGCAGGTCGGGTTCATGATGCGTGAGTAGATATTGCCCTCGACCTTGAGGTCGAACAGGTCGGCGGCATGCTGGGCGCTGTCGAAGGCGAACGAAGTGGTCTGGTGGATCGGCACGGCCACGGCGTTCTGGTTGTCCGGTTCGTATCCGTGGTGCAGAGCAATGGTTTCGAGCTTCATGTAGATTCCTGGCGGCTGATTAGGGGCAACGATAGGCAATAGAAGATGACGGGTGATATGGAGCGATGCATCACGCCAAGGATCATATTAGCAGCGGCTTGGTTTGATGCCTTTGGTCCTTCGCCTTAGCTTGGGCTGAGCCTGTATTGAGCTACGCTTGAGGAGCCAACAGCCACCCCGGAGATGTGCCTCATGCCCCATATCGCTTTGCTCTTTATTGCCGCCCTGCTGATGCTGCCGCTGCCGGCCATGGCGCAGGAGGAAACGCCGAATCTGGTGCCTGGGATGTGGGCGTTCAGCAGCATGACCCATGTCGAGGGAGACCTGCCGATTCCCGATCAGACGGAATCTCATCAGGAATGCCTGACCGAAGCAGACATCGCCGATGCCCAGCGCTCGCTGGTTCAGGAGCAAGATAGTTGTGAGGTGATCGAGTCGACCAGCAGTCGGGATCGCATGGATTACCGCATGGTCTGTCGGGGTTCCGGCGGTGAGGCGAACATCGATGGCAACCTGCGTTTTCTCGGCGAGCGGGCCGAGGGCAGCGTAGACGTGGACACCACCACGCCGATGGGCGCGCTCAAGATGCACACCACCATCGAGGCTCAGCGGATGGGTGAGTGCTGAGCACCAGAGACCTTCGCTGTGAACCTGTGAACCTGTGGGCCGCTAACCGGCCGCTGCCTCGTCGGCATCGGCGGTCTGGGGCGCCTGAGGCAGCTGGCGAACCCATTCCTTGGCATCGTCCCTGTGGTGGGTGTCGAAGACACGCACCTCGAACGGTTTGAAGAGATGGTTTTCGATTGTCGCCAGTGGACGCAGCCAGTTGTGGTCGGTGACCACGGCGGCGCGATGGTAATGCGCCATATCGCCGATCTGGGTAAGGCCGTAGCCCAGGTCGCGCAGAATGGCGGTCAGGGTCATCCAGCGCATCTCGTCGATCTCGGTGTAGAGGCTGATTCGGACATGCGTCTTCTTCAAGGCCTCAATGGCGTCGATGGCTTCCTGCAGGTCATCGGCGTTCACCCGTCCGCTGGCGCGCAGTGCAACAACATGGCTGGCCCCAGGGGGCAGAAATTCGATCATGGCAGTGATTCCTCTCGGCTGGCGGCCGGCTGTCAGAAGTGTCGCCTGGCAACTCTGGTTATGAGTCATCCCGTTCTGAAGCATAGCAGCCGCCACGCCGCTGCTCTGGCAGGCGCGAGAAACCCGACGATGCCATCGAGATCAGCGGTCGTCATCCGGCTAGGCATCATTCATCAAGCTCGGCGGTCGGGTCCCAAGGCCAGCGTTTAGTTTTCCATTTCCCGCTCCAGGCGCTGGGCGACCGCCTGCGGCGAGCCGGTGTGCCGGGCCAGCAGGTCGTAGGCCACCGGCACCACGAACAGGGTGAACAGGGTCGCCGCGGCGACGCCGCTGAGAATCACGATGCCGATCACCAGCCGGGTTTCGGCGCCGGGGCCGGTGGACAGAATCAGCGGCACGGCGCCGGCCATGGTGGTTACAGCGGTCATCAGGATTGGCCGCAGCCGGGTTACCGAGGCCTCGATCAGAGCGTCACGGAAGGCGTTGCCCTGATCGCGCAGCTGGTTGGCGAATTCCACGATCAGGATGCCGTTCTTGGCGGCGAGCCCGACCAGCATGACAAGCCCTACCTGGCTATACAGATTCAGCGATTGCCCGGCGACATAAAGCCCCAACAGGGCGCCGCACAGCGCCAGTGGCACGGTGAGCATGATCACCAGCGGGTGTACGAGGCTCTCGAACTGGCCCGCCAACACCAGGAATACCACCAGCACCCCGAGCAGCAGCAAGAAGGTGGTGGCGCCGCTCGCTTCCATGAAGTCGCGCGAGGCGCCCTTGAGGTCGGTCTGGGCTTCTGCGGGCAGGAGTTCATCGACGCTGGCTTGCAGGTAGGCCAGGGCCTCGCCGAGCGGATAGCCCTCGGCCAGGTCGGCCTCAAGGGTGATGGCGCGAATGCGGTTGAATCGGTTGAGGGTGCTGGGACCGGCGAAATCGGTCAGCATCACCAGGCTTGCCAATGGAATCAGCTCGCCGCTGCGCGCTGAGCGCACCTGAATACTGTCCAGCGAACGCGGGCTTTGCGTGTCGCTGGGTTCGCCTTCCAGTATTACCTCGTATTCCTCGCCGTCATCGACGTAGCGGGTGACGTTGCGACCGCCGAGCAGTGTCTCGAGGGTGCGGCCGATCTCGCTGACGGTAACCCCGAGTTCGGCGGCCCGCTGGTAGTCGATATCGACCTGCAGCTGGGGCTGGGTTTCCTCATAGTCGCTTTCCAGCCCGGTCAGGCGCGGGTTGTCGGTGCGGATATGCTCGATCAAACGGTCGCGCCAGTTGGCCAGCTCTTCATAGGTGCCGCCGCCGAGCACGAACTGCACGGGTTTCTCCACCCGGCCGCCGAACCCCTGTCGCATGACCGGAAAAGTGCGGACCCCGGGCAGGCCTGAGAGCCGGCTGCGAACATCATCCATGATCGCCCAGGCCGAGCGCCGCTCTCCCCAGTCGGGCAGGCCGATAATCGCGAAGCCGTCGTTGAAGGTCTCGATGTTGCCATAGCCGCGTGGCGCGCGGATCAATACCCGGTCGACGTCGCCGGTCTCGATCATCGGCAGCAGCCGGGTCTCGATCTCGTTCATGTAGTCGAGCATGTAGTCATAGCTGGCGCCGGGCGGGCCGTTGACCAGCAGGAAGAAGTTGCCGCGATCTTCCTTGGGGGTGTATTCGCGGGGCAGCTCCGTTGAGAGCCAGCCAGCGCCGCCCAGCATGGCCAGAAACAGCGCGGCGACCAGCAGGCGCAGCTTGAGCACTCGTATCAGCACCGTGCGGTACAGGCGCTGGCTGACTTCGAGCAGGCGCTGGACGCCGATGGCCAGGCGGCTTTCGTGCATGCCGGGGCTAAGCAGCTTGGAGGCCATCATCGGCGTGAGGGTCAGTGCCAGTAGGCTCGAGATGGCCACTGCAGCGGACAGGGTCAGCGCAAATTCACCGAACAGGCGGCCGATGTCGCCCTGCAGGAAGCTCAGCGGCACGAAGACCGCCACCAGCACCAGGGTGGTGGCGATCACCGCGAAAGCAATCTGGCGGCTGCCGCGGAAAGCGGCCACCAGCGGCGTCTCGCCGTATTGCTGCATGCGCCGGTGGATGTTCTCGAGCACCACGATGGCGTCATCGACGATCAGGCCGATGGCCAGCACCAGGGCCAGCAGTGTCAGCAGGTTGATGGTGAAGCCGAATACCGCCAGGGCAATGAAGGTGCCGATCACCGCGATAGGCACCGTGACCGCAGGAATCAGGGTGGTGCGCAGGTTGCCAAGAAACAGAAAGATCACCACGACGACGAGCCCCATGGCGATGAACAGCGTCGTCACCACCTGGCTAATGGCCCCGGACACGAACACTGAGGCATCGAAGTTGAGGCGCAGGCTCAGCCCCTCTGGGAGCGTCTTCTGCAGGCGCTCCATTTCGGCGCGCACGCCCTGGGCGAGGTCCAGCACATTGGCGGTGGACTGCTTGATCATGCCAAGACCGACCATCGGCACGCCGTTGCCGCGAAAGACGGTGCGCTCCTCGACGGCGCCGATCTCGACCCTGGCAACATCGCCAAGCCGCACCAGATCGCCATCGGCGCCTTCATCCAGCACCAGTCCCTGGAAGTCGTCGGCGGTGGCGAAGCTTCGGGGCAGGCGGACCACGAACTGACGATCCTCGGAAGTGATGGCGCCGCCGGGCAGTTCGACGTTTTCCTCGCGCAGGGCATCCTCGACGTCGCCGACACTCAGGTTGCGGGCGGCCAGGGCGTTGCGGTCGAGCCAGATGCGCATGGCGTAGTCTCGCCCGCCGCCGACGCGCACCTGCGAGACCCCGGGCTGCACCGATAGCCGGTCGACCAGGTAGCGATTGGCGTAGTCGGTGAGCTCGGTCATCGAATAGCCTTCCCCTGACAGGCTCAGCCACACCACCACTTCCGAGCTGCTGTCGGCCTTCTGGATCTCCGGGGGCTCGGCCTCATCCGGCAGGTTGCCCCGGGCCCCCGAGACGCGGTCGCGCATGTCGTTGGCGGCGGCGTCGATGTCCTGGTCGAGACCGAACTCGACCGTGATCTCGGATTCGCCATCCTGGCTCGACGAGCTGATGGTCTGGATGCCCTCGATGCCTGAGATACGGTCCTCGAGCACTTGAGTGATGCGGGTCTCGACGACGCTTGACGAGGCGCCCGGGTAGCGGGTGTCGACGCTGACGATGGGCGGGTCGATGGCCGGGTATTCCTGCAGCGGCAAGCGCTCCAGCGCCAGCAGGCCGAAGGCAACGATCAGGGCGGCCAGTACGCTTGCCAATACCGGACGCTGGACGGAAATATCGGACAGGCGCATCAGGAATCATCCGCCTTGGTCACGGCGCCCGTTGCCGGTCGGCTGCGCTTGAGGATCTCCGCGACCGTGGTCGATGCATCGACGATGCCCAACACCTCGACGGCCTGCCCATCGCGTGTGGACTGGCTGCCATGAATCACCACCAGGTCGCCGGCGGAAAGGCCGTCCAGAATTTCCACGCGGCCGGCGCGGCGGGCGCCGATGGTCACATTGCGCAGGTGTGCCGTCATCTCGGCTTCATCGATCACCAGCAGCGACTGGCGGCGTCCTTCTGGAATCAATGCGGCTTCGGGAATGACCAGTGCCTGGCGCGACGCGCCGTCGAGCGTTACTTCCATCAGCATGCCGGGGCGCAGCCGTCGCCCGTCGTTGGGCAGCTTGGCGCGCACCGTGACGCTCCGGCTGACCGGGTCAATACGGGTACCGATGCTGGCGATCTGACCCTGAAAGCGCTCGTCGGGGTAGGCGGGACTATGAGCCAAAAGCGTTAGCCCCCTCGACAGCAGGCTGATGCGACTCTCCGGCACCTGGAAATCGAGCTTCACGACATCAAGCTTATCCAGCGTCACCAGCGCCATGCCTGGCGTGACCAGGCTACCCACGCTGATGTTGCGAAAGCCCACCTCGCCATCGAACGGCGCGCGCAGTCGATGTGCGGCCAGGCGCGCCTCGATTTCGTCGATCTGTGCTTCGACCTGCCTCAGCTGCGCCTGACTGTCCTCGACGTTGGCCCTGGGCGCCAGGTTGCGGGATTGCAGCTGGCTGGCGCGTGATAGCGCATTGCGTCGCTCGTCGCGCAGCGCCTGAGCCGCGCGCAACTGTGCCTGCTCCTCGCCGTCCTCCAGGTTGATCAGTACGTCTCCGGCTGACACCTGCTGGCCATCTTCGAAGCTCAACTGGCTGACGATCTCGGTCACGGTCGCGGAGAGCGTCACGCTTTCATCCGCTTTCAGCGTGCCCAACGCTTCCAGCTGTTCCGACCAGGTGCGGGTGTCGGCACGGCCGGCAATCACTGTGCTGGGCGATGCCTGTGCTTCTGCCAGCGTGGGCAACAGGGCCAGCAGGTACACGAGGCACCCCACGGCCATTCGCGAGCGGCGTGTCGACCGTCGGAGTGGCAACCGGCGGGGGGGCAGCTTTTGCATCGAGAATGGCATCAAGGGGGCGTCTCTTGGTCGGGGCGAGGGGGTATCGGGGGATTGCCGGGCAAGGGATCAGTGGCTCGACGTCGCCGCTTCAGCCGTTGTTGGCTCAGTCGTCGCCGCGTTGGTCACCATCGAAAAAGAGTGTAAACGATGATCAATGCCTGCAGTGAAAAGCTGTACACACCTTATACGTGGCGGGTGCATAAGACAATGTTCCGGCAAGACGCGTACAAGGACCCGCGCTGGCAAGAAAGTGGCGCCTGGACTGGCGAGCAGCGCTTGCATCATCAGCCCACGCTATAGGCCTGAGTGAGAAGCCTGCGTGGCGAAAGCCGGGAAGATCACCAGCGGCCCTGGCTGCTCTGGTACCATCTCGCCTTTGTTCCATGGCTCCAAGGGTGATGCTGCATGACTTCTCAACCCGATGTGGTGGTGATCGGTGCCGGTGCGGCCGGGCTGATGTGCGCCCTGACCGCCGGTTACGCCGGCCGACGCGTGCTGCTGCTCGATCATGCCAACAAGGCCGGCAAGAAGATCCTGATGTCGGGAGGCGGGCGCTGCAATTTCACCAACATGGCGACGGGGCCCGGCAATTTCTTCTCTGCCAACCCGCATTTCTGCATCTCGGCCCTCAAGCGCTATCGGCCGGAGCACTTCGTCGAGCTCGTCGAGCGCCATGGCGTCGATTATGTCGAGAAGGCACCGGGACAGCTGTTCTGCGCTGACTCCGCCAAGGACATCGTTCGGCTGCTGCTCACCGAGTGCGAGTGGGCAGGCGTTGAGGTCAGTCTTAAGACCCGCGTCGACTCCATCGAGCGGCAGGGCGAGGGTATGCGGCTTGAGACGTCTCTCGGTCGCATCGACACCGGTGCCGTGGTGATCGCCACCGGTGGATTATCGATTCCCAGCATGGGCGCCACGGGCTTTGGCTACGACATCGCCCGCCAGTTTGGTCTCGCGGTCACCGACACCCGGGCGGCGCTGGTGCCCTTCACCCTGACATCGCAGTGGAAGGAGCGCGCCGCGGCCCTTTCCGGCGTCAGCTGCGAGGTGGTGGCCAAGTGTCGTGACGGCGCCTACCGGGAACCGATGCTATTCACCCATCGTGGGCTCTCCGGGCCTGCCATGCTGCAGATTTCCAGCTATTGGCAGACCGGCGACGAGCTCAAGATTGATCTGCTGGCGGGTGATAACGCCTTCGAGGCCCTGGCCCGGGCGCGCCGAGAAACCCCCAAGCGGCGTCTTTCGACCTGGCTTGGCGAGCGCTTTCCCAAGCGCTTCGCCCAGGCGCTAAATGACTGGTATGGCGAGGACGCTCCGTTGGCGGAGCTTTCCAATGCCCGTCTCGAGGGCTGGCAGGCACGTCTTAATCATTGGTCCATAAAGCCGGCGGGAACCGAAGGCTGGCGCACCGCCGAGGTCACCATGGGGGGCGTGGATACCCATGGCGTGTCGTCGAAGACCTTCGCGGTCAATGGACTGCCGCAGTTGCGCTTCATTGGCGAGGTGCTGGATGTGACCGGCGAATTGGGGGGCTACAATTTTCAATGGGCCTGGGCGTCGGGCGTTGCCTGCGGGCAGTCGCTCTAGGCTTTGTACGAAAACTACCTGCGCTCGGCAATACGGCGTTAAAAATTGGTTCAAAATGCTCATTTACACCCCGTAAACTCCGCTTTTTCGCCAATTTTTGCCTTGTCTTGCCTTCGCTCGCTGACTTTTCGCACAAACCCTAGGTCTCGGGAAAGGCTGGAACTGACGCCAGACATACCGGGTCGCTCTTGCCTCATCGTGCAGATCTCAGAGGGGGGAACGCCATGGCGTTTGCGCTACGACTGAACCGGGCCATGCAGGCCAACCTGACGAGGATCGTCGATCGCCAACTGCGCAAGGCCCTGGCTGAGCTGGCAATCGCGCCAAGCGATCCGCGGCTTGCCGATCATGTTCATCAGGTCCGCAAGCGGATGAAGATGCTGCGTGGCCTGCTGCGCCTGATGCGCGACGCCATGCCCGCCGACATGTATCGCCTGGAAAACGCTGCCTTGCGCGATGCAGCGAATGCCCTGTCTGGGTCTCGGGATGCTCAGGTGTGCATCGACACCTTCGATACCCTGGTGCCTCCGGACGTTCTGGACGACAAGGCCCAGCAGCTTGCCCCCGTACGCGAAGCGCTGGTCGCCGCGCGGGACCAGCTGCTCGCAGGGGCGGGGCCTGACACGAAAGGGGATAACACCGCGCAGCACCTGGCGTCGGCTCGCTCGGAACTCGAGGCGATGCGCGAGCGGTTGCCGGGGTGGCGGCTGACGGACAAGGGCTTCAAGGCCATCGCCGGCGGCTTGAAGAAGGTCTATGGCCAGGGACGAAAGGCTTTCGCCCAGGCTTATGCCAGCGGTGATGATGGGGATTTCCACGAGTGGCGCAAGCAGGTCAAGTACCACTGGTATCACGTGCGCCTGCTGCACTCGCTCTGGCCGGCGGCCATGCGTGCCCGTGCCAAGGACCTCAAGTCGCTGGCTGAACGACTGGGCGACGAACACGACCTCACGATGCTGCGGGCAGAGCTGCTGAGCCTGGATGGCATCGAGGAGGGGGCAGTGGCGGAGCTGGAGTGGCGTGCGTCGCGCCGTCAGCTCACCTTGCGTGACGAGGCCCGAAGGCTCGGTGGCTTGCTGTATGCCGAATCAGCCAAGGCTTTTTGCCGCCGCTATCGGCGTTTCTGGAAGGTGGCAAGGTCCTAAAAACTAGGTCCTGAAACCAAGGTCCTAAAACCAAGGTCCTGATAGCAAGCGTCTGACAGCGCGGCCCTATCAGGCGCTTGGCCGGGGCATGCACCAGGCGATCAGGCACGCGGCCTGTCGCGCAGGCGGCAGGGGCAGTTACTTGATGATGCGGCGAAGGCGCCTTGCCGTCATGGCGAGGCCGAAGGCACGCCCGGCGAGTCGCCTGACCCCTTTCGGGCGGCGCAGGCTGCGCCAAGCGATTATCCCGGCAATGCCATACAGCGGTGCCTTCCAGCGCAGCACGGCATGATAGAACGCGTCGATGCCCTGAGTGGCGTGTCGCCAGTGTTCGGCATTGACCAGCACATCGATACGCTGCTGCTCGATGCGGGCTTCAAGAAGCGCCTTGCGCGCGGCTAGGCTGGCCGTGTCGGTGCTTTTGCGGGCAACGGCATTAGTGGTCGGCGTGGGCATGCTGTCGCTCCGCGTTCATGAGTTCGCGGTCGGTGGCGAGGTGCTTGAGCGTACTCTTGAGAAGAGTCGGGCGTCTGGCGAGGCGACGCACCCATAGCGCCATGGCCAGGCCACTGCCCAGCAGGGCCAGTGCGCAGGCAGCGATGGCTTCCAGCCGATAGCTGTCCCAGAACACCACCACCACCAGCAGGGTCAGCACTGCCATGCCCAACAGCAGCAGCAGGAAGCTGACGCCTGCCAGCAGCAGCAGGGTGATCAGGCGGGCCTTCTCCTCTTCGAGCTCCACCACGGCGAGGCGCAGACGCGTCTCGCCAGTGGCAAGCAGGCTGCCGATCAGTCGCCGGGTGGCCTCGAATACGCGTTCTGCCGGTCCCTGGCTCTGAGCCATCAGCGCCGCCCGATCAGCATGCCGATCACGACGCCGACGCCGGCACCGATGCCGATGCTGGTCCAGGGGTTATCGTGGACATATTTGTCGCAAGCATCGGCCTGCTCGCGAACATTGTCGCGGGCATCGTTGTAGAGCCGTTCGCCGCGGGCCTCGAGGTGAGCGCGAGTATCCTTGAGGCGTTGCTCGGCACGCTCGCGCATCTCCTTGATATTACTGCGTGAATCATCTGCAGTGGCGTTTACCAGCTCCTCGAGCGTCTGGGTCAGGTGCTCAAGGTCGCTCTTGAGCTGGTCGGTGCTGGTATCGATGTTGGGCGTGCGGTTTGCCATATGAGTCTTCCTTTGACGGGTGGGAAACGTGTTCAGCATAGCAGCCCGGGCCCGCGGACAGCATCCTTTGCCATGCTTGCCCGGGGTGCCCTCGCTGATGTTCAGCATATGTTGGTGAAGAATCAGCGTGTGTTGGTGAAGAAGGAGTTGAGGCTGAAGCCGATGCTCAGGCGATGGTTGCTGTTGTCATAGTCGACCAGGCTCTCGCCGTAGCCGTGATAATACTGAATATGCCAGCGTACGCTGCTGGAGAGTGGCAGCGAATAGTCGAACTGATAGCCCATGTGACCGGCGGCGGGGTTGCCTCGAACCAGCAGGCTGGCTTCGTGGTTGTCATTCAGGCGCCTTGCAAAGGTAATGTCGCCATACCCCATATAGCGCTCAATGTCCGGGTTATCGTCTTCTTCTGCGGACTCCGGGATGCGCCAATGGGGAGCCACGCTGATCACCCAGTCACCGCGCTGGAAGATGCTCTCCAAATATAGCCGGTTCCAGCTGCGTGATAGCGGTTCCGAGCGGCCGTTGGACTGGTGATTGAGCGCAAGGCGATTCTGAATGTTGGTCCAGCCCATCATCGACATATCATTGTCGAAACTGACGAAGAACTCCGGCTCGAAGTTAGTTTCCCGGAAGGGCGAGGATGCCTCCGAATTGTAGGCCTGCCACCAACTGCGCTGGGTATAGGCAAAGTACAGGTCGCCGTTGTTGACGAAGACATTGTCGGCTAGCTTGAATTTGGCGCTGAACTGGAACTTGACCTCGGCATTGCCCACTTCCGAATCGCTGATGGAACGGAAATCTTCCTGATTGGGGCTAGTGTTGTAGCTCCAGGGGAACAGATAGTTACGGCGATAGGCGGTAATCGCGAAGGGGTTGTTCTCGGATTCCTCCTCCAGTTCGCGCCGCTGTTCGGCTTCTTCCAGGGCACGCTGGGCCGCGAGCTGGTCGGTCATCTCTTCCTGAGTCAGCGGCTGGTTAGTCGCTTGCCCCTCGGTGTCGCTGTCCTGTGCGACGGCTTCGCTCGCCAGTGCGTTTACACACAAGGCCAGGGCGATCGCCGTGAGTGGCTTGGGCATGGCCATGTTCTGATTCCTGTCGGTCGCCTATCAAGCCCTGTTTCTACCATGCCGTCAGGCCAAGTCAATCGTTCTCGATTTCTCACAGGCTTTTTCAATGACTTTTTCAATGACTTTCTCAATGACTTTCTCAATGACTTTCTCAATGACTTTCGCAAAGGCTTCCTCACTGACTGGGCGGCGGCGATCTGTCGCGGTCGCGTAGAGTTGTTGCGATCGTCGTCGCGGTCGACACTGACAGGAAGGAGTTCGCTCGGCATCGCCTATCCTGGTGGCGTGCTGGGGCGGCGTCGCTGGGAAATATGGCTGAATATGCGGTGGGCGGGGATGCGGAGGGAATGCCGTGAGGCAGGTGAATAGGCAGGGCCTTATGCCAGGGCATGTAGCGCCTTGGTCAATCGGCATCGGCGGGTGGTTGGCGATGCTGTTGCTGCTGGCCTTGGCCGGGCAGGTGCAGGCCCAGGACGCCTCGACGTCCGAGTTGCCGAGTATCGCCACCCTGAATGCTCGCATTCAGGGCCTCGAGCCGCAGGATGGTAGGACGCTTGATGAGGCGACGCAGCGCGATCTAGATGCGCTCCAGGCGACTCAGCAGACGCTTTCGAAGTTGCAGAATATGCAGGCCGAGATGGCGACGCTGGAGCAACGGATTGCCAGTGCTCCGTCGGACATCGAGACGCTGAAACAGTCGCTCCAGGGCGATGCATCCGCCGCGCCGGACCTGACCCTCGAGTCACTCGACTCGCTTGCGACAAGTGAGCTGGACGCTCGCCTCCAGGATGCCCTGGATACGCTGCAGAGACAGCAGGATCGTCTGAGCGAGATCAATACCCAACTGATCAACACCCAGATGCTTCCCGAGCGCGCACAGCAGAGCATTGCCGAGGCGATGCGGACACTTGAGAGTGGTCGTCAGGCCCTGGAAAACCTGGCTGATGGGCCGGCTGATGCCCCTCAGCGTCTGCAGCGACTCGCCGAGACGCGTCTGGCGGACCTGACCGTGCGCTATCAGCAGAGTGCGCTGAATGCCAACTCCCGCCTGCGTGAGCTCGCCCAGCTGCGCCAGGATCAGCTCAACCGGCAGATCACCCAGCAGGAGGCTCGCCTGGCCATGCTGCAGGCGGTGCTTGATCGCAAGCGACGCGTTCAATCCGAGCAGGCGATCAAGGCGGCAGCGGCGGACAGCCCGCAGGTGGAAACCGAACATCCGGTGGTCAAACAGGCGCGAGAGGTCAATCGCGAGTTGAGCCTTGAGCTTTTAAAGGCCACCGAGCTTTCCAACACCCTGGCCCGCGATGGGCTGGAGGTGCGCCGTCAGCTGGACCGCGTGCGCCAGCTGCAGCGTACCCTGAATGAGCAGATCGACGCGATTCGCGGCAGCCTGTTGCTGTCACGCATCCTGCGCGAACAGCGACGCCTGCTGCCGCAGGTTGAGCAGCGGCGTAATCTGCAGGATGACATCGCCGACCTGCGTCTCAAGCAGTTCGAGCTGGGCCGTCAGCGTGAGGCGCTTCGGGATACCACTGCCTTGGCGCGACAGGAACTGGCAGCGGCCAAGGTCGAGCCCACGGACACTCTTATCGCCGCCCTGGAGGGGCTTTATGTCTCGCGGCGTGAGCTGGTCGATCAGGTGGAACAGGCCTATGGCGAGGAGCTGAGCGCGGCCATTGATCTGCAGCTCAATCAGCAGCAGCTGCTGGCCCTCAGCCGGCAGTTGCGGGCGACGCTCGACGAACAGTTGTTCTGGGTTGCCAATAGCCGTCCTCTTGATCTGGGCTGGCTGCGTCAGATACCTACGCGGCTGGTCGAAACCTGGGGGCAGGGTGCTTGGCGCTCGGCGCTTCCCTTGCAGTGGCCTGGGCTTGGGAGCCTGGTGGGGCTGTTGCCGCTATTGATCGCCGTCGCTCTCTTCCTGTTGCGTCCACCGATCAAGCGCCACTTGGTGCTGCTCAACGACAAGATTGGGCATCTCAAGTATGACACCCAGGCCCTTACCCCGCGGGCGATAGCGCTCAATGCGCTGCTGGCAAGCCCCGGTCCGCTTCTGCTGGCGTCGCTGGGGCTGGCACTGTTGGCCGGTGAAGAGGGGATGATGACGCGGCTAGGGATGGCGCTGATTCAGTTGGCGCTGGCCTGGGGCAGCATCGCCTGGGCGAGGCGGCTGCTGGTGCGCGACGGGGTGGCGATGCGTCATTTTCTGTGGCCGCCGGCCTACGCGATACGGCTATCCAGGCTGCTGCTCTGGCTGGGCGTGTCGCTGGTGCCGGTGCTGATGATCTCAAGCGTGGCCCGCGGCGGGGAAGTGGCCCTGGCCCATTACCCGCTGGCCCTGCTGTTAATGCTGGTAGGCCTCGCCGGCATGGCGGTGGTGCAGAGCAAGCTGATCGCCGCCCACATGCCGTTTTTCGGCATTCTGCTGCTGCGCCTGCTGGTCGGCCTGGCGCTGGCTGCCGTCCCGCTGCTGCTGATTGGCCTGATCGTGCTGGGCTATGAATACACGGCCCTGAGTCTGGTCTCGCGTTATGTGATCACGCTCTATCTGCTGGGGGTGTGGATCGTGGTCGAAGCCTCTGTGGTGCGGGGGTTGGCGGTGGCGGCGCGACGCCTGGCGTATCGCCGTGCTTTGGCTCGTCGCCGGGCGCTGAAGCGCGAGGAGTCGGGAAGCGGAATGGAAGTCGTCGAGGAACCCCCGCTGGACATGAATCAGGTCAACCAGCAGTCGCTGCGTCTATCCAAACTCATCCTGGTGCTGGGATTGGCGCTGCTGCTGTATCTGATATGGGCAGACCTGCTAACCGTGCTGGGCTACCTGAACCGGGTGGCGGTGTGGGCCGGGGATGCGGGCACCGGTGGAGAAAGCGGTGTTGCTGCCGGGGTCAGCGTGGCGGACGTCTTCATCGCCCTGGCGACGGTGGCCCTGACGATGATGCTGGCGCGGAACCTGCCGGGTCTGCTTGAGGTGATGGTGCTGTCGCGGCTGGCACTCAAGCAGGGTAGTGCCTATGCCATCACCTCGTTGCTGTCTTATGTGATCGCCGGGAGTGGGGTGGTGATGGCGCTGGGAACCCTCGGGGTGACCTGGGACAAGTTGCAGTGGCTGGTCGCCGCGCTGGGCGTGGGCCTGGGGTTCGGGTTGCAGGAAATATTCGCCAACTTCATTTCGGGGCTGATCATTCTCTTCGAACGGCCGGTGCGCATCGGCGACACCATCACCCTTGGCAACCTGCATGGTACCGTCAGTCGCATTCGGATCCGCGCCACCACCGTCACGGATTTTGATCGCAAGGAGATCATCATTCCCAACAAGACCTTTGTCACCGATCAGCTGATCAACTGGTCGCTATCGGACAACATCACCCGCGTGGTGCTCACCTATGGTGTGGCCTATGGCTCGGATCTAGCGCTGGTGCATCGGCTGCTGCGCGAGGCGGCCAAGGGCAATGCGCGGGTGCTCAAGGACCCTGAGCCGCAGGTGTTCTTCCTGCAATACGGGGCCAGTACCCTGGATTTCGAATTGCGCATCTTCGTCAATTCATTGATCGATCGGCTGTATGCGGCGGATGAAATCAACGTCGAGATCGCGTCCCGTTTTCAGGAGCACGGTGTCGAAATCGCCTTCAACCAGCTCGATGTACGCCTGCATGATGCCAAGGGTGGTCCCATCGAATGGGGGGCGCCGCCCGTCCGCGAGGCGCAAGCCGACAAGCGGGATGGGAACGAGGGCGCGCCCGCCAATAGGGCGGATGACACGCGACAGGGCGACACACCAAATAGCGGAAAGGCAGATGATGGCAAGAGGACGGGGGGTAGGCGGGCTGGCGACAAGAGAGCGGGCGACAAGAGGGCTGGTCTCGAAGGCCAGGCGCCAGGCGAAGATGACTAGCGCCGCTCAGTCACGACGGCCGTGCAGCAGAAATTCGCGGTTGCCGTCGCCGCCTTTGATCGGGCTTTCTTGCCAGCCAAGCACCGTGAAACCCTGTTCTGAACAGCAGGCGCGAATACGCGACTCGACGCCTGTCAGCAGGGCGTCATCGGTCACGATGCCCCGCTCGTTGACCTTGCCGGGACCGACCTCGAACTGCGGCTTGACCAGCGACAGCAGCTCGGCGCCTGTCGACAGCAGCTGGCTCAGCTGGGGCAGGATCAGGGTCTGGGAAATGAAGGACACATCCATGACGGCAAGCGACAGCCCGCCGGGTGCATGCTCTGCCAGGGTCTTGCGCAATTCGGGAGAGTCGGCCATGGCACGGGCATTGAGACCTTCCAGACAGCTGACTCGCGGGTCATCGCGAAGCCCCGGGTCGAGCTGATTGTGGCCGACCTCAACGCCGATGACATGAGCCGCGCCGAAGCGCAGCGCACAATCGGTGAACCCGCCTGTCGACTGGCCCACATCCAGTACCACCCTGCCGTCAAGGCGCATGCCACGGGCCTCGAGCAAGGCTTCGAGCTTGAGCCCGGCCCGCGAGGCGTAGCGCTCCTCGGGGTCATCGGCGACCGTCAACGGACTGTCTTCCGGCAGCTTTTCCGAAGGCTTGGTCAGTGGCGGGTGGCCTGCCAGGCTGACCCGACCATGGCGGATCAGGCGCTGGGCGCGTGAGCGGGAGCGTGCCAGGCCCTGGGCGACGAGCAGCTGGTCGAGTCGGATCATGGAGCCTCTGGCCGAAAGAGCGGAACGTGTGGAGTGGGATTATACGCAGGACGGCCTGCGGGAGAGAATCCCGCAGGCCGTCTGATGGTGAGAGTGTAGAGATGAGAATGTAAGGGACAGTGGCGGGGTAGATGCGCCGGTTTAGCCCTCTGGCGGCGTCTGTCCGCTGCTCGCCTGTAGCTCACCCTCGGGGATGCGATCCTTACCCCAGCTGCGATGGATGTAGCCGGTCACCCGGTCGATTTCTTCCTGGGTGATCTTGGCCAGCTCACCGCGCTCCAGCGGATCATAGTGGTAGATATACAGGCGCGACACGAACTGCTCGAAGGGCAGCGAGGACTCGCCGAAGCGCTCGCCGTGGTCTGCCGTGCTGACCTTGATGCCGTCGCCCCAGTCCTGACCGCTGTCGTTATTGGGGTTGAAGAAATAGACCCGCATCACGTCATTGGGGTCGAGGTTGGCGCGCAGAATGGTGATCGCATGCCAGCCGATGAAACGGGCCGCGGTGTCGGTCACGGCGATGCCGGCCGGCTGCGGGTGGATCAGCGGCTGATTGCCGTTGTAGTAGGGGTGATAGCTTGCATAGAAGTGGCGCAGGAAATCGTCCAATTCCGTCAGCTGCCCGGTCGCTACATCGACATTGATGCGAAAGCCTCGGCCTGACCACCAGCCATGGAATTCCGGGTTGACCCAGCGGTGCGGATCGCCTTCGCGGCCGATGCAGCGCCGTCCCATCTCCGCATAGATGCGGTCGAGGTGCGGCACCACGATCAGGGAGACCGGGTCCAGGTCGGTGGGCAGTGTCTGGGCGATGCCGGAGAGGCTTGCCATGGAAGACAGCGGCATGCCCTCAAAGTGCATGATGATATCGTCATCGCGTGCGCCCCAGGCCACCATCTGCAGCAGGTAGTCAGGGTCGTTGTAAGCCCACATCGATAGGGCGCGCGCTGACTGGCAGGTCGGGTTGTTGCCCTGGCCAACGCCCAGCGGCAGGCCGAGCATGCACAGCACGCCTTCCAGTAGCCTTGCCTTGGGCGAGACGGTTTCCCCAAAGGCCAGGTTCAGGCGGGCCTCGGACCAGTCAGAGAGCGGCAGCCCCAGTTGGCGCCACATGGCGGGCGCCACGGGGGGCTGGTAGAAGATACCGCGCTCAAGGGTCAGGGCCAGGCCGTAGATCGCCTGGGATGTTTCCGGATAGACACCGCCACGGATCAGCGCGTGGACCAGTTCGTGATAGCAAAGCAGGCAGTCTCGTCCGGTAGAGGAGAGCCCCATGGCCTCTGCTAGCAGGTGGTCACTGTAGTCCAGCAGGTGACGCAGCAGTATCGGATGGTAGGCGGAGACCAGACCCGTGTCGTGCATGGAGCGCGCAAAGCCGGTGGCCTCACCCTGGAGAGCGGCGGTGTCCATGCTGGATAGCCGCTCACGATAGACATCGACCCCCGGGTCTTCGCGAGAGGCTCGGGTGGGACCGAACAGCGAGCTGACCAGGCGGTCGGCGCCCTGGCCGCTGCCCCCAAGGTCGATATCGGGATTGGCCTGGCAGAGGGCGATCTGCGTGATCATCTGCTTGACGGATTCTACCTGGATGGGACGCTGCTCCAGGATCCGCCAGATTTCCTCGATCAGATGATCGATGATGTGCTCATAACCGATGCGTTCGGACAGATAGCGGAACAGGTGGCGCGGAACCTCGGCCAGTCGGCCCTGGGTTTCGCGTTCGGCCTCGGTGGGATCACCAAACAGCAGCCGAAGGTTGATCGCCATGGTCTGGGTCAGGTAGTGGTGCGCCTGCTCCAGAGAAATGAGCGGGTGAATATAATCACCCTTGGCCACGGCCAGGAGCCGTAGTTCGCTTAGCGACTCGATCACCACCATGTTGGGGTCGGCGCTTGTCAGCGCATGGGTGGTGAGTGACGGAACCAGGTGCTGAGGCGTTTCCCAGTCGGAACCCAGGAATATCCCGGCTTCTTCAAGGACGCGGCCGCGCTGCTCGATGGCCGCGCAGCCGCCCTCTTGCAGCATGACCCGTCGGGCGGTATCAAGCACTCGTGGCAGTTTGCTCGGCTTGGCGAAGTCGCGCGCGTTGCTGAGTAAAGTGATGGCGTCGTCGAATTTCTTCAAAAGGCCAGCGAGTTTCTCGCTGGCCTCCAACGCTTCACTTTGGGGTGTCGTGTCTCGTGGCGTTGTCACGCAGACTCCTTGTCATCAGGCTTTCATGCTTTCTATGACGCCCTACATCAGACATAGAAATCAAGATCTTCCAGGTGCTTGAGAAGATCCTTCATGCGCTGAGCTTCGTCGCCCTTGAAGTAGATCAGGCCCCAGTGCGTGCCGAAGGCGGTACGCTTGGTGACGGTCTCTTCCATGGGAGCGGTCAGCTCGTGGGACTCGAAGTACGGATGGTCTTCGACCTCTTCGGGGATCTCCAGCTTGCTGACCACGCGGCGGCGCGGATAGACGCCGAAGCAGCCGGCAAAGCCGTCGGCATCGACCACTTCCTTCGGGAAGAAGGCCTTGACCTCTTCTTCGGTGGTCTTGGGGTCGAAGACCAGCATCGAGGCCTGGTAGGCGTTGAAGCCGTAGACACGTTCGAGCAGTTCGAAGACTTTGAAGCCCGGCGGACGATAGGCAACTTCGCCGAAGTACATCTCGCCATCGTTGGTGACGAAGTACTCGGGATGGATCAGGCCGAACTCGATATCGAAGGCCTTGATCAGCTTCTCGATCTGCGCGGTAATCTGCGGGCGGTACTTCTCGAGCTCCGGAGAGGCCGGCACGAACACCGAGTAGCCAAGCGTTACGTATTCGGAAATGTTGAGGAAGACGATCTTGCCGTTGTGAATCCAGGCTTCCACCGCGAATTCCCAGCCGTCCAGGTGCGACTCCATCAGCACCGGGAATTCCTCGTCGGGAATCGTATCGACCTCATCCGGGGTGCGGATCACGCGATGCCCCAGGCAGCCGGCCTTGTCGAAGGCCTTGAGGTGGATCGGGTCATTGGGGTCGCCGTCGAGCTTGAGCAGCGTCTGGTTGACGCGCTTCAGGAAGCGGATGACGTCTTCCTTGTCGTGCGCTTCCTCGAAGATGCCCACGCGGATGCCGCCCAGCTGAGCGCGACGCTTCATCAGCGCCTTGTCGCGCAGCAGCAGCGACTGGCCGTAGAGGCGCGGGCTGTCGAGCAGCACGGAGTTGATCGCACCGGCCCACTCCACGGTTTCCTCGAACAGGGGGATGGCGACGTCGACGCCCATGCCTTTCAGAGTCTCGGCGATCTCCATGGAACGATCATTGAGACGCTCGAAGTTCCATGACACGTAGGGAATATCGTGCTTTTCGCAATAGTCCTCGGCCCAATCCGGCGCCACGACCACGTAGCGGCGATCGAAGCTTTCGGCGGCCTCTAAGGCGCTCAGGCTCCAGCCCAGCAGCGCGATATAGCCCTTGTTGGAATCCTTTTGCATTGGTTCTCTTCCTGTTGGTGTGAAGTCTTGTAGGTAACGCCCAAGCTACACCTATAAGCCTAGACTAGAAAGAAGGCGTCTGGCCTGAGCCCAGAGCCGGTCATCCGGTCTTGCGGACCCTCTAAGCCGCTGTTATAGTGCGCCCCGCTCGATGCGCCGGTGAATCAACCGGGCAGCCTTGGATATGACTATCGTTTGGCAAGCAGTCGAGTCGTTATGGTGGCCCCGTCGGTCCTCCCGCAACGCTAAATCGCAAACCCCGCCAGGCCCGGAAGGGAGCAACGGTAGTGATGGATGCGTGTGCCGGGATGTGGCTGTCGGGGCCGCCTCCATTTCAGGGGTCGAAATCTCCGCCTCCTTGTGGTCTCCCTCCCTTGCCTTTCGGCGATGCGCTCCAGCAGCTAGAATACCTGTCCGGTTCAGGCACTGCGTCTGACCGTGCGTCGTGCGTTGAACGGCGTCGTCTAATTTCCATGAAAGTTTCGATGAAAGTTTCGATGAAAGGATCTCGCGCTGCATGAGCTATCAGGTATTGGCCCGCAAATGGCGCCCCCGCACCTTCCATGAGCTGGTGGGGCAGGAGCACGTGCAGCGCGCGCTGGTCAACGCCCTGGATCAGGGGCGCTTGCACCATGCCTATCTGTTCACCGGGACGCGCGGTGTCGGCAAGACCACTCTGGCCCGCATTCTCGCCAAATGCCTGAACTGCACTGCCAATGGCGACGATGATAGCGGCGTCACCTCGACGCCCTGCGGGCATTGCGAGAACTGTCGAGCCATCGACGATGGGCGCTTCGTTGACCTGATCGAGGTCGATGCCGCCTCGCGCACCAAGGTCGAAGATACCCGCGAACTGCTCGACAACGTTCAGTACGCGCCCACCCAGGGCCGCTATAAGGTGTACCTCATCGATGAGGTACACATGCTCTCGACCCACAGTTTCAATGCGCTGCTCAAGACCCTGGAAGAGCCGCCGCCGCATGTGAAGTTCCTGCTCGCCACTACCGATCCGCAGAAGCTGCCGGTTACGGTGCTGTCGCGCTGTTTGCAGTTCACCCTCAAGAACATGCCGCCGGAGCGCATCGTCGAGCACTTGAGCCGAGTGCTCGAGGTCGAAGACGTGCCCTTCGACGAAAGCGCCCTGTGGCTGCTTGGCAAGGCGGCCGATGGCTCGATGCGTGATGCCATGAGTCTGACCGATCAGGCGATTGCCTTCGGCCAGGGCCAAGTGCGCCAGGCCGATGTCGCTGCCATGCTGGGTACCCTCGACCAGCGTCATGTGCTGACGCTGCTCGAAGCGCTGGCTGAGGTAGATGCGGCGCGGGTACTCAGTGAAGTGGCATCGTTGGCCGAGCAGGGGCCTGACTTCGCTGGCGTGCTCGATGACCTGCTCGGCGTGCTGCATCGTCTGGCGGTGGCGCAGATGGTGCCCGGCGCCCTGGATAACGGCCACGGCGACCGTGAGGTTCTGCTGACGCTGGCCTCGCGCTTCACCGCCGAGGATGTGCAACTCTATTACCAGATCGGCCTGCAGGGCCGCGGTGACATGGATCAGGCGCCAGAGCCGCGCACTGCGCTGGAGATGACGCTGCTGCGCATGCTGGCCTTCCGCCCCCAGGGCGTCCCCAAACCGGCCCAGACACCTCTGCCGATGACCGGCGACGCCGTCCCGGAGCAGACTGCTGGTAAGCCCCCTGGGCAAGCCCCCGAGCAGACGCCGCAGCCGGCCCCGGAGGCGTCACCCCAGGGGACGGCTTCCGGACCGGTTGCCGGCTCTGCTCCCAATGATGATCAGCGCAAGTCGTCGCCCTCGCCAGCGCCGGCCTCTCAGCCAACGCCCGAAACAGCCGAGCCCACGGCGCCGGCGGATCCGCGGCCCGCCAGTGAGCAGCCGCCCCCCTGGGAGGCACTGCCGGATGACATGACGAGCACGCCGGAGACGCCTGCTGAGTCAGCTATGGAGGGGGGCGAGGATAGCTCTGGGCATGGTTCTGGGCATGACCCTGAGCATGGTTCTGGGCATGACCCTGAGCGTATGCCTGAGGATAGTCCTGGAAACCGCTCCGACAACGGCTTCGAGCAAAGCGACATGGACGCAGCCCCTGCGCCTCTGGAGGCCAGCGCTCAGCCATCTCATGTTCCCGAGCCGGCATCGGATGCGCCCTCAATGGCGCCCGATACCGCGCCCGCAGCCACTGCACCCTCCATGGCGCCCGATACCGCACCCTCTATGGTGCCCGATACCGCACCCGCAGCGGCGGCTGAAGCACCGTCGGACGCTGTGCCTTCCATCGAAGCCGAAACGCCGCCGGCCCCGGCGAATGCGCAGGCGGCGGCCGATACAGACGCTATTCTTGACCAGGCCGCCTGGCTTGGTCTCTTCGAACAGCTGGGGCTTGGGGGCCTGACACGCAACCTGGCGGCCCATTGCGTGGTCGAACGTGACGATGGCCGGGCTCTGGTGTTGCGCCTTGCGCCGTCCCAGGCGGCCATGAATGCCGAGGTTCACGTCACGCGCATCCAGAAGGCTCTTGCGGGTGTCGGCGTGAAGCGGGCGGTGAGCATCGAGGTGGGCGAGATTCCCGAGGCTGTGGAAACGCCCCGAGGCCAGTCCGAACGAATCAACGCCGAGCGTCATGCGGTGGCGGTTGAAGCCCTCAGGGCTGACCCGCATATTCAGAAACTCCAGTCGGCCTTTGGTGCCCGCCTGGTGGAAGACAGCGTCGAACCGCGCCAGAACCACGATTCGGCCTGACGCCGCTGGTTCACGACTCAACGACTCAAGAGGAATCTCACCATGATGAAAGGTGGCATGGGCAACCTGATGAAGCAGGCTCAGGAAATGCAGGAGAAAATGCAGCGTGTCCAGGAGGAGGCCGCCAAGGCCGAGGTTCTGGGCGAAGCCGGCGCTGGCATGATCAAGGTCACCATGAACGGCCGCCATGATGTCAGCAAGGTCGAGATCGACCCGAGCATCATGGAAGAGGACAAGGAACTCCTCGAGGATCTGCTGGCTGCCGCGGTCAATGATGCGGTCCGCAAGGTCGAGGCGGCTTCCAAGGCTCAGATGGAAGAGGCCACCGCTGGCCTGGACCTGCCGCCTGGCTTCAAGATGCCGTTCTGATGAGTTTCTCGCCCCTCGTCGACCGATTGCTGGAATCGCTACGCGTGCTGCCGGGGGTCGGGCCCAAGACCGCCCAGCGAATGGCGCTGCATCTGCTCGAACGCGAACGGGAAGGCGGAGAGCGCCTGGCGAGCGTGCTGGCTGAGGCGTTGGCCGAGGTCGGCTACTGCCAGCGCTGCCGCACTCTGACCGAAGAGGAGATATGCGGGCTTTGTCGCAGCACCCGCCGCGATGAGCGGCTGCTATGCGTGGTGGAGTCGCCGGCGGACATGCTGGCCATCGAGGAGGCCGGTGGCTATCGCGGCCAGTATTTCGTGCTGCACGGCCACCTTTCGCCTCTCGATGGCATTGGCCCGGACGACATCGGCCTCGATCAACTCGAAGTGCGCCTCGCTGAAGATGGCGTCGACGAAGTGATTCTGGCGACCAACCCCACCGTGGAAGGCGAAGCCACGGCACATTACATCGCCACTCAGCTCACCGGCCGCCAGATTCGTCTGTCGCGCCTGGCCTATGGGGTTCCCATGGGCGGCGAGCTGGAATATGTCGACGGCGGCACCCTGAGCCGCGCCTTCAATGGTCGCCTGCCTTTTACCGGTGAGTGAGTCGACGTCTGCAGTACTAATTGGAAACGCTATGTCCCTGGCACCCGAATCTCTGGCACCCGAAAATCGCGATCTCGATATCCGTTGGATCGATACGCCCAAGGCCCTCGATGAGGCCTGCGAGGCACTCGCCAGCGCCGACACGCTGGCGCTGGATACCGAGTTCTTTCGTGAGTCGACCTTTTTCCCTGTGCCTGCCCTGGTTCAGCTGTGCGCCGGCGAAACGGCCTACCTGGTCGACCCCCAGGCTGTCGCCGCCACTCCCGCCCTTAAAGCCTTGTTGTCCGAGGGGCCGCTCAAGCTGTTGCATGCCAGCAGTGAGGATCTCGAGGTGCTGGGCGGCTGGGCCGGTGTCAGCATCTGGCCGCTGGTCGATACGCAGGTGGCGCAGTCGCTGCTTAGCGAAGACCCGGCGATGGGCTACCAGCGGCTGGTGGAGCACTGGACCGGGCATATCCTGCCCAAGGACGAAACCCGTTCCGACTGGCTGGAGCGCCCGCTGTCCGATTCTCAGTGCCGCTATGCGGCTCTCGATGTGATCTATCTTCTTGAGGTCTGGCAGGCGCAGAGGGCGGCCCTCGAGGCCCTGGGGCGCCTCGACTGGCTCGAGGCCGATTGTGCCGCCATCGTTGGTCAAGCCGGGCGCAGCCTTGATGCCGACAGTCAGTGGTACCTGCGCCATCGCCAGCTGTGGCGCCTCGAGCGACCACAAATCGAGGCCTATCGGCGCCTGACGACCTGGCGAGAAGGCGAAGCCCGGGCACGCAACCTGCCTCGTGGCTGGCTGGTCAGCGACAAGCTGCTTTACGCGGTGGCCGAGCGCATGCCCAAGGATCGGCATGGCTTGGCCCAGGTCGAAGGCCTGAAACCCGGCGTGATAAAGCGCGAGGGCGATACCCTGCTGGCGCTGGTGCGCGAGGCGCGCCATTGCGATGAAGCCGAGCTTGCCGAAGCCCTGCCGTCGCCGCTCACGGGCCCCTTCAAGAAGCGCTTCAAGGCCCTCAAGCAAGTGGTGACCGGTCAGGCCGAGCGTTTGGGGATCGCACCTGAGGTGCTAATGCGGCGTCGTGACCTCGAGTCGCTGGTGGCGGCCAATCTGCTCGACCGCCCCTTGGTTCTGCCCAACGGCTGGCGTGGCCAGTGCCTGTCTGATGACCTGGCCGCCGCGCTCAATCAGGTAAACGCCCATGAGTGATGCAACCGATCGCAAGCTGCTGTGTGAGATTTTTAAAAGCTCACGTCAGGACGAGATGTATCTCTACGTCGACAAGCGCAACGGCATGCAGGACCTGCCTGACGCTCTGCTTGAGCACTTTGGCAAGCCAGAGCCGGTGCTGACCATGATCCTCACGGCCGAAAAACGCCTGTCTCGTGCCAAGGCCGCGGACGTGATGGCTGCCATCGATGAAAAGGGGTTCTATCTGCAGATGCCGCCGGCCAAGGAGGCGTATCTGCTGGACCTCTATCGCACCCCGACGCGGCCGAGCTATTGACGATTCGTCGTTCCGTCCTCATTTGCGCCTCGTTGCGCACCAAGGAGTCCCCATGCGAGAGCGTTTCTGGGAGCGCTACCCCCTTGAAGAGCTGAGCGACGAAGAATGGGAGGCGCTGTGCGACGGCTGCGGGCAGTGCTGTCTGCTCAAGATCGAAGATGAAGACAGTGGCGATGTGGCCGTTCTCAATGTGGCCTGCGAACTGCTCGATATTGCGTCCTGCCGCTGCGGCGATTACGAGAACCGCTTTGCCCGCGTGCCTGACTGTACCCAGTTGACAGCGGCGCGGGTCGACGATTTTCGCTGGCTGCCGCACTCCTGTGCCTACCGGCGCCTTCATGAAGGTCGTAAACTGGCCGGCTGGCATCCGCTGATTTCCGGCGATCCCGCCCGAGTTCATCGCAAGGGTATCAGCGTGGCCAGCTTCGCCGTGTCGCAGAAAGATGTGCCTGAAGAGGCATTTGAAGACCACATCATCGCGATCCTGCCTATCGACGGTTAGTCGTTCCCTACCCCCGAGCATGACCATCCTAGCGCTGACCTGAACGTTTTCATTGCAGAACCTGATGCTGAAGAACCATTCCCTTTTCCGATGGTGAAGGAGGTGGCAGGTAACCATGCTATGGAGGTGTGTAACAAAATGTTTTGCGCAGGCCGACAGGCGATGCGTCAGGCAAGGGGCAGCAGCAAGGGGGCAGGCAATGAACATGTTCAAGTTGACGGCCCTGGCGGTGGCAATCGGTTGTTTGTCATCGACAGGCGCCTTGGCGCAATCGTCACCGGAAAATAACTTCGCTAGTCCGTTACCACCGGATCAGATGCAAGGTATTGGCAATAACACGCTGACGGATGCGGAGCTGGATGCATTAATCGACGACCTCGAAGCTCCGGCGGCAGGCGGCGGTGGTGGCTGTGGCGGTGGAGTCGAGGAAGGTTGTGATGGCTTTTTCTTCCAGGTAGCGGCGATTACGCCTCCTCCGGGCGCGCCTGAACCAACCGATCCGACCGACCCGACTGGTCCAACCGATCCGACCGACCCCACTGATCCGACCGATCCCACTGGTCCGACCGATCCTGGTAATGGCGGCGGTGGTGGTGGTTCTGACGGCGGCGCTGGTGGTGGTTCTGACGGCGGCGCTGGTGGTGGTTCTGACGGCGGCGCTGGTGGTGGTTCTGACGGCGGCGCTGGCGGTGGTTCCGGCGGCGGCGGCGCTGGTGGTGGTTCCGGCGGCGGCGCTGGTGGTGGTTCCGGCGGCGGCGCTGGTGGTGGTTCCGGCGGCGGCGCTGGTGGTGGTTCCGGCGGTGGCGCTGGTGGTGGTTCCGGCGGTGGCGCTGGTGGTGGTTCCGGCGGTGGCGCTGGTGGTGGTTCCGGCGGTGGCGCTGATGGTGGTTCCGGCGGTGGCGCTGATGGTGGTGCCGGCAGCGGTGCTGGCGGTAGCGGTGCCGGTGGTAATGGCGGTAGCGGAGGTAGCGGCGGCGGTGCCGGCGGCACGGGTTCCGGCGCGGGTGGTTGATCGCGCTAGGCCGTTTTCGCCGACTGTTCCGTTAGCGTAAAGCGACCAGTGTCAAAAAAGAGGCCTCGTCCGGTGAAAGCCGGACGAGGCCTTGTCATGAGCGGAAGCAGGCGTCAGGCCAGCTCGGCCAGCCCTAGGGCCCAGAGAACATAGGCATCCTGGCGGGCGTTGTCGCGCCAGGCCTTGAAGCGGCCGGAAGCACCGCCATGGCCTGCTCCCATGTCGGTGCGCAAGATGATGGGGCCACGGGCGCTATCCAGTTCCCGCAATCGGGCGTAGAGCTTGGCGGGCTCCCAGTAGGGCACCCGGGCATCATGCCAGCTGCCTTGCAGGAAGACACTTGGGTAGGGCTGCGCCTGGAGGTTGTCCAGCGGTGAATAGTCTTTGAGGCGCTGACGTACCGCCGGGTCTCCCGGATTGCCCCATTCCGTGTACTCGGCGATAGTCAAGGGTAGGTCCGGGTTTTCCATGGTGCGTAGCACATCCACGAAGGGGACATCGAGCACCGCAGCGCAGAAGGCTTCCGGGTCAAGGTTGAGGCTTGCCCCTACCAGCAGCCCGCCGGCACTGGCTCCATAGGCCACGACCCTATCCGCCTCGCTCAGCCCCATCTCGACCAGCCTGTCACGGGCGGCCAGGAAGTCTCGGAAGCTGTTTTCCTTGTGTTCGAGCTTTCCGGCCAGGTACCAGGGTTCGCCTCGGTCGCCGCCGCCACGCACATGAGCGACGGCGAAGGCGATGCCCCGTTCCAACAGTTCAAGCCGGGCGACCGAGAACCATGGGTCGAGCACTTCTCCGTAGGCGCCGTAACCGTAGAGCAGGGTCGGCATCGGAGCCTGACCGAGACGATCAGCGCGGGCAACGATGGACACCGGGACCCGTTCGCCATCGTGGGCCTCGGCCCACACTCGCCGACACATCAACTGCGACGGGCGCAGACTGCCATGCACCGGCTGCTCCTTGAGCAACTTGCGCTCCCCGGTGTCCAGGTCGTGGCTGAGCCAGCGAATCGGCAGGGTGAAGGATTCTTCGCGCAGCAGTAGCCGGCGCTCGTTGAAGTGCGGGGTATCCCCCAGAGCCAGGCTGCAGGGTTCTTCGGGCAGCGGCAGGCGCTCGTCGCGCTGGATACCGTGTTGGGTATCCAGCTCGAGCACCCGCAGATACACCTGAGCCTTGTCATGATCGCGTTCAGTGATCACCAGCCCCCAGCCAAAGGCGTCGATGCCCTCGAGGGTCTGATCATCGCGATGGGCAATCAGCGGCTGCCAGGTGTCGCGGTCGTTTTCCGGGCACACATCCAGTCGGAAATGCGGTGCCTCGCGGTTGTTGAGGACGTAAAAATGACCGGGGCGATGCTCGATCGCGTATTCGACGCCGGCTTCCCGCGCTCGGAAACACTGTGGCGTGCTATCCGGCAGCTGGGCCGGCAGCAGGTAGCATTCGCTGGTGTCCTTGGAAGCACTCTCCAGCACGAGCCAGGTGCGCGAACGCGTCTTGCCAATGCCCAGCCAGAACTCAGGATCGTCTTCGCGCAGGATCAGCTGTGCTTCCTGCTCAGGCGCCGCCGTGTCCAGCCGCCAGATGCTCTCCGGGCGATGAATGTCGTCATAGCGGGTAAACAGCAGCGTGCGATCATCCTCAGCCCAGCACAGTTCGGGACCTATGCCTTCAAGCAATAGCTGAGGTTCGCCGTCGGGCAGTGACTTGAGATAGAGCGTGAACATCTCGTCGCCGCTGGTGTCTTCGGTCCAGGCCAGCCAGGCTTCGTTGGGCGACAGGGCCATGTCGCCGACTTCGAGGAAGTCGAGTGAGGTGGCGCGCGCCTCAAAGTCGAGGAAGCATTCCCGCTTGGACGGCGCGTCGAGCGGGTGGCGCCACCAGCGAGGGTAGTCGGCATCGGCGGCGGTCTCGCTCCAGTAGGTATAATGATCCAACGGCGCCGGCAGGCCGGTGACGGCCAGTTCGCGGCGGGCCAGGTGGCCCTGGTAGAGCGCTTCGACTTCCGACTCCAGTGGCGCGAACCAGGCGCTGCTTTCGGCGTTGGCGGCTTCGAGGAAGTCGTTAACGGAAGCATCGTCGCGGTTTTCCAGCCAGTGCCAGTCGGGGTCGTCCGGGCGGTGGAAACGGTCGATGGGCGAGGCAGACGGCTGTGCTTTCATTGGGTGCGGTGTACCATATGTGCGATCAATAGAGGATGCGTGCGCCAAGGGGCGTACGCCTGGAGAGAAATGATGCTGTTGTCCAATTCGCTGCCACAACTGTGGCTGATCTATGGCCTATTGTCGCTGGTTGTACTGGTGACTGGCCACCTGGGAATTCGCTTCCTGCCCCGGCTGCCCCGATGGGTCATCACCGGGCTGGTGGCCGGTATCATCTGGATGCCGGCCAGTTATGCACTGACGACGCTGGATCAGGCCGAGGCGCATTCCGGCATCGCACCGGCAGTGGTCGTGGCCGCGGTAGCCGTGCTGCAAGGGAAGGGCGGTGCCATGGCCGGGGCCTCGCTGCTACTGGTCGTGGGTGCCGCGCTGGGTGCCTTGCTGGGGCTCGGGGTCTGGCGCCTGCTGCGCCGTCCACCGGCGCCAAAGGCCCGTGCCGCCGAAAAGCCGGAAGCTTCAAGCCATGAACGCCAGGAGCCGGTCATCGGTTAAGGGGAAGTACCTATGCGCGTCATGTTCGGTGCCGTGCTGGGTTGTCTGCTGTGGTCGACCAGCGTTTTTGCCCAGCAGGTGACAGAGGACGTCGAATCACAGAACGACAAGCGCCAGGCGGACGTCGCAGCAGACGTGCGGGTAATCTTCGATGTCTCCGGCAGCATGCAAGACAACGACCCCGAACGGTTGAGCGCTAGCGCCCTGGAGCTTATAGCCTCGCTGCTCCCCGAAGGCTCCCGGGGGGGGCTCTGGACCTTCGGCGAGCGCGTCGAGAACCCGCTCCCCGTTGGGCCGGTAGATCGCCGCTGGCGCGAGCAGGCACGTTCCCTGGCGCCCCGGCTGGTCGACTACCAGCAATACACCGATATCGAAGCGGCTATTCGTCAGGCCAGTGAGGAGCCCGGCGGCGAGCGGCATCTGATACTGCTCACCGACGGCGTGATCGACCTGGACCCGGCCGGTGGCAATAAGTCTGCCCGGGATGCCCGCTCGCGCCAGACGCTGCTCGATGAGCTCGCCCCCGCGCTTGCCCAGCGGGGCGTCACCATCCACGCCATCGCCTTCTCGCCACAGGCAGACCTGGCGCTGGTCGAGCGTCTGGCTCAGTCGAGTCAGGGGCTGGCTGCTCTCGCTCAGACCCCGGAAGACCTGCTGCGGGGCTTTCTCGATATCTTCGAGCGCATCTTCCCGACCGACCAGGTACCGCTCAGCGACAACCGCTTCCCTATCGATCCTGAGGTGGAGACCTTCTCGGCACTGCTGTTCCACGATCCGGATGCGGCCCCCTCGGTGCTCGTTGGCCCCGATGGCCGTCGTTACACGCCCGAGAATCTGCCGTCAGGCGCCAGTTGGCAGCGCCAGCCGCGCTTCGACCTGATCACCGTGCCCTCGCCTGAAGAGGGCGAGTGGCGGATCGAAGGTGACCTGGAGCAGGACAGTCGCGTCAGCGTGGTGTCACCGCTGGTGCTGCATACCACTAAATTGCCCGCGACCCTCTATCAGGGCTTCGACCTGCCGCTGGAAGCCTGGCTCGCCAGGGAGGACGGCACTCCTCTGGAGGCCAGCCGACGTGATGACATGCGGGTCACGGTCGAGCTTCAGGCCCTCGATGGGTCGGTCATGGTCGCCAGTCCGCTGACGCAGTCGACGCCTGAAAGCGAGCGGTTCAGTGGTGTGCTGCCCGCCCCGTCCTTGACCGGCAATGCGCGTCTGGTCATTGATGTCGAGGGCGAGCGCGCCCATCGCCAGCGGGTCCAGGCGGTCAATGTGCTGCCTGCTATCAGCACCCACCGAGAGGACGGCCAAGTGTGGTTCGAGGCCGAGCACCCGGAGCTTAATGCCGCCAACACCCGCTTAAGCGCTACCCTGCAGGGCGAGACGCTGCCTGTCGAGGTCTTTGACGAGCGTCGCTGGCGTGTGAACTTGCCCGAACTTCCGGCTGACGTCGGAGTGCCGCTGCAGATCGAGGCCGAGGTGGATCTGGGCGGTGAGTCGCGGGAGCTTCAACTGCCGCGTCTGCTGCTCAATCCCGATGGTCGCATCCTGCTCGACGAAGCACGTCTGGACAGGGCCGAGCTGGTCAGCCGCGATCTGCCGTCGATGCCGGATGACGCGGCGAACGTGTCCGGGGCAGATGCTTTCGACAAGGACGCTGCCGCCGACCGGGTGGTGGAGACCATCAATGCGCTGCCCGGCCAGGCCAAACGGCTGATGCGTGATCTTGAAGAACAGCCCCGGTCACGGCTTGTCTGGGCGGCGCTTGCCGCCGTATTGCTGCTGTTGATGCTGTGGGGGCTTAACGCTCGCAGACGCCGTATGCGTCAAGCGTCTCGGCATTCGTCTCAACACACCTCTCAATCAGACTCGTCGCGTCGCAGTGAGGATTCGCATGTGTGAACTGCTCGGGATGAGCGCCAATGTGCCCACCGATATCTGCTTCAGCTTCGCGGGGTTTTTGCATCGTGGAGGAGGCACCGGGCCCCATCGCGACGGCTGGGGCATCGCCTTCTACGAGGAAGGCGGCTATCGCGAGTTCCGCGACCCGCACCCCTCGGTGGATTCACCCATTGCCCGGCTGATCCGCGACTATCCCATCAAGTCGCATATCGTGATCAGCCACATTCGCCAGGCCAATGTCGGTCAGGTGCGCCTGGCCAACACGCATCCCTTCACTCGCGAGATGTGGGGGCGCCCCTGGTGCTATGCCCATAACGGGCAGCTCGAGAGTTGGCAGGACCTGCCACTGGGCGTCTGTCAGCCAGTGGGCAGCACCGACAGCGAGCACGCCTTCTGCTACCTGATGGGCGAGCTGCGTCGTCACTTTCCCGAACCGCCCGAAGACCCTCAGGCGCTTTGGGCACTGCTACATCGCTGCTGCGAGCGCCTGCGCGGTAAGGGCGTTTTCAATTTGCTGCTTTCCGACGGCGTTCACCTCTATAGCTTCTGTTCGACCAAGCTGGCTCATATCACACGCCGCGCGCCCTTTGGTGAGGCCAACCTGTCGGATGCCGAGCTGAACGTGAACTTCGCCGAGCATACCACCGAGCATGACGTCGTCTCGGTGCTGGCGACCGAGCCCCTGACCGATAACGAGGACTGGGTGCGGATGGTCCCTGGGGAACTTCTGGTCTGGCACGACGGCGAGATACTGGCGCGCTTCCTGCCAGAATCTGACGAAAGCATCTGACTAGAGAGCCTTACTAACAAGACTGACCAAAGAGACTGGCTAATAGAAACTGACGAAACGTCATCATAAAGCGCCGTTCTGAACAGCTTCCTCAACCGCCATCAAGGGCGGGTACCAGGAGATGATTGGCGAGGTCTAATGACGAAAGTGGCATGGCGTCATTGCTTCATTAGTGGCAACGTCTGATTGATGTTTAACACCTGTTTCAATCGTTCGTTTGAACGGGTGGTTCGGTTGCCAAGTGGAGGCCTTTCATCAACAGCCTTCCATCAACAATGATCAGTGCGTCGGTCGTGTCGGCGCGTTTGCGGAGATCCGCCCATGAGCGAGCATGCCAGTGCAGCGACCCTCACCGGCCCGGCCCTCGAGGGGCTCGACGACTACACCTCGGTGATGGATGTCTTCCACGGCTCGGTTGAGCGCTTCGCCGATAAGCCGGCCTTTAGCTGCATGGGTCAGACCCTGACCTATGCCGACCTGGACCGGTTGTCGGGCGATTTCGCCGCCTGGTTACAGCACAAGACGGGCCTGGAGCCTGGGGACCGCATCGCCATCCAGCTCCCCAACGTGCTGCAGTTTCCGGTGGCGGTGTTCGGCGCCCTGCGCGCCGGTCTGGTGGTGGTCAACACCAACCCGCTCTATACCGAGCGAGAGATGGCCCATCAGTTCAAGGACTCGGGCGCCAAGGCGATCCTGATTCTGGCCAATATGGCCGACAAGCTGGAGCGAGTGCTCGACAAGACCGACATTGACCATGTGCTGGTCACCGAGCTTGGCGACCTGCACGGCGTAGCCAAGCGGCTGCTGATCAACACGGTGGTCAAGTACGTCAAGAAACTGGTGCCACACTATGCGCTGCCCACGGCGGTGAGCTTTCGCTCGGCGCTGACGCAGGGACGGCGACTCGAACACGAGGACGTGGCGCGCTGCCCTGAGGATATCGCCGCCCTGCAATACACCGGGGGGACCACCGGCCGCGCCAAGGGCACCATGCTCACTCACCGCAACCTGATCGCCAACATGCTTCAGGCGCGGGCGGCCATTGGTCCGGCGCTTGAAGATGGCGCCGAGACGATCATCGCGCCGCTGCCGGTCTATCACATCTATACGTTTACGGTTAACTGCCTGTTCATGGTCGAGACCGGCAATCATTCGGTGCTGATTACCAATCCCCGTGATCTGGACGGCTTCGTCAAGCTGCTTGAGAAGACCCGCTTCACCGGCTTCATCGGCCTCAATACCCTGTTCAATGCGCTGTGCCAGCGTGATGACTTCAAGGCGCTGGATTTTACACCGCTCAAGCTGACCATCTCCGGCGGCATGGCGCTGACCCGGGTTGCGGCGGAGCGCTGGGAGAGCCTCACCGGCTGTGCCATCGCCGAGGGCTACGGCATGACCGAGACCTCGCCGATCGTCTCCTTCAATCCGGTCGATGCCATTCAGCTTGGCAGTATCGGCAAGCCGGTGGCCGGCACCTCAGTACGCGTCCTCGATGCCGATGGCGAGATTTTGCCGCTGGGCGAGCCCGGCGAGCTTTGCGTCAAGGGGCCCCAGGTAATGAAGGGCTACTGGAATCTGCCGGAGGAAACCGCCAATACCCTGGATGACGAGGGCTGGATCCGCACCGGCGACATCGCTGTATTGCAGGATGACGGCTACATTCGCATCGTCGATCGCAAGAAGGACATGATCATCGTCTCGGGCTTCAATGTGTATCCCAATGAGATCGAGGATGTGGTGACCGGCCATCAGGATGTGGTCGAGGCGGCGGCGGTGGGCATCGAAGACGCCAACAGCGGCGAGGCGATCAAGCTGTTCGTGGTCAGCCGCAACCCGGATCTCGATGCCGAGGCGGTGCGCGCCTACTGCCGCACGCAGCTTTCCGCCTACAAGGTGCCGCGCTTCGTCGAGTTTCGCGATGAACTGCCCAAGACCAACGTCGGCAAGGTGCTGCGTCGCGAGCTGCGCGAGACGCCGGCCTGAGGTCGCCAGGGGCCGAGTGGGCCGCCGAGTAGGCACCATCGCCGGGCGAGCGGTACAATGGCTGGCCCGCGGTGGTCTTGCCGTCGCGGGCCGCTGACTTCTAGCCAACGAGGTTGCCTTGAGCACCACAACGACCCGCTCCCCGACTGCCGCCGATACCACTCGCCTTAACGCCCTGCAGCAGCAGCTCGATGACTGCCTGCTCAATGATGCCCGTCGCCTGGGCAAGCGTCTGGCTGGGTTGAAGCGCCGGGCCAAGCAAGGCCAGCCGATTGAACGCGGCCTCGCCGACATCGAGCAGCAACTGGCGAAATCCCAGCAACGCCTCGCCAAGCGCCGCGCACAGCCGGTCGCGCTCAACTACCCGGCCGAGCTGCCGGTGGTCGAGCACCGTGATGACATCCTTGAGGCGCTTCGCGAGCACCAGGTAGTGGTGGTGGCCGGCGAGACCGGCTCCGGCAAGACCACTCAGTTGCCCAAGCTGTGCCTGGAACTGGGGCTCGGTCGACGTGGCCTGATCGGTCATACCCAGCCGCGGCGGCTGGCGGCACGCTCGGTGGCGACCAGGCTTGCCGAGGAACTCGAGGTCACGCTCGGTGAGCAGGTCGGCTATCAGGTGCGCTTCACCGATCAGACCAACGACGCCACCCTGATCAAGCTGATGACCGACGGCATCCTGCTGGCCGAGACCCAGCATGACCCGGACCTGTCTCGCTATGACGCCATCATCATCGACGAGGCCCACGAACGCAGCCTCAACATCGATTTCCTGATGGGCTATCTCAAGCGGCTGACCGCGCGCCGTCCGGACCTCAAGATCATCATCACCTCGGCGACCATCGATGTGGACCGCTTCGCTGCGCATTTTGCCGACGAGCGTCGTCCACAGCAGGACGGTAGCGCCACCCCGGCGCCGGTGGTGCAGGTCTCCGGGCGCACCTATCCGGTCGAGGTGCGCTATCGGCCGCTGGTGCGCTCGGAGGACGACGAGGAAGACCGCACGCTGCAGGAGGGCATCCTGCAGGCCGTCGAGGAGATCGAGGCCATCGAGCGCGAGAAACGCTGGCAGCATGGCCCGCGTGACGTGCTGATCTTTTTACCTGGCGAGCGCGAGATCCGCGAGACCGCCGACACCCTGCGCCGCGCCGACCTGAAGGGCACCGAGGTGCTGCCGCTCTATGCCAGGCTCTCCAACGCCGAGCAGAACCGGGTCTTCCAGTCCCATGCCGGGCGGCGCATCGTGCTTTCGACCAACGTCGCCGAGACCTCGCTGACGGTGCCGGGCATTCGCTACGTGATCGACCCCGGCCTGGTGCGCATCAGCCGCTACAGCTATCGCGCCAAGGTGCAACGGCTGCCCATCGAGCCGATCAGCCAGGCCAGTGCCGATCAGCGAAAGGGCCGCTGCGGGCGTATCAGTGAGGGTGTGTGCATCCGTCTCTATGACGAAGACGACTACCTGTCGCGGCCGGCCTTCACCGAGCCCGAAATCCAGCGCACCAACCTGGCCTCGGTGATCCTGTCGATGCTGTCGCTGAAGCTTGGCGAAATCGAGGCCTTTCCGTTCGTCGATGCCCCGGACTCGCGCTTTATCAAGGATGGCTTCCGGCTGTTGTTCGAGCTGGGCGCGGTCGACGAGGGCAATCGTCTGAGCGAGCTTGGCCGTCGCCTGGCGCGCCTGCCCATCGACCCAAGGCTCGCCCGCATGGTGCTGGCGGGCGCCGAGTCGGGCTGTCTGCGCGAGACGCTGATCGTGGTCTCGGCGCTGGCCATCCAGGACCCCCGCGAGCGCCCGGCGGACAAACGTCAGGCTGCCGATCAGGCGCATGCGCGCTGGAAGGATCAGGACTCTGATTTCGTGGCCTGGCTGAACCTGTGGGCCGGCTTCGAGGCCGCGCGCGAAGAGCTCTCCGGCAACCGGCTACGGCGCTGGTGTCGCGATCATTACCTGAGCTACCTGCGCCTACGGGAGTGGCACGACACCTTCCGCCAGTTGCGTCAGCTGCTTAACGACATGGGCATCAAGGTGCCGGCCCCCGAGCCGCTACCGGACGACGACGAGGCGCGGGCCAAGCGCCGCCGTGACAACGCCACGGTGATGCATCAGGCGCTCTTGACCGGGCTCTTGTCGAATCTTGGCCAGCTGCTCGAGACCCGCGACTACCTGGGGGCTCGCAACCGCAAGTTCCAGATTCACCCGAGCTCCGGGCTCGGTCGCAAGCGGCCGAAGTGGATCATGGCCGGCGAACTGGTCGAGACGTCCAAGCTGTTCGCCCGCGAGGTGGCACGCATCGAGCCGCAGTGGATTGAGCCGCTGGCCGGCCATCTGGTCAAGCGTACCTACAGTGAACCCCACTGGGAGATGAAGCGGGCCCAGGTGGTGGCCTTCGAGCAGGTGACCCTGTTCGGCCTGCCGATCGTCAACCGGCGCCGCGTCCATTATGGGCCGATCGCCCCCGCCGAGGCCCGTGAGCTGCTGATTCGCCGCGCACTGGTCGAGGGGGAATATCGCACCAAGGCTGACTTCTTCGCCTACAACCGCTCGCTGATCGAGGAAGTCGAAGATCTCGAGGATCGTGCCCGCAAGCGCGATATCCTGGTCGACGAGGAGACGCTGTTCGATTTCTACGACCAGCGGCTGCCTGCCGACATCATCAACGGCAAGGGATTCGAGGCCTGGCGAAAGAAGGCCGAGGCCGAAGACCCCGACATCCTCAAGTTCGACCGTGAGGCGCTGATGGCCCGCGGGGCAGAGGATGTCACCGAGGAGCAGTACCCCTACGAGCTGATGCTTGGCGGGGTGCGCTATCCGCTGCGCTATCACTTCAAGCCGGGAGCCAGCGACGATGGCGTGACCCTGACGGTGCCGGCGGCGATGCTCTCCCAACTGCCCGTCGAGCGGCTCGAGTGGCTGGTGCCGGGGCTCTTGCGCGAGAAGTGCATCGCGCTGATGAAATCGCTGCCCAAGTCCGTGCGTCGCCAGGTCGTGCCTATCCCGGACTGGGTGGATGCGGCCCTGGCTACCCTTACGCCTGACGATGTCTCCTTGACCGCCGCCCTTGGTGACTTCCTTAGGGTCAAGACCGGCCTGCGCCTCGATCCCGATGACTGGCAGCTGGATCAGCTCGAGCCCCACCTGCGCATGAACCTGAGCGTGGTCGATCACGAAGGCAAGGTGCTAGGCGAGGGCCGCGATCCGGTCGAGCTGGAGCGCCGCTTCGCCAAGGCGGCAAGCGAAGGTGCCCAGGCATTGGCCGAGCAGGCCACTGGCCAGCAGCAGGTGCTCGAGGATCTGCCCGAGACGGCGTTGCCCGAATCGCGGGTGACCACCCAGGCCGGCATCCGCGTCGAGGCCTTCCCGGCATTGGTCGAAGCCACTGAGGGGCTTGCCGTCGAGCTTTTCGAACATCCCGCCAAGGCCCGCGAGGCGCATCGTCATGGCATCAAGCGGCTGGCCATGCAGCGCGCCCCCGAGGCGGTGCGTGAACTCAAACGTGTGAAGGGGCTCGACAAGTGCGCGCTGCTGTTCGCCAAGGTGGGCAGCAAGCGCCAGCTCATCGACGATCTAGTAGAGGCCGTGTTCCTGCAGGTGGTGGCGGTGGACCCGCTGCCGCGCTCGCGCGATGAGCTTGAGTCACGCCTGGCCGAGACCCGTGAGCAACTGCTGCCCCACGGTGAGCATCTGGTGAAGGTGCTGGAGCGCGCTCTGAATGGCCATCTGGCTGTGACCAAGGCGTTGAAGGGCAATCTCAGCTTCGCCCTGGCGCTGGTGTACAGTGATCTTAAGGCGCAGATGCAGCGGTTGGTGCATCCGGGCTTCGTGGTCGAGGCGGGTGCCTGGCTCGAACAGTATCCGCGCTATATGGAAGCGGCGCAGATCCGTCTCGAGAAGGCCCCCAGAGAGCGCAATCGTGACCAGATGCTGATGCAGGACATTCAGGACTTCGAGACACGTCTTGCCAAACGCCGCGAAGCCGGGCGTCGCCAGGGCCCCGAGGACCCCGAGCTGACAGAGTTCGGTTGGTGGATCGAGGAACTGCGCGTGTCGCTTTTCGCCCAGCAGCTCGGCACTCTTGAGCCAGTTTCCCCCAAGCGGCTCGAGAAGCGCTGGGCAGAACTCACAGGAAGGACCCCATGACTACCGCAGTGATCACCGGCAGCGGGCTCTATACGCCGCCCTACGCTATCGACAATGATGCCCTGGTGGCGGCCTTCAATGCCTGGGTGGACAGCGACAATGCCGAGCATGAAGAGGCCATCGCCACCGGCGAGCGCGAGGCGCTAGCGCATTCCAGCAGCGCGTTCATCGAGAAGGCCTCGGGCATCAAGAGCCGCTATGTGCTGGATGCCGAGGGCATTCTGGATCCGCAGCGCATGCGCCCGAGACTCCCTGCGCGGGGTAATGACGAGCTCTCGCAGCAGGCCGAGATGGGCCTTGCCGCGGCTCGCCAGGCGCTGGATGCTGCCCAGGTGCAGGCCGAGGAGATCGAGCTGGTGATCGTCGCCTGCTCCAACCTGGAGCGGGCCTATCCGGCGGTGGCGGTCGAGCTCCAGGCGGCGCTGGGGGCCGGCGGCCATGCCTATGACATGAACGTGGCCTGCAGTTCGGCGACCTTTGCCCTCGATGCCGCTCGCAATGCGATCCTTGCCGGTAGCGCCAAACGCGTGCTGGTGGTTAGCCCCGAGATCTGCTCGGCGCATCTCAATTTTCGCGACCGCGACAGCCATTTCATCTTCGGCGATGCATGCACCGCGCTGGTGATCGAAGACGATGCCGTGGCGCGCGCCAGCGAGCGCTTCGAGATTCTCGGCACCCGCCTGGTCACGCAGTTTTCCAATGCCATCCGCAACAATGCGGGGTTTCTCAACCGGGTCACCGATGCCGATCCCCAGGCGCTGGACAAGCTTTTCGTCCAGGAAGGGCGGCGGGTCTTCAAGGAGGTCTGTCCGCTGGTGGCCTCGCTGATTCAGCAGCACCTGGACGACCTGGGGCAACAGGCCGCAGACCTGTCGCGACTCTGGTTGCACCAGGCGAATCAGCACATGAACGACCTGATCGCGCGTCGGGTGCTAGGGCAGCCGCCCCGTGATGATCAGGCGCCGATCATTCTCGATCGCTATGCCAATACCAGTTCGGCGGGCTCGATCATTGCGTTCCATCTGCATCGCGGCGATCTGCCCTCAGGCGCGCTGGGGGTGGTGTGTTCCTTCGGAGCCGGCTACAGTGCCGGCTGCGTCGTGGTGCGCCGTGCATGACGGCCATAAGATGATTTGCAGGAAGGACTGCCAAGGAACGTCGATGAAAGAGAGTACGCGTAGGCCCGAAGGCCAAAGGATCCAGGGAGTGATGGCAAAGGCCATCCTGCTAAGTACCGTGATGGGTATGGCTGGCTGTGCCAGCACCCAGACCGCCGAGCGTAACCCGCAAGATCCCTGGGAAGGCTTCAACCGCAAGGTCTACGCCTTCAACGACACCGTCGATCGCTATGCCCTGAAGCCGATTGCTCAGGGTTACGACTACGTGACACCGTCACCGGTGCAGACAGGGGTAGGCAACTTTTTTTCCAACCTCGGTGAGGTGGGCACGGCCTTCAACAGCGTGCTGCAGTGGAAGTGGGACAACGCGGGCATCGCCACCGGCCGTTTTGTGATCAACTCGACCCTGGGCCTGGCCGGGCTGGTGGATGTCGCCACCGACATGGGCATCACCGGCCGCGAGGAAGATTTCGGCCAGACCCTTGCTGTATGGGGCGTGGGCGAGGGCCCTTACCTGGTCCTGCCGCTGCTTGGGCCGAGCACGGTGCGCGACACCTCCGGTCTGCCGGTGGACATGTACACGGACCCGGTGACCCATGTGGAAGAAGATAAGGTCGCCTATGGCCTGACCTTCCTGCGTCTGGTCGACAAGCGGGCCGCGCTGCTCGATCAGGAGCGTCTTATCCAGGGGGATCGCTACAGCTTCATTCGTGACGCCTGGTTGCAGCAGCGGCGCTTCGAAGTCAACGACGGCGAGATGGGTGATGACCCCTTCGCCAGCGACAGTTTCGAGTTCGACGACAGCGATTTCGCGGTTGACGACGAAGCCGGTGCGACCCAGCCTGACGCTGGCAGCGAGGCGGCACCGACGCCGTGACGCGCGCCTGACGGCGGCCCGGAAGTGATCCGCGGGAAGGGGCGCCCTCCCGCGGTTATCTGTTTAGGGATAAGGGGACGGAGTGCATGGCCAGCCCAAGAATACTGATCGGCGTGCTCGACCTGCCCGGCAAGGCGCGGGACGATCTGGCCGAGGTGGTCGCCAAGGGCGCGTTTGCGGTGATAGCGGCCGAGCGGCCCGAGGAGCTGCCAAACGAGACCGAGCTGGTCGTCGCCCATGTGCGGGCCGTGCCGACCCGCGACTGGTCGTCCTTGACTGCCCGGCTGCCGACGCTGGTCGTCAGCGACAGCCGCCTCGACAGTGATCTGCTCAAGGCCGTGGATGCGGGGGTGGTCGATTACATCATCGAGCCGCTGCGTCATGGCGATATCCTGCGCCGTATGATTGCCAAGGTGATCGAGAATCGCCGGCTGGCGGAGGAACACCGCCGTGATCGCGATCGTCTCGCCGAGCTCAACGAGAGCCTGGAGACGCATCTGGAAATGCTGCGCCTCGACCAGCAGGCCGGTGGCCATATTCAGCGCAAGCTGCTGCCGCCCCGCCCGCTGTCATTGGATGGTGTGACCTGTGATTACTGGTTGGCGCCATCGCTGTACTTGTCCGGCGATTTTCTCGATTACCAGCGCTTTGATGCGCGCTTCAGCGTCTTCTATTTTGCCGATGTGTCTGGCCATGGCGCTTCATCGGCCTTTGTCACCGTGCTTTTGAAGTACCTGTGCAACCGCTGGCTGGGAGAGTGGGACGGTGCCAATCCCGAGTGCCTGGCAGCGGACTGGTTGGCGAACCTGAATCGTGAGCTTTTGGATACGGGTATCGGCAAACACATGGCCATGTTCGTGGGGGTCATCGATCACGAGACCCGTCGGCTGCACTATTCGCTGGGGGCTCAGTTGCCGATGCCGTTGCTGGTCAGTGAGGGCAGCGTTGCTCCGCTTGAGGGAGAAGGCATGCCGGTCGGATTGTTCCCGAATGTGGAATATCCAAAGTTGAGTTGTGCACTGCCGCAAAACTTCCGATTATGGTTATGTTCAGATGGAGTGCTGGAGTACCTGTCAGGCAGGACGCTTGATGGGCGGCTCAAGGAACTCGAGCGACTGGTGCTTGCCAGTGAGGATCTGGCGGCAATGCGGGAGAGCCTGTCACTTGGCGGGCTTCCCGAGGACGACGAGGATACCATCAGTGGGCATGCGCCGGGATACGAGGAGCTGCCCGACGATCTGACGATCATGACGTTGAGCGGTTTTTACCATGATGAAGAATGAAGGGCGACTTCAGGCGGCCATCGATTCTGGGGTTTTCATCCTCAAGCTGTCCGGTGATGTGCGCCTGACCTTGAGTGCGACGTTGGACAGCCAGGCCCAGCGGCTGGCCGATATGCCGGGGCTGGAAACCGTGATGGTCGATCTGCGCGAGGCCACTAATGTGGACTCCACCGCGTTGGGCTTCCTGGCCAAGGTGGCGCTTGCCGTGCGCGATCGGCTCGAGCAGCCGCCGACGATCGTGGTCGATAATCCGGATGTACGGCGGATGCTCGACGTGATGGGGTTCGGTGACTATTTTACCCTGGTCGAGTCACCCATTCAGGAGAGCTCCGAGCTTGCGGACCTGCCGTTGGTCAACGCTGATGAGCTGGTGCTTCAGGAGCGTATTCTCGAAGCACATCGCATCCTGATGCATATGAGCGAGCATAATCGCGAAGAGTTCCAGCCGCTGGTGGAACTGCTCGAAGAGCAGCATCGCCAGCCGAGCGAGCCATAACCACCTCACTTGGCTGACCTTGGCTGACGCGCAATTGAGCTGACAGAGTGACGCTGCCGTCATGAGAAGCGGTCAATATAAAACGCAGTCAATATAAAACGCAGTCAACATAAAGAGGGCCGGTCGATAGCGACCGGCCCTCTGTCATTGCGGCTTCCTGGGAGCGAGATATCCAAGGCGACAAGCTCACGACGCGATAGCGATGTCGTCTGGACGGTGGCCCTGGTTACTTACGCAGCTCGGCCAGCAGCGTTTCCAGCTTGCGCTGGTCTGCCATGAACTTGCGGATACCTTCGGCCAGCTTTTCGGTGGCCATGGCGTCTTCGTTCATCGCCCAGCGGAAATCTCCCTCGTCCAGCATTTCCGGCCTGGCGCTTTCGGCGTCTTCTGCACTCAGGCAGCGGGGCAGGGGACCGTTGTCCTCGGAGAGCTCAGCGAGCAGTTTCGGCGAAATGGTCAGGCGATCGCAGCCGGCCAGGGCTTCGATCTCACCGGCGTTGCGGAAGCTCGCGCCCATCACCACTGTCTTGTAGCCGTGTCCCTTGTAATGCTCATAGATGGCTCGCACCGAGCGCACGCCGGGATCATTGGCGCCACTGAAGTCTGCTTCGGGCTCGTGCGCCTTGTGCCAGTCGAGGATGCGGCCCACGAAGGGTGAAATCAGCGTGACACCGGCATCGGCACAGGCCTGCGCCTGGGCAAAACTGAACAGCAGGGTCAGGTTGGTGCGGATGCCTTCACGCTCAAGCTGCTTGGCGGCGCGAATGCCTTCCCAGGTTGAAGCGACCTTGATCAGGATGCGTTCGCGGCCGACGCCACGGCGCTCGTAGCGATCGATCAGTGAATGAGCGCGGGCCAGGGTGGCCTGGGTGTCGAAGGATAGGCGGGCGCTGACCTCGGTGGACACATAGCCTGGCACCAGAGCGCTGATCTCGCTGCCGATTTCGACCGCTACGGCATCCATGGCATCGTCGATATCGGTGCTATGGCGGGCCAGCTCGGCTAGTCGGGCGCGGCGGCCCTCCTGCTGTGCGGCCTGCAGGATTAGCGAGGGGTTGGTGGTGGCATCGGTGGGCTGGAAGCGAGCGATCGCGTCCAGATCGCCAGTATCGGCGACCACCGTGGTCATGGCTTTAAGCTGCGTCAACTTGTCCTGTGTCATGGTCATCCTGAATGTTCGAGTGAGTCAGACCTTCACTGTAGCAAGGCGGTGTCGCGCTGTGTATCTGCGCCTGACGCCTGGGACGCTTCATCGGCGACGACTCGGGGCATCCAGTCGTGCTCGGTCTCAATATGCGCTGTCGGTGGCTTCAGCCCAGCGCCTGAAGATGGCGACGTTTCTCCGACTTTCATGTTCATACTGGTCGTAAAGCGGGCGGCGAAACGGCGCATCTGCTCGGCCTCATCCTCAAGCGACATCGCTCCCTTAGAGGCCTGTTCGACCAGTTGGGCATTGTGCTGGGTGACGGTCTCCATCTGGTTCATGGCCTGGTTGAGTTGTTCGATGCCACGATGCTGCTCGTCGGAAGCTTGGGCGATCTGCTCCATTAGGCCGTTGACCTGACCGACCGCCGCGATGACGGTCTCCATCCCCTGGCTGGCCTCAGTCGACAGGGTATTGCCACGCTCGAGGCTCTGGCGGGAGTCGTCGATCAGGCGACGCACGTCGTTGGCGGCATTGGCGCTGCGTGAGGCCAGCGAGCGTACTTCGCTCGCCACTACCGCGAAACCACGGCCGTGCTCGCCGGCCCGAGCTGCCTCTACCGAGGCATTCAGGGCCAGCAGGTTGGTTTGGAACGCGATGTTGTCGATCAGCGCGATGATGTCGTGAATCTGCGTCGAGCGATCATTGATCTCGCTCATGGTGTCGACGAAGTTGCTGATCACCTCACCACCGGCGCGGGCCTTGCTGCTGGCGTCGTCGGCCAGTTTGGCCGCTTGACGGGAGTTGTCGGCGTTGTGGGCCACGGTGGCGGTCAGTTCGTCGAGGCTTGCCGCGGTCTGCTCGAGCGACGAGGCCTGTTGCTGGGTGCGTGAGGACAGTTCCTGGTTGCCCTCGCTCGTGCGCTGGGCGCTGTCGAGAATGGTAGCGCTGCTCTCGCGCACCCGGCCGACAGTGTTTGCCAGTGACTGTTGCATCCGGGAGAGCTCGCTATATAGCTGGCCGATCTCGTTGTTGCCCTTGGTCTCGATGGGTTGGGAAAGATCGCCTTCTGCCATGTGGCGGAAGTACCCGATGAGTCGGCGCAGCGGTCGGATGACGTTAACGGTGACTCCCCAGACGGTCACCAGCACGAGCAACAGGGTAATGGCCACGGCGCCGCCCATGGCCGCGTTCATCCAGGTGCCCATGCGGTCGAACTGCGCGGCGAGACCGTTGCCGCTCTCCTGGGAGGCAGCGAAGAAGGCGTCCGCGCTCTCCATGAAGGCCTCGCTCATGTCGCTCACGCGGGATTGTCCGGAGTCATAGGCGCCGACGTCGTTTTCCTTGAGCACCATCAACTGCAGTGAGAGGCCGGTATTGAGCAGCGACTGGAAGTGATTCTTGAGGGTGCCGATGGTGTCTGTCTGGGAGGGCTGGGGAGGAATCGCCAGGAAGTCCTGAAAGGCTTTTTCGGCCGAGCTCATCAGGCCTTCGGCGCGCTCGATGACCGGTCCGGGGCGATCGAATGAGGGCTTGCGGACCAATTGAGCTGCTCGGTTCAACTCCACTCGGGCGCGCAGCATGTCGACATAGGCATGATTGAGGGCCTGGGCCTGCTCGACGTTGATCTGGTTGAGCGTACCGAAGGCCTGACGGCTGTAATGATTGGCGAAGAGTCCGAGGCCGGCGCTGACCAGAAGCATGAGCGTGAAGGCAATCAGTACCAATGATCCACTGAGCTTGACCGTCATGTTGTCGAAGTATCGCATGCTGTTGTCTATCCCCTGCTGTGTGATGGGCCGCAAGGCCCCGGCTCCGTGTGCCCGGAACTCAAAGGAATGCTTGATAATAGTCCCCTGATTTATCAGCAAAGTATGACAACCTGAGGTCATGAGCCTGATGCGCATGGCGCCGGTTGGGGTATTTCATCCAGGCAGTGGTATCGGCCGGTCAGGGCGGCAGTGTCGCGATGGATCGGTTATCCTTAGCCCGCTATTTTTCTGCTTACCCTGTTTCCGCTGACCCTTTCTCTCAGGAGCACCCTGTGACACTGAGTACCCGAAGAGTGGCTCTGCTGGTGGCTGCCAACACGGCGTTGGCACCCTTTGCTATCGATGCCTACCTGCCGGCCATGCCGGCGCTGGCCGAGGCCGTAGGAGCGAGCATTCATCACACTGAGCTGTCGATCAGCGTCTTTCTGTTCGGCTTCGCTATCGGTCAACTGACCGGCGGCCCCATGTCCGATCGTCTGGGACGCAAGCCGGTGCTGCTGACTGGTCTGTTCGTGTTCTGCCTGGCGAGCCTGGCCATCACACAGGTGAGTTCGCTCGAAACGCTGTGGGCCTTTCGCTTCGTGCAGGCACTGGGCGGGGGGGCCTGCGTGGTCAACTCGGCGGCTATCGTGCGCGACTGTTTCAGTGGTCGCGAGGCCGCCAAGGTGATGTCGACCATGGCCATGATCATGATGCTGGCGCCGTTGGCCGCCCCGGCCGTGGGCAGTGGTCTTCTGTACCTGGCTGACTGGTGGCTGATCTTTGTGTTCCTGGCGGCCTATGCCGCCTTTCTTGGCTGGTTGCTCGGCACTCGTCTGCCCGAAACGCGCTCGCCAGATCAGCCCACGGCCTCCTTCCGGCAAGTGCTTGGCAATTACGCCAGCGTTTTTCGCCACCGCGAGGCCATGGGCTATATCTGTGCGGTGGCGATGGCCTTTGCCGGGATGTTCGCGTTCATCACCGCGTCGCCCTTCCTGTACATGGACTATTACAGCCTGTCACCGGCCATGTACCCGGTGGTGTTCGGGGCCAATGTGGTGGTCATGGCGTCGTCGAATCGGCTTAACATCCTTCTCCTGCATTACCGCTCGCCCCAGCAGAACTTGCGCCTGGGGCTGGGTGTGCAGTTGCTGGCGGCCAGTGGGCTGGTGCTGGTCGTGGCCCTGGGGCTGGATTCGCTCTATACCGTGGTGCCGCTGATCATGCTGTTCATGGGGCAAATCGGTTTGATTACCCCTAATGCCATGAGCTCGCTACTGGAAAAGTTCAGCCACATGAGCGCGACTGCCACGGCGCTGCTGGGCAGCATTCAATTTTCCTGCGGTGCTCTGGCTGGGGTATTGGTCGGCGCTTTCGAGGTCGAGAGCCCTTGGCCGATGGTGCTGACGATGCTTGGCGTTTCTACCTTGGGCAACCTGGGCCTCAGGTTCTTGGTGCGAAGCGATGTCAATACCTGATGGTCTGGTTTGAAGAGAGGGCGTATTTGGAGGAATTGATGAGCGCATTGGCGGGAGTTGATGAGCGCACGGGGGCGTGACGTGGTGTTCGAGAGGGACACTGTCCGGCCTGCAACAGGCTCTACGACGGGGGTTCATGCTGCTATGCAGCCTGGCGGTGGTGGGTGTGTTGGTCTAGCGTGTCGAAGATGTCTCACATGTCACGAAGTTGTCATCTACTTGCGTCATCGTATGTGTCGCGAAGGTTGAACACCCTCATCGACAGGAGTTACCTGCATGAACCGTATTCTCAAGACCACCGCCATTGCTGCCGCCGTTATGGGCTTTGCGACTGCCGCTCAGGCTCGCGACCAGCTGCGCATCGTCGGCTCCAGCACCGTGTATCCGTTTGCCAGCTACGTTGCAGAAGAATTCGGTGCCACTACCGATTACCCGACGCCGGTCATCGAATCCACCGGTTCCGGTGGCGGTCTGCGTCTGTTCTGCAACGGTGTGGGTGATGATACCCCCGATATCACCAACGCCTCTCGCCGTATCAAGGTCTCCGAGTTCGAGCGCTGTGCAGAGAACGGCGTGACCGATATCACCGAGGCCATGGTCGGTTATGACGGCATTGCCTTTGCCCAGTCCAGCAAAAATGACGCGATGCCCGTGACTCGCGAACAGCTGTTCATGGCGCTGGCCGCCCAGGTGCCGGTCGATGGCAAACTGGTCGATAACCCCTACACCCAGTGGAACGAGATCGACTCGTCTCTGCCGGCTCGTGAAATTGCCGTCTACGGTCCGCCCACTACCTCTGGCACCCGTGATGCTTTCGAAGAACTGGTCATGGAAGCCGCTTCCGAAGATATGGAAGCCTATGGTGGTGAAGGTTACACCGACATCCGCGCCGACGGCGCTTACATCGATGCTGGCGAAAACGATAACCTGATCGTTAAGCGTCTCGCCGAGAACACCGATGCTTTCGGTATCTTCGGCTACTCCTTCCTGGAAGAGAACGGCGACACCCTGATCGGCTCCAGCATCGACGGCGTGGCGCCGACGCCCGAGGCAATCGGCAGCGGCGAATACCCGGTGTCTCGTTCGCTGTTCTTCTACGTGAAGAACCAGCACGCCGACAACGTGCCGGCCATGAATGACTATGCCAACCTGTTCATGAGCGAGAAGATGATCGGTGACATCGGCTACCTCAAGGGCATCGGCCTGATCCCGGCTCCGGAGGAGCTGCGCGCCGAGCGTCGCGAACAAGTGGCCAACCACAAGACACTGGAACTGTCTGACATCAAGTGAACGGCAACGTCACCTGATGGTTGAATCGGCCGGCAGCGATGAGCTGCCGGCTTCTGTACGTTCCGGCAAGCTGATTTTGCCGAGCCCCGTTGACTGAGAGCTTCCCATGCAGACTAACCAACTGATCCTGCTATTCAGCGGCGCCTTGCTGATGTTGGGGCTGATAGCCTTCTTCATGGGCCGTGCCAAGGCCGCCAAGGTGCGTGCCAGTGGTACCGCGATGTATGCACAGCCCGACCAATATGCCTGGTTTGCGGCCCTCGCCACTGCCGGGCCTGCGGTGGCCGTGGGGGCCATTGGCGCCTTCGCCTTGCTGTTGATGGGGGCAAATATCCCCACGCCCTACCTGCTGGCCGCCAGCCTGGTAGTCGCCGCCGGCGGCATGATGGTGGCAATGACGCAGGTACGCCCTGATTTTCATGCGCGCAAGGCCATAGAGCGAACCATTCGCTTTATTCTGGCCGGTGCGGCGATGATTTCGATCTTCACGACCTTCGGGATTCTGATCTCGATCATTTCCGAAGCGATTCGTTTCTTCCAGATGCAGAGCTTCTGGGATTTCATCACCGGTACTACATGGAACCCCGGTGCAAGCTTCCTGGCCGCTGCGGGCCGCGCCGAAGAGGGAGCCACGGCCGCTCAGTTCGGCTCGGTGCCGCTGTTCGCCGGCACCTTCATGATCACCCTGGTCGCCATGCTGGTGGCTATTCCGGTAGGCCTCATGTCGGCGATCTACATGTCCGAGTTTGCGCCGACCAAGGTGCGCACCGTCGCCAAGCCGATGCTGGAAGTGCTGGCGGGTATCCCTACGGTTGTCTATGGCTTCTTCGCTGCGATTACCGTGGCGCCGCTGGTGGTCAGCGTCGCCGGCATGGTGGGTCTGGAGGCTTCCTACAGCAACGCCCTGGCGCCGGGCATCGTGATGGGCATCATGATTATTCCCTTCATCTCATCACTTTCCGATGACGTCATTAATGCGGTCCCGGACAGCATGCGCCAGGGCTCGTTAGCGCTTGGCATGACGCGCGCCGAGACCATCAAGGACGTGGTGGTGCCTGCCGCCTTGCCAGGCATCATCTCAGCCTCGTTACTGGCCATATCGCGTGCCATGGGCGAGACCATGATCGTGGTGATGGCGGCCGGCATGCGCCCCAACCTGACCGCCAATCCGCTGGAAGACATGACCACGGTAACGGTGCGCATCGTCGCGGCGTTGACCGGTGATCAGGAGTTCGCCAGCGCCGAGACACTATCTGCCTTCGCCCTGGGCCTGGTGCTGTTCGTGGTGACCCTGACGTTGAACATGGTCTCGGTGATCATGATCCGTCGTTTCCGCGAAAAGTATCGCTCCAATAACCTGTGATCGATTGAGGCCAATCGGACAATGAGACAATCCTTCGACGATATCAGCGCCCAGCTCAAGGGCCGCCATCGCAAGTCTGCTCGCCTGAAGTGGATGTCGATGGGCGCCCTGGGCCTGGCCGGGCTATTCCTGGTGTTCTTCTTTACCGACATGCTGATCAAGGGGCTGCCGGCGTTTCAGCAGGCCCAGGTTCAGGTGCAGGTCGACTACAACGAGATGGCCCAGGACATTCCTCTGGCGGCGGTTGAGGAAGACGTGCGCCCGCTGGTCAGCCGCGGTTACCTGCGACTGATTCCGGGGCGCATGGAAGACAACCCCGACCTGCTCGGCACCACCCGCATGGAATGGGTGCTGGCCGACGGCCAGGTCGATCAGTACCTGAAGGGCCATCACACCAACCTGAGCGCCAGCGAGGAATCGGTGGTTGATGAGCTCGCCGCCGAGGGGCGTGCCGAGCTCAAGTTCAACACGAACTTCTTCACCCGCGGCGATTCCAAGATGCCAGAGCTCGCCGGTATCGCCTCCGCCGCGATGGGCACGGTGATGACGTTGCTGGTGACTATTGCGGTGGCCTTCCCGATCGGCGTGATGACGGCGGTCTATCTTGAGGAGTTTGCCCCTGACAATCGCTTCACCCAGATGATCGAAATCAATATCAACAACCTGGCGGCGATCCCCTCGATTCTGTTTGGTCTGCTGGGTCTGGCGATTTTTATCAACTTCTTCGGTGTACCGCGTTCCTCGCCGCTGGTGGGCGGTCTGACGCTGGCGCTGATGACGTTGCCGGTCATCATCATCGCTACCCGCACGGCGCTGCGCAGCGTGCCGGATACCATTCGCCACGCTGCCTTCGGGGTGGGCTGCTCGCGCTGGCAGGTGGTGCGTGACCATGTGCTGCCGGTCAGCATGCCGGGCATCATGACCGGCTCGATCATCGGTCTGGCTCAGGCAATGGGCGAGACGGCGCCGCTGATCATCGTCGGCATGGTGGCCTTCATCCCCGATGTCACGGCGACCTTTACCGATGCCGCCACGGTGATGCCCGCACAGATCTTTACCTGGGCCGGTGAGCCGGATCGTGCTTTCACCGAGAAGACCGCCGGCGGCATTCTGGTGCTGTTGACCATCTTGATCGCTCTCAACGCAACGGCCGTGGTGTTGCGCAAGAAATTCGAACGTCGCTGGTAACCGACCGGCACTTGCAACAGGATACGTCACTATGGATATGAAAGTTGCCGACCGTGGAGTCACCATGTCAGGTCACGATGCCGGGCAGCCGGTTACCCGCAATGAACAGGCCAATCACGAACTGAGCATTCGCGTGCGCGATCTCAACCTGTGGTATGGCGACACCCAGGCCCTGAAGAACATCAGCGCCGATGTCTTTCAGAAGAACGTCACCGCCTTGATCGGCCCGTCGGGCTGCGGCAAGTCGACCTTCCTGCGTTGCCTCAATCGCATGAATGACTTGATCCCCAGCGTGCGGCTCAATGGTTTGATCGAGATGGACGGCCGTGACATCAACGAGGCCAAGATGGATGAGGTCGCGCTGCGGCGTCGGGTGGGCATGGTCTTCCAGAAGCCCAACCCCTTCCCCAAGTCGATCTACGAAAACATCGCCTACGCCCCGCGCATGCATGACCTGGTGAGCCGCAAGGCCGATCAGGACGAGCTGGTAGAGAAGGCGCTGCGCGAGGCCGGCCTGTGGAACGAGGTCAAGGACAAGCTGCAACAGCCCGGCACGTCCCTGTCCGGTGGTCAGCAGCAGCGTCTTTGTATCGCCCGCGCGATCGCCGTGCAGCCCGATGTGATCCTGATGGATGAGCCAACCTCGGCGCTGGACCCGATCTCCACGGCGACCATCGAGGACTTGATCGACAAGCTCAAGCAGGACTTCACCATCATCACGGTGACCCACAACATGCAGCAGGCGGCACGTGTGGCGGACTACACGGCCTTCTTCCACCTGGGGGAAATGGTCGAGTACAACGACACCAAGACGATGTTCGCCAACCCGCATACCAAGAAGGCCGAGGACTACATCACCGGCCGTTACGGCTAAGTCGCTCGGGCATACGCACCGGGTCTTGAAACATAAGCCCCGAAGCATAAGCCCCGAAACGTAGGTTCTGGAACATAGGTCCTAAAACGTAGGTTCTGGAACATAGGTCCTGAAACGTAGGCCCTGAAATAAAAGGGGGAAGCCAATCGGCTTCCCCTTTTTTTACGTTTCACAGGGCGTTGGTGAAGGATCCTTGCGCATGGCGTGTCGATCTTTGCAGGCAAGCCTTGCTCACACGGCTAGTCGAGCAGTTCGACCGCCACGGCGGTGGCTTCGCCGCCGCCGATGCACAGGCTGGCGATGCCACGTTTGCCGCCGGTGACGCGCAGCGCATTGATCAGGGTGGCGATGATCCGCGAGCCGGTGGAGCCGATGGGGTGGCCCTGGGCGCAGGCGCCGCCGAAGATGTTGACCTTGTCGTGGGGGATGTCCAGCCCATCCATGGCCAGCAGGGTAACCACCGCGAAGGCTTCGTTGATTTCGAACAGGTCGACGTCATCCACCGTCCAGTCGAGGCGCTTCATCAGCTTGCCGATCGCGCCCACCGGGGCAATGGTGAACTCGCTGGGGTGCTGGGAGTGAGTGCTGTGGCCGAGGATTCGGGCAAGCGGCCTGGCGCCGTGGGTCTTGGCGGCCTCACGGCTGGCCAGCACCAGCGCCGAGGCACCATCGGAGATGGAGCTGGCGTTGGCGGCGGTGATGGTGCCGTCCTTGGCAAAGGCCGGACGCAGGCCGCGAATCTTGTCGAGGCGCGCCTGGAAGGGCTGCTCATCGTGATCCACCACGCTGTCGCCGCCGCGACCGCTGACCGTGACCGGCGTTAGTTCACCGGCCAGGTGCCCGGCCTCGTGGGCCGCCATGGCGCGCTCCAGAGAGGCGATCGCGAAGTCATCCATGCGCTCGCGGCTGTAGCCGCGCTGATCGGCGATATTCTGAGCGAACACCCCCATCAGTTGCCCGGTCTCGGCATCTTCGAGGCCGTCCAGGAACATGTGATCCTTGAGCTCGCCATGGCCCAGGCGATAGCCGCGACGGGCCTTGGTCAGCACGTGAGGCGCATTGGACATCGACTCCATGCCGCCCGCCAGCACCAGCTCACCGCTGCCGGCGCGGATCAGGTCATGTGCCAGCATGGTGGCCTTCATGCCGGAGCCGCACAGCTTGTTGATGGTGGTGGCGCCGACACCGTCGGGCACCCCGGCCTGGCGCATCGCCTGGCGCGCCGGCCCCTGCTTGACGCCGGCCGGCAGCACGCAGCCGAAGATGCCTTCATCGACAGCGCCAGCATCGATGCCGGCCTGCGACAGGGCCGCCTGGATGGCGGTAGCGCCGAGCTCAGGGGCGGTGAGGCTCGACAGGCTGCCCAGCATGCCGCCCATCGGTGTGCGGGTGGCGGCCAGGATCACGATCTCGTGGGAAGTGGACATGGTATGACTCCTTGGCGATCGCGGGGCAGGGCCGTTGACCGCAGATGGGCGCTATGGTCTTCTCAAGGCTAACCAAGCAAGCGCTAGTGTAAATGCGATGAATGTAGTGAATGACTCGCCGCGGCGCCGGGAACTGATTCGCGTCGCTGCCCAACTGTTCGTTCAGGAAGGCTTCGATCGCACCACCGTGCGCATGCTGGCTCAGGAAATGGGCATCAAATCGGGCAGCCTCTTCCATCATTTCCGCGACAAGCAGGAAATCCTCTGTGCGGTCATCGAAGAGGGCACCCATAACGCCCTGGCCATCGCCCGCGAGGCCCTTGCGCAGTGCGACGGCGGGGCCGAGGCCAGGCTGCATGCCATGGCGCGCGCGCACCTCGAGACCCTGCTCACCGATCGCAATGCCCATGTGGTGGCCCTCTACGAGTGGCGGCGGCTCGACGAAGCCTCCCGCGACCATCTTGGTCACCTGCGCGATGCCTACGAACAGCTCTGGCAGGACGTGATTGGCGACGCCCTGGAGGCCGGCCTGATCCGCGGTGATAAATTTCTGGTCTCGCGTTTCGTGCTCGGCGCCCTGAACTGGACGGTGCGCTGGTACGACCCCGCCGGTGCCTACTCCCCCGATGCGCTGGCAAGCGAGCTGATCGACATGCTCGGCGCGCCGGCGGCGACGCCCGCCTGATCTCCGGCGGTTTCCTGTCATCTGTCGCGATAGACGGCTCTGGCCGTCGGCGCGGCGATGCGTCTTCCTTCCGATTATCTCAGCGCTGCGCTTTCTGGCCGCTCAGAGCCTTTTCCTGTCTCATCGCGCTCTGGTTTCTATGACCCTAGGTTATTTCATCGCGTTAGGCGTTGGCAGCAAGCGCATGTCAGGGCGTTTTGGCGTGCGCGACTAAAGACGTTGTAGCAAGCGCTTGCTAGGTCTGTCCATGCTGCTAACTTACTAGTTGACGTTAACGTTAACTAGATGATGTGGTAGCCATGGTCGAAAAGGCCCAAGCCCCAGGAGAAGGCTCAACATGACAACACCGCGCCAGCCCTATCAGCCCCCCAGTACGGCCTTTTCGTTCGATGAGACGCCCTTTTCGTTTGATGAAAGCGTGGCCCGTCTCGATGACCATCGTGACGGCCATCTCAATGCCTATGAGGCCTGCTGCGGGCGCCAGCTGCGTGCCGGTCGCGGCGACGTTACGGCACTGGTGCACGAGTCCGTCGATGGTCAGGTATCGCGCTTGAGCTATGCCGAGCTCGATGCCCAGAGCGCTCGGCTGGCCGGCTGGTTTCAAGAACGGGGACTGGGCGTCGGTGATCGCATCGCCAGCATGCTGCCGCGCACCCCGGCGCTGTTGATCACCGTGCTGGCCACCTGGCGCATCGGCGCCGTGTATCAGCCGCTGTTCACCGCCTTCGGGCCGGATGCCGTCGACTACCGCCTGTCGCGGGCCGACACGCAGTTGGTGATCACCGATCATGCCAATCGCGCCAAGTTCGATGGCCTGACCCGGTGTCCGGCGGTGATGTGCATAGAAGGCGCCGATGCCCAGCACCCAGAGGATCTCGACTGGCAGACGGCTATCGGCCATGAACCGATGACCGCCACGCCGCCGCGCCTGAGCCGCGATGCGCCCTTCTTGCAGATGTTTACGTCTGGGACCGTCGGCAAGCCTAAGGGTGTGGCGGTGCCGCTGGCCGCGCTACCGGCCTTTGCCAGCTACATGGAGCTGGCCGTCGGGCTGCGCGACGATGATCGCTTCTGGAACATGGCCGATCCGGGCTGGGCCTATGGCCTGTATTACGCCATCACCGGCCCGCTGCTGCTGGGCGGTACCACCCATTTCTGCGAGGCCGGCTTCACGGCCGAGGGCGCGCTTGCCTTCATGCAGCGACATGGCATTACCAACTTCGCCGCCGCGCCGACCGCCTACCGGCTGATGAAGGCGTCGGGACTGTTCGATGATGCCCACCGTGACCTGTCTCTGCGGGCAGCGAGCTCCGCTGGCGAGCCGCTGAACACCGAAGTAGTGAACTGGGTTGAAAAAGCGCTGGGCTGTGCGGTGATGGACCACTATGGCCAGACTGAGACCGGCATGACCTGCTGCAACCATCACGGCCTCGAACACCCGAAGCATGTCGGCGCCATGGGTGTGCCGATGCCGGGTTATCGTCTGGTGATACTCGATGCCGAAAATCACGAACAGCCGGCGGGCGAGCCCGGCGTGCTGGCAGTGGATATCGCCAACTCTCCAGCACACTTCTTCGCGGGTTACACCTGGCAGGAAAAGCGGCCGTTCGTCGACGGCTATTACCTGACCGGCGATGTGGTGGTGCAGGCCGAGGACGGCACCTTCCAGTTTGCCGGCCGCGACGATGACATCATTACCACGGCCGGCTACCGGGTCGGTCCCACTGATGTCGAAAATACCGTCATGACCCACCCGGCGGTTGCCGAAAGTGCCGCCGTCGGCCAGCCCGACGAGATCCGTGGCGAAATCATCACGTCCTACATCGTGCTGCGCGAAGGCTTCGAGGCCAGCGAGCAGTTGGCCGACGAGATTCGTCAGCGGGTGCGCGAGCGCCTGTCGACTCACGCCTTCCCGAGGGTCATCACCTTCATCGAAGAGCTGCCGAAGACGCCCAGCGGCAAGATCCAGCGCTTCAAGCTGCGTGCCCAGGCAGCCGACGACGCCCGCGCGTCATAAACCGGAGAGAGACCATGCAAGTCACTGGAAAAACCTTCCTGATCACCGGCGCCGCCTCCGGGCTCGGTGCTGCCACCGCCGAACGCCTGGTCGCCGGCGGCGCCCGAGTGGTGCTCTGCGACCTGAACGACGCGATAGACGAACTGGCCGCCGGGCTCGGCGAGGCCGCCACGGCCTGTCGCGGCGATGTGACAAAGGAAGCGGATATCCAGGCCGCCGTCGACCTTGCCCTGAATACGGGTGGCCTACACGGGGTGGTGCACTGTGCAGGCGTGGTCAGCGTGGCCAAACTGCTCGATCGAGAGGGCAACCCCGCCGACCTCGCAGGCTTTACGCGCACCGTCGAGATCAACCTGATCGGCACCTTCAACGTCCTGCGGCTGGCCGCTGCCGCCATGGCCGATAACGCCGCGGGTGAAGATGGCGAGCGGGGGGTGGTCATCACCACCGCCTCGGTGGCGGCCTTCGACGGCCAGGTGGGCCAGGCCGCCTACAGCGCTTCCAAGGCCGGCGTGGCGGGCATGACCCTGCCGCTGGCTCGTGAACTTTCGCGTCACGGCATCCGGGTGATGAGTATCGCCCCCGGGGTCTTTGAGACCCCGATGATGAGCGGCATCCCCGAGGATGCGGTGGCCGCGCTGTCTGCCGCTGTGCCGTTTCCCAAGCGCCTTGGCAAGCCCGCGGAGTTCGCGAGCCTCGCCGAGCAGATCATCACTAACGTGATGCTTAACGGCGAGGTGATTCGACTAGACGGGGGGATTCGCATGCAGTGAGCCATTCACTTGCCGTGAGGCCTCGGCGCGATCCGGGCTCGCTATCGGTTTTCTTTCTTCTTTCTTCTTTCTTCTTGCCTGTCGCCGGCCGCTTATGCGTCCGGCGGCTTTTTTTGTCGTACCTACCGTGTTGATGGTCATGGAGCCGACGCTCATCCCGTCGGCGCAGCCGCTGGGGCTCGACCATAGTGGCAGGTCATTATTCAAACGATCGCTTGACTACAGGCGGGTAGCTGGATAGTTTCAAACACATGTTTTAATCCTTCGGCAGCGGCCGTGCGGATGATGTTTTCAGGAGTGTGCGAGATGCCCGACTACCAGGCCCCCCTGCGCGACTTGCGCTTCGTGATGGACGAGCTGCTGGACTTCCCCGGCCACTACGCGCGGCTGCCGGGCGGCGAAGACGCCACGCCGGATGTCGTCGGCGCGATTCTCGAAGAGGGCGCGCGCTTCTCCCGCGAGGTGCTGCTGCCGCTCAACCAGAGCGGCGATCGCGAGGGCTGCCTGCTGGAAGGCGGCGAGGTCAAGGCGCCCAAGGGCTTCAAAGAGGCCTACCGCCAGTACGTCGAGGGGGGCTGGCCGAGCCTTGCCGCCGAGCCGGAATTCGGCGGTCAGGGCCTGCCGCATTCGCTGGGCATGGCGCTCTCCGAGATGACCTGCGCCACCAACCTGGCCTGGGGCATGTACCCGGGGCTCTCCCATGGCGCCGCCGATGCCTTGCGCCACCACGGCAGTGACGAGCAGAAGGCCACCTACCTGACCAAGCTGGTCGAGGGTGTCTGGACCGGTACCATGTGCCTGACGGAGCCTCACTGTGGCACCGATCTGGGCCTGATCAAGACCCGGGCGGTGCCGGCTGATGACGGCGGCTATGACATCAGCGGCACCAAGATCTTCATCTCGGCGGGCGAGCATGACCTGGCCGAGAATATCGTGCATCTGGTGCTGGCCAAGCTGCCCGACGCCCCGGAAGGCTCAAAGGGCATCTCGCTGTTCGTGGTGCCGAAGTACTTGCCAGAGGACATGCCGGATGAAAACGGCAACCCGGGCGCGCGCAACGGCGTATCCTGCGGATCGCTTGAGCACAAGATGGGCATCCACGGCAACGCTACCTGCGTGATGAGCTTCGATGGCGCCCGAGGTTATCTGGTGGGGCGTCCCCACAAGGGGCTTTCCTGCATGTTCACGATGATGAACGTGGCCCGCATCGGCGTGGGTATTCAGGGTCTTGGCCTAATGGAAGCGAGCTTCCAGAATTCGCTTGGCTATGCCCGCGACCGCTTGCAGATGCGTGCGCTGTCCGGCGCGAAGGCACCGGCCAAACCCGCCGACCCGATCATCGTGCACCCGGATGTGCGGCGCATGCTGCTGACCCAGAAGGCCTTCGCCGAGGGTGGGCGGATGCTGGTGATGTACACCGCGCAGCTGGTTGACCTGGTCGAGCACGGCCAGGACCCGGCGGAGCGAGAGCGGGCCGAGACCCTGCTTGGCCTGCTGACGCCGATCGTCAAGGCGTTCCTCACCGAGGTCGGCTTCGAAGCCACCAACGAGGGCGTGCAGGTGTTCGGCGGCCACGGCTTCATAAAGGAATGGGGCATGGAGCAGCTGGTGCGCGATGCGCGTATCACTCGGCTCTACGAGGGCACCACCGGTATCCAGGCCCTCGATCTGTTGGGTCGCAAGGTGCTGATGAGCCAGGGCGAGACCCTCAAGGTCTTCACCAAGGAAATTCACCAGTTCTGCAAGGCCGAAGCCGATAATCCGTTCCTTAAGGAATTCGTGGCGCCCCTTGCCAAGCTCAACGCCGAATGGGGCGAGCTGACCATGGGCGTGGGCATGAAGGCGATGAATGATCGCGAGGAGGTCGGTGCCGCCAGCGTCGATTACCTGATGTACTCGGGTTACGTGACCCTTGCTTACCTGTTCGCCCGCGCCGCCAAGCAGGCCCAGCAGGCGATTGGCGGCGAGGAGGACGCCTTCTATCGGGCCAAGCTCGATACCGCGCGCTTCTTCTATCAGCGCCTGCTGCCGCGCACCCGTGCCCATGCGGAAATTATCAAGGCCGGCGGCGCCTCGCTGATGGCGATTTCCGCCGAGGACTTCGGCCTCGGTTTCGAGATCTGATCTCCACGACAACGGTCTCTCTCGGTCAGGCGCTCTGGCCACCTTCCACGGCGAACCTCGGTTCGCCGTTTTTTGTGGGCGAGGCATTTTGTGTAAGCTAGCAGTTTTTGCGGATTATCCGCACCGATACCGTGGAGTATTATCGGTCGAGGAGCCCTGTCGGCATGGCGCCGCGGTGCTGCATTGAGGAGGTTCACCCATGTACCAGTCAGTTCTGGTGCTTTGCCTGGTGGTGCTGATGACCGCAAAGCCCGTCATGGCGGCGGATAGCGAGCAGCTAACCCGCGAGCAAAAGTCCACGATCGCTCAGGATAAGGCGGAGCTGATCGAGCAGAGCATCGTCGACGGTGGCAGCGAGTCGCGCCCCGATCCGGCCGTGGCCATCACCCGTCCCGGCATCGAGGCGGTGGACCCGTTGGGGGCTTCGCCCCTGGATGATGCGATCACCTGCCTTGCGCGTGCTGTCTATTGGGAGGCCAAGGGAGAAGGCACCGATGACATGGCCGCCGTTGCCAATGTGGTGATGAACCGACTCGCTGATGCCGGTTTTCCGGACACCATCTGTGGCGTGGTCAAGCAGGGCGGCGAGCAGGGCTACTGTCAGTTTTCGTGGTGGTGCGATGGTCGCGGGGATGATGTCCAGGAGCCGCAGCGCTATGCGATCGTCAAGGAGGTCGCGCGCCAGGCACTCAATGGGCAGCTTTCGGATCACACCGGCGGGGCGATGTTTTTCCATCAACGCACTATCCTTCCCTATTGGGCGGCGGATTTCACCGAAACGGCCAGCATTGGCGATTTCATCTTCTATAAGCCCTGATTCTTCGGGCCCTGATTCTTCGAGCCCTGGTTTTACAAGCTCTGGTTTTACAAGCCCTGGATTTACAACCCACAGGCAACCTGCGCCGATTGACGGGCAGCCACAGCCTAGGCCCCTTAGCTGACATGATGGCGTCAGGCGGGCGTTGTTGATTTTTTTTTACGGCCATCCCTTCGTTTTTTGACACTTGCTGCTAGTCTGTAAGCGTTCGCGTTCCCGGAAGGCCAAGAGGCCTGTGAGAGCGCGTATCAAGGACGCCATGTCTGGGGCTTACTTCATGATCCAAGAACCGACACCCGTGTCGATATTGCTGGCCGCGCCGTGCTGACAGGCTGTGCTGCCAAGTCGTGCTGCCAGACAGTCCTTGCATCAGGCCTTGAGCCATCCATCGTTGAGCAACCTGCCCAGAAGATGGCGCCAGTGCCAGCAACCCGAGGAGACCAACTACATGTCCCGTAAGACTCGCTTGCAGGATATTGTCCGTGTAATGCGCCGCCACGAGGGTCCGGTGAGCGGCACGACACTGGCCGAGACGCAGGGCATCTCGCTGCGCACCCTGTATCAGGATATCGCCGTGCTCAAAGCGGTAGGTGCCGACATCGAGCATGTTCCCGGCACCGGCTATACGTTGGCCCCCGGGGTGCTGCTTCCGGCGCTGATGCTGACCGACGATCAGCTCGATGCGTTGGCGCTGGGGCTGGTGAAGGTCGAGGATGCGGCGGGCCCGCTGGCCGCTCCGGCCGCACAGCTGCGTGACAAGGTGTCGGATGCTCTACCCGATGATCAAGCGCAGCGCCTGACAGGCCTCAAACTGGCGGGCAACGATCAAGGCGCCGTCGGACAGGACGCGGCCAGCCAGATCAGCGAGGGGCCCTGGGGCAGTGATCGCGGGGAAGGGGCGGCGACAGACGAGCTGGTCTTCTATACCCATCCCTTGTCGCGGGGAAGCATCGTCCACTGGATGCTGGAGGAGCTTGGCGTAGCCTATCGCATGGTAGTGCTGGATTACGGCACCTCGATGAAAGCCGCGGACTACCTGGCCATCAACCCGATGGGTAAGGTGCCGGCGATTCGCCACGGCGACGTAGTGGTTACCGAGACCGCCGCCATTTGTGCCTACTTGGCCGATGCCTTCCCCCAAGCCGGGCTAGCGCCGCCATTGGCGCTGCGGGGCGACTACTACCGCTGGCTGTTCTTCGCGGCTGGGCCGCTGGAAACCGCCGTCTCGCTCAATGGCCTGCTGGGAGTCCATCCGGACGAGCGTCAGCAGATGCAGCTTGGCTGCGGCAGCCTTCAGGCGGTGCTCGATACCCTGGCAGGCGCTGTTGCGGGCAAGCGCTATATTGCCGGCGACGCCTTCAGTGCCGCGGATATCTATGTGGGGGCTCACCTGAGCTGGGGCCTGCAGTTTGGCTCCATCCCCTGGCGGCCCGAGTTCGAGGCTTACTGTGCTGGCCTTAACGAGCGTCCAGCGCGCCAACGCTGCGAGGCCTTCCTCCAGCAGGCCATGGCTCAGGGGGCCTGAGGCGGTAAATGAGATTCCCATGCGCCGGTGTGGCATGGCAGGCTAGCGCTTATGGAAAAGCTACTGATCAGTGCCTGCCTGCTCGGCCAGCCGGTGCGCTACGACGGCGGCGCCAAGGCGCTGCATGATCCCACCTTGGAGCGCTGGCGCCGGGAAGGGCGCCTGGTAGCCGCCTGCCCCGAAGTACAGGCCGGCATGAGCACTCCGCGGCCTCCCGCCGAGATTCAGGGCGGCACAGGCGCCGCGGTGCTGGACGGCACCGCCCAGGTGATCGCCCGGGACGGCGCAGATGTCAGCCAAGCCTTCCTAAGCGGCGCCGAACAGGCCCTGGCGCTGTGTCAGCGGCATCACATCCGCGTCGCCATTCTCACCGAAGCCAGCCCCTCTTGCGGCAGCAGTGCCCTCTACGACGGCAGCTTTACCGGCCAGCGCGTGCCCGGCCAGGGCGTAACCGCCGCATTACTCGAACGCCACGGCGTGCGGGTCTTCAGCCAGTTCGAACTCGATCAAGCGGAGCGAGCGCTACAAGAAAGCCTGGCGTGATCATCGGCGGCGTTGTGCCTTTATAAGCAAAAGGCTATGGTCGGACCTAGGATGGTGGCTTAAGACCTAAATCGGCCCTGCCGGCAAAGGGAGCAGGCGCGTTTATTGGTGTTATATAGCCACGCCAATGGAAATGCATCGAGAAATCAATGGGTTACTTAGGTGGCATGAGAATATTGCACGGCGAAGAAATGCTGAACAGTTGGGTGGTTTCTTAAATTTTAGAATTTCAGCTTATCGAGGAGTCAGCGTGACATCAAAGATTGAAGTTCTTCAGTCTCTCGAACTTGGGGCACGGGTCGCCGAGGACGAAGTCGAGAGCCTAGAGAAGTATTTTGTTGAAACTGATCAGTGGAGTCAGATTCGCTCGGGAAGAATAGATGTTGTATATGGTCCGAAGGGATCAGGAAAGAGTGCGCTCTACACTCTCTTGAATAGGCGAGAAGATGATTTTTTTGATGAGGGAATTCTGCTTTCTTCAGGGGAAAATGTACGAGGGGCCACAGTTTTCAGCCATGTCATTTCGGAGCCGCCCCCTAGTGAAACTGCCTTCATCTATTTGTGGAAGCTTTATTGCCTAACCTTAATTGCGAGAACTCTTCGAGACTATGACATAAGTAATGATGCGGCACGTGCGTTAGTAAGCTCCCTTGAAAAGGCCAAGCTGCTTCCAGATTCTGGCGTTTTATCTGTGATGTTTAGAGCCGTATCAAGTTACATAAAACGTTGGTTCAGCAGGGATGCCCAGGCAATAGAACATGCTGTTACTATAGACCCATCAAGCGGAGCTCCTACCGTGTCAAGAAAAACGGAGTTTCGAGAACAATCTGATGAAAAGAATCTTGCTGAAATACCTGCCGATGAGTTATTGCACTTCGCCAACTCGGCCTTGGAGAAAGAAGGCCTGAAAATGTGGCTGTTATTTGATCGACTTGATGTGGCTTTTGCAGACTCTCCAGATATGGAGAGAAATGCGCTGCGGGCATTATTTAGAGCGTACAATGATATGAAAGGGTTCTCTAGTGTCGCTTTGAAAATATTTGTTAGAGATGATATATGGAAAAGGATTACAAAGGGAGGCTTCACTGAGGCGAGCCATATTACAAAAACAGTAAATATAACATGGTCAGAGAATTCATTGATGAACCTGGTGGTTTCTCGGCTAGTTTCAAATGAAATTTTTTCACGTTATTTGGAAATTGATCCAGAGGAGATCAGAAAGAATTACTCTGATCAAAAAGAAGTGTTTTATCGAATAGCGCCGGAAAAAGTAGATACTGGTAGAAACCCCTACACTTTTGGGTGGATATTATCTCGAACTGTTGATGCGAGTGGAAATCCCGTTCCGAGAGAAGTGATTCACCTTTTAGATACGGCAAAAACTATCCAAATTCAGAAGCTAGAGAGAGGTGAGGACGATCCTGAAGGGGATATTCTGATGGATCGGGCTGCCTTCAAAGACTCACTTCCTCAGGTTTCGAAAACTCGCTTTGAACAAACGCTTCTCGCAGAGTATGCGGACGTTGCAAGTTATGTAACTAAGTTGGAAGGGGAGCGAGCGGAACAAACGAGCACTTCCTTGGCTCAGGTTTGGGGGGTGACTGAGGAGCAAGCTGGAGAGATGGCGCGGCGTCTTGCTGAAATTGGCTTTTTTGAAGTTCGTGGTGATAAAGAAGCACCTTCATATTGGGTGCCTTTTATTTATAGACCGGCATTAAATCTTGTCCAAGGGAAAGCTAATTAGAGTCGCAATACGGAAACCTGTGGAAATGCCACCCGACAAACGGCTGCACGGCTACCGGTTTTCGCCTCTTCGCGGGCTCCAAATCGGCGCGTGAGCCGGGCGTTATGTATAGGTGAGACCAAATGGAAATAGTACTGACTGAAATTATGGAAGATGGCTCGTCTATTGAAAAGGAAACTTGTTGGCTTAAGTGTCGGACATCTTCAGAGGGGGCGGTGGTCTTTTGGGGAGAGCCGGATGGCGCCAACAGGAATATCGTTTCTTTGAGAAACCAGATGCTTCCCGTCATGGTAGAGCTATCTGACCCCGAAGCTTGTATCCCAAGTGCACGAGAGCGGTCACGTCATAAAATATCACTCAGTATACCATCCAATGTGGTGGTTACTGTGAATACGGAGTTCTAAATATATAAAAGACACAGTAGTTCGAGGCCGGTGGCCGCCGGATGCCCTTTCCGTGGCTACTGCGTCGCCACTTCAAGGTCGCCGATGTGCTCCGGTGTTAAGATCTATTGTTGCGTGATGCGCAACATGCTATTATTCCTTCATGATTAAATCATTCCGTCACAAAGGACTGAAACGGTTCTACTCAACCGGCAGCACATCTGGCATCCAGCCTGATCACGCCAAGAAGCTGCGTATGCAGCTAGCTGCTCTGGATACTGCTACTTCGGTGGAGGACATGGACATCCCTGGCTTTCGGCTTCATCCATTGATGGGAAAGGATAAGGGGCGGTGGTCGGTCAGAGTTAACGGAAATTGGCGCATGACGTTCGAGTTTCAGGACGGTAACGCCTACATTCTTGATTATGAGGATTATCACTAATGACTATGCATAATCCGCCGCATCCTGGTGAATTCATTCGGGAGGTCTACTTGGAGCCTTTCGGTATCAGTGCCCGTCAGCTTGCGTCCAGTCTGGGGGTTTCACCCTCCACGTTGTCTCGGCTACTCAAAGGGGGGAGTGGTGTTAGCCCGGAAATGTCGCTTCGGCTATCCAAGGTTCTGGGGCGTACACCTGAGAGCTGGTTGGCGATGCAGGATATGTACGATTTGTGGGTGGCCCGCAACACGGTCAATCTTGATGAAATTCATCCACTGGACTTCGATGCAGCTTAACCACCGGCTGCTGTAGGACGCACCTAAGCTGCGCTGGCGCGCATTGCTACCGGCAATAAAAGAGAGGTAGTCACTGACCCTGCTCCGAAGTTTTTGGGTCGCTTCATCGCTGAAGCGTCCCTTTCTATTATTCTGGCTTCAAGCGCCCTTTGAGCACTTTTCCACTCGATGCTCCCGTCTGCCTGCGAGCAAGGTGCCAGCTGGTAGAGCGCTGCCGGTCGCTGTCACACTGGCAACATCATTGTTGGCCAATGGAGCCCATCATGAGCAATGGACCTTTCTACCAGGGCGACTGTGGCTGCGGGGCGGTGACGCTAATGGTCACCGGGGCGCCGCTGGGCGCGGCACACTGCGATTGTGCGGATTGCTGCGGGGCGGATGGCAGTGCCACCAAGCTGCTGTTCTGGCCAGAGGTGTCGGTGCAGTTCGCCGGCGGCTTCGATGAGCTAGAGCATCGACACGCGGGGCACGGCGGCGAGAAGCTATGCTGCCGGCGCTGCCAAGAGTGGGTGCTTACTGTCCATGAGAAGGCCGGCATCATGGCGCTGCCGGCAAAAGTGTTGCCCGAGATGACCAAACCGGTGGTCGATAACGCAGCATTGCTGGGTCGGCTCGGCCATCGTCGGCGGTAGCTCTCTAGTAATCGTTCTAGTCGTTAGCGTCTGTTCGTAAGCGCCTGCTCGGAAGCGTCTGGTCGTTCAGCCCTGTGTAGCACCGAGGGCCTGACGCTCTAGCTCGGCGCGCATCTCGGCGTCTAGCTCCAAGGCCGCGGCAAGCTGATCGAGCCAGGCGCGCTCCATGGGGTTCTGGTCGTCGATGATCGCCACGCTGGCAAGATAGATCTCCCGGGCGGCCTGGGGCGAATCGGCCTGCTGGGCCAACGCTTCGGCATCCAGCGGCGCCTGAAACTGCCGTTCAACCCAGGCTTGTAGCTCAGCGTCGGCGCCTAGGGCTTCTATCTGTTCACCAAGCTGGCGGCGCTCGGCGTCGTCGATGTGGCCATCGGCCCGGGCGGCCATAATCATTGCCTGTAGGATCTCCAAACTGCGCTGCTCTTGGGCCTGGCCGTCCAAGTCGTCGATGGGCGAGCCTTCTTGGGCAGAATCGCCACTGGCCTGGCGATTCTGCCAGGCCTTCCAGGCCAGCACGCCGACGCCTGCTATGGCGCCGTACTTGAGCGCCTTGCCGCCCATCTTGCGGCCGCGTTTGGAGCCGATCAGCGCGCCCAGGGCGCCTCCGCCGAGCAGGCTCTTGACGTCGAAGCCGCCGCTGGATGTGCCATCCTTGCCGCTATTGCCACTGAACTGAGAGGAAAGGCCTTTGACCAGCTGCTGGGCGTCGAAGCCGCCGCTGGATTTGCTTTGGCCGCCGGCCTGCTTCATCAGTTGATCGAGGATTCCCTTGGCATTCATTGGTCGTCTCCATTTCCGAATGGGGCCGGCTCGGCCTGTGAGGCGAGGGCATCGTCATGTGTGAGCCGCAGGCGGCGAGAAAGTTCGTGGCTCAGAAATCGATGCCGCGGCGTGCCTTGAGCCCCGCGTTGAAGGCATGGCGGGTCTCCTGCATCTCGGTCACTGTGTCGGCCATGGCGACCACCTCGCGGTTGGCGTTGCGGCCGGTAATGATCACCGTCTGCTCCGCTGGGCGGTTCTCGAGTGCGGCAATAACCTCGGCGCTGTCCAGGTAGCCGTACTTCATCATGTAGGTGATCTCGTCGAGCACCACCAGGTAGACCTCGGGGTCCTCGAGCATGCGTTTGGCTTCCTGCCAGACTTCCTGGCAGGCCTTGGTATCGCTCTCCCGGTTCTGGGTGTCCCAGGTAAAACCGGTGGACATGATCGCGACCTCGAGGTTGGCATCGTCGTTAAGCCGCTCGCGCTCGCCGCATTCCCATAGCCCCTTGATGAACTGGATCACGCCGACCTTATAGCCGTAGCCCAGCGCGCGGGTCACGGTGCCCCAGGCGGCGGTGGTCTTGCCCTTGCCGTTACCGGTGAAGACCATCAGCAGGCCGCGTTCTTCGGTGGCGTTGGCCACCTTGTCGTCGACGTGGGCCTTGAGTTTCTGCATCGATTGCTGGTGGCGCGTGTCGCGATCGGTCATGGGATCTCCGGCGGGAAATAGGAAGTCCTCAAGCTTACGCGAGCCATGCCATGGCGTCAGCTGTCCCTCGGGCAGCGGTCGGCATGGCAGGCGTCGGCATATGCTCTAGAATGGAGGTCCGGTTAGTGCCGGTTGTCTTCCCTCAAGGTCAGGAGTTTGCATGTCCAAGGAACGTGATGTCAGCGATACCATCGTCCTGGGGGCCGGCATGGTCGGCGTGTCGATCGCTTATCACCTGGCCAAGCGGGGGCGTTCGGTGGTGCTGGTCGATCGCCGGGAGCCGGGCCACGAGACGTCGTTTGGCAATGCCGGCATCATCCAGCGCGAAGCGGTGGCGCCCTATCCCTTCCCGCGGGATGCCAAGACCCTCATGCAGGTGGTGCCCAACCGCCGCGTGGATATCCGCTACCGGCCCAGCGGCATGCTGGAATCGGCCAGTTCGCTGTTTCGCTATTGGCAGAATTCAGCGCCGGGCCCCTATGCGCGAATTCTGTCCGAATACGCTTCGCTGATCGCGCTGTCGACTCAGGAACATGCACCGATGATCGAGGCGGCCGGGGCAGATGCCCTGGTCAGCCGCGACGGCTGGCTGGAGCTCTATCGCACCCGCGAGGCCTTCGAGGCGCGTCTGGCCAAGGTGGCCCCCCTGGCAAAGCGGTTTGGCCTCACCTATGACCGGCTCGATCGGGCAGCGCTCGCCGAACAGGAACCCGACCTGTCAGACGAGATCATCGGTGCGATTCTGTGGCGCGACAGCTGGACCGTCGCCGATCCCGGTGGCCTGGTGGCCGCTTATGCCGAGGCCTTCAAGGCGCTGGGCGGCAAGGTGGTCAAGGCAAGCGTCGAGTCGGTTGCCCAGAGCGCTGATGGCTGGCAGGTGAAAACCGACGCTGGCTCTCTGGAGGCCGGTGAGTTGGTGATGGCCATGGGCCCCTGGTCCGGCGACTGGCTGAGTCGCCTGGGCTACCAGTTGCCGCTGTTCGTCAAGCGCGGCTATCACATGCATTACGCCCTGCAGGAAGGGCGTGCGCTCAATCACTGGGTCATGGATGCTGAGATCGGCTATCTGCTGGCGCCGATGCGCGCCGGCGTGCGCCTGACCACCGGTGCCGAACTGGCGAACCGGGATGCCGCGCCGGCTTTGGATCAGTTGGATGCGGCCGAGGCGGTGGCTCGCAAGCTGGTGCCGCTGGGGGCCAGGCGCGACGACACGCCCTGGAAGGGCGCTCGCCCCTGCACCTCGGACATGAAGCCGGTGATCGGCCCGGCGCCGTCACACAAGGGGCTGTGGTTTGCCTTCGGCCATGGCCATCAGGGCTTCACGCTTGGGCCGGCGACCGGGCGTCTGCTCGGCGAGCTGATGGATGGCGAGACACCCGCCATCGATATGGCGCCTTTCCGCGCGGATCGCTTCTAGAGAGTGCGCGGGAGAGTGCGCGGGTCGGCTGGAGACCGCTGTTAGGTCACGACCGGGTCGATCTGGCGCTCATGGATAGCCCAGCGCCGTCTTGATGGCGGCCTGGTGGCGGGCGATCCACTCGGGGTTGATGGCGCCCCAGTCATGAATCACGTAGCGGCCAATGTTGTGGCGCTCGCCCGGCTCGGGCTCGAACCGGCAGTCGATGTCCAGCTCGGCCAGGGCGTTGAGGGTGTCCTGGGCAGTGCGCCTTGGCATGCCGGTGGCCTCGGTCAGGGCGGGCACGCTGGCGATTCCCTGCTCGATCAGGTAGGCCACATAGAGGCGGCGATAGAAGCTGGTCTTGGTCTTGCTGATCTGGCTTGGAGACATCGATGTTCCTGGCAGCGAATGGCCTGCTCATCCTACGTGAGGCAGCTTCCGCGTAAAGCCTGACACGCTATACGGACCAACTGTATTTGCCACCTTCTGCAGCCTCGCTCTTTTTCCAACCTTCTGCAGTCCTGATCTGTTAGCCGCCCTTCAATAATCCTCGAGACGCTGAATATCCCGGGCCAGCCGGCGCACTTCGCCATCGTGCCCGGCGGCGAGGGCAGCGAAAAATTCGCGCTCTTCCTCGATGCTGGCCCGGTCGGCCCGGTGCCGGTAGAGATCCTGCAGCGTCTTGTGGGTGGTCAGGGCGGTGGCCAGCACGTCCTGCACGCTTTCGCAGTCCATGCATCCGGGAAGCCGATCGAGCACCGGCAGGTGGGGAAAGTCGGCCGGGTCGTCGAACCAGGTGTCCAGCACGGCGTGGTGATCGCTGCCGTCGGTGAAGTAATCCTCGAGGTTTGCCTGCAGGGTGCGTTCATGATTGGCCAGATACTCGAGGGCCATGCGCACCCGCTCTTTGACATCGTCGCCGGCGTGCTTGGCGTAGTGCTCCGCCAATCGCTGGTGATAATCCGCCGCCCAGTGCACCAGCTCTTTTACCTGATGAAAGCGCATTGTCATGCCCTCTGTGATTATCGCCCTTGCACCCTTTGCCTGGGGCGTCCTTTTCTCAGGCTAGCCGAGTCTCAGGGCGGCGAGTGGATAAAGGTCACTGTCTGTCACAAAGCGTCGCCAGGCGCATGCTCGCGCCAGAGTCTCTGGCCTGTCGGTGAGGCGCGCAGGCCGAGCCCTGGCCACTGCAGGCCAGGCTCCGCGGGTGAGGCTCTGGTAAGATGCCTGGCTTGAAAAGAATCTCCGGAGACGCGCCGTGAATGATCCTTCGCCACTGATTCCCGGTCTCGACACAGCCTGTGCCGAACGGGTCGGTCGCTACCTCGATACCCTCACCAAGCCACCCGGCAGCCTGGGGCGCCTCGAGTCCCTGGCGGTGACCCTGGCCGCCATTACCGGCGAGGACTTCCCCAGCGTCACGCCGCCCGGCGTAGTGGTCTTCGCCGCTGATCACGGCGTGGCAGAGGAAGGCGTTTCGGCCTTTCCCCAGGCCGTGACTGCCCAGATGGTGGCTAATTTCGTCACCGGTGGGGCGGCCATCAACGTCTTTGCGCGACGCATCGACGCTCGGCTCGAGGTGGTCGATGTCGGGGTGGCGAGTGACGTGTCGGGCCCGGGGATCGTGCATGACAAGGTGCGTCCGGGGACGCGCAACATGGCGCGTGAGAACGCCATGACCCAGCACGAGGCCCGGGCGGCCATTGCGGTTGGCCGGCGTGCCGCCGAGCGCGCCGCGAAGGCCGGCTGTCGCTGCCTGATCGTCGGCGAAATGGGCATCGCCAATACCACCGCCAGCACGGCCATGCTGGCCGCCCTGACCGGTGTGCCGGTAGCCGAGCTGGTGGGGCCGGGCACTGGTGTGGCCGGCGATGCCCTGGCCAGGAAGCAGGCCGTCATCGAGGCGGCTCTGGTCGCTCGGGCGGCCGATCCCGACGATCCCATGGACGTGCTCGCCCGCCTGGGCGGGCTCGAGATCGCCGCCATGGTGGGGGCCTACCTCGGCGCCGCCGCAAGCCGCCTGCCGATTCTCGTCGATGGCTTTATTGCCACCGTCGCCGCGCTTACCGCCTGCCGCCTCGAGCCATCACTGCGCCCCTATCTGATATTTGGCCATCGCTCCCATGAGCCCGGCCATGATCGGGCCCTGGCGGCATTGGACGCCGCCCCCCTGCTGGATTTTTCCCTGCGGCTGGGGGAGGGCAGCGGCGCTGCCCTGGCCTTCCCGTTGCTCGAGGCGGCGACCGCGATGCTCTCGGAGATGGCGACCTTTGCCGATGCCGGCGTCGATAACCGTGAGGCCCGCTGAGCCGATGGCGGCCTCGTGCCGCTCGCCCGGGGCGTGGCTGGATGTGGGAGGCGGCCTCGCGCTTGCTGTCGATGCCGGCTGCGTGCACTTCCATCATGAGACGCCCCTGCGCACCCTGAGCAGTGCCCTGGTCGGGCCGGGACTCGGCTGGTCGCGGGACTTCTGCAACTTTCACGTCGACAAGGACTATGCCGGCCAGGCGCCCCGTGCCGACCTGTTGGGCTGGCTGTCCGCACGTGGCCTTGAGGCCGAGAACTGCGTGGCGATGATGACCGCGGTGCCCCTGGCCCATTTGGCGCTCGAGGAGGTCCACGCCGGCGAGCGCCGGGTGCTGGTCGCGGTCACCGCGGGGGTCGGTAATGCCGTGGATATCACCGCTCCGGTGCGGGACGACCCGCGCCTGGTCGCCGGCACCATCAATACGCTGGTTTTCATCGACGGCCATCTTGATGATGGCGCCCTGGTCAATGCCGTTCAGTCGGCCAGTGAGGCCAAGGTGCGGGCCCTGGCCGTGTGGGGCGTTCGGGATCCGATCTCGGGCACGCCGGCCACCGGCACCTCCACCGATTGCCTGGCCATCGCCGCCACCCAGTGCGGGGTGGCGACTCCTTATGCAGGCTCGGGCACGCTGCTCGGGCGGGCCATCGGAGCAGCCGTGTTCCAGGCCATCCAGGCCTCCTTGGCCATGGCGGAGGAGGGCAGACGATGAGTCTGGCACTTCCGGCGTTCGAGCCCCTGTCCCTGTCGCTGCTGGCCATGATCGCTGCCGCAGTGCTGCTCGACTTGTTGCTGGGTGACCCACGCTGGTTGCCGCATCCGGTGGTGGGCATTGGTCGGGTAATCGCTTGGCTCGAGCGGGCCTGGAATCACGGACCTCCTGCCGATCGCCGGCGGCGTGGCCAGTGGCTGGCGGCGCTGGTGGTGGGCGGCACCTGGGCGCTCGCCTGGAGCGTCCTCGCCGTTCTCGCCTGGATCAGCCCCTGGCTGTCAGCGGCCATGGAGCTTGTTCTTCTGGCCACGACGCTGGCGGCTCGAGGGCTCGCCGACGCTGCACGGGCGGTGGCCGTGCCGCTGGCACAGGGGGATATGGCGGCAGCCCGAAAAGCCCTTTCCATGATCGTTGGCCGTGACACGGCCGGCCTCGACGAGAGTCAACTGGCCCGGGGGACGGTTGAGACCGTGGCCGAGAACACCGTGGATGGCATCACCGCGCCGCTGTTCTGGGCGCTGCTGGGCGGTGCGCCGCTGGCGCTGGCCTACAAGGCCACCAACACCCTGGATTCCATGGTCGGCTACCGCAGTCCGCGCTTTGCAGATTTCGGTAACGCCTCGGCGCGGCTAGATGATGTGGCGAACTGGCTGCCGGCAAGGCTCACGGCGCTGACTCTCTGGTTGGCCGCCTTGGTCATCCCTGGGAGCCGTTGGCGCGGGGCCATCGCCAGCACTCGCCGCGAGGCACCGAGCCACCCCAGTCCCAATGCGGGCTGGCCGGAGGCCATGGTCGCCAACCTCATGGGGGTGCGGCTTGGCGGCCTCAATCACTACGCCGGGCGTCCCTCGCCGCGTGCCACCCTGGGCACGCCCCATGAGGCCCTTACTGCAGGCCATGTCGAGCGGGCCATTACGTACATGCACGGCGGGTGGCTGGTCTTCCTGCTGCTGGCGGCTCCCCTGGTGCTGATGCGGGAGTGGCTGATATGACGTCATGGATCGCCAACTGGCCCGCTCACGGTGGTCGCCGGGCGGCCTTGCTGGCGCGTTTCGGCCTGCCGTCTGACCATCCGCTGATCGACTTCAGCGCCAACCTCAACCCGTTGGGGCCCCCGGCCTGGCTGAGCGACTGGCTGACAGGCGCCGCCGATCGGTTGGCGGTCTACCCAAACCCGGATGACGATGCGCCTGCCCAGGCCATCGCCGCCCAGCAAGGGCTGACGCCCGAGCAGGTGCTGGTGACCAACGGCGGCGCCGAAGCCATCTATCTGGCGGCGGCCCTGCACGCCGGTGGCCGGGCACTGGTGGTCGAACCCACCTTCAGCGAGTACCGCCTCGCCTGCGCCCACTATGGCCTTTCGGTCGAGTCGCTTGCGCTGCGAGGCGAGGCATTCGAGCTCGACGTCGATGCGGCCGAGCGGGCCATGGAGGGCGCTGTTGAAAGTGCTGTTGAGAGAACCGAAGAGAGAACTGAAGAGAGAACTGAAGAGAGAACCGGAGAGGGGGCGAGAGCACCTGCCTCGGTGCTCTTTCTGTGTCGCCCCAACAACCCCACCGGCACTCTGTTGCCGTTTGAGACCGTTGAGCGCCTGCTGGCCCGAGGCTTTGAGACGGGCACCACCGTGGTGGTCGATGAGGCCTTTATCGACTTCAGCGATGAGGGCGCGCTCACGCCATTGCTGGCCTCTGCGCCGAACCTCGTGCTGCTGCGCTCGCTGACCAAACTCTATGATTTGCCGGGCCTGCGGCTGGGCTACCTGCTCGCTTCGCCATCGCTGGTGCGACGTGCCCGTGACCTGCAGATGCCCTGGAGCGTCAACGCCCTGGCGCTAGGGCTGGTGGCACCGCTGTTGGCCGACACCGACTATCTTTCCCGCACCCGTACCTGGCTTGCCGATGTACGCCCTGGCGTGCCCGAGGCGGTGCGCGCGCTGGGCTATGCGGTGCCGGCCACTCAGGCCAACTTCATGCTGCTGGATGGCGGAGACGCCGCCAAGGCAGAGGCGCTGTTCGCCTTCCTGCTGCGCCGGGGCCTGCTTTCCCGGCATACCCATAACTTCCCCGGCCTCGATGGCCGCTGGCTGCGCCTGGCGCTGCGCGACAGCGCGGACAACGCCGTTTTGCTCGAGGCGCTGGCCGCCTGGAGGCGCGCATGATCGCCTTCGTCTCGGGTGGCGCGCGTTCCGGCAAGAGTGCAGTGGCCGAGGCACTGGCCCGAGCTTGGCGCTCGCCTGCGCCCGGCGGCCTGGTTTACCTGGCCACGGCCCGGGTCAGCGACGACGAGATGGCGACAAGAGTTGCGCGGCATCGTCGCGAGCGCGGCGAGGGCTGGCTGACCCGGGAAGCGCCACTGGACATAGCCGGTGCACTCGATCGCGTACCGGTCGGGGCTTGCGTACTGCTCGACTGCCTGACGCTCTGGGCCAGCCAGGTCATGTTCGAGGCCGGCCTCGAGGGGGAGGCCGGGTGCAGGATGCTTCGCCAGTGGGTCGAGACGGCCCGCCGCCGCGAGATCACGCTGGTGGTGGTCTCCAACGACCTCAACGAAGATCTGCCGCCGCGAGATGAGCTGGTCTGGCGCTACCTGGTATTCCTGCAGCGCCTGCACCGAGACCTGGCCCATCAGGCTGACCGGGTGATCGAAGTGGTGGCCGGTTGCCCGGTCGACTGGAAGGGCTCGATCGATGGCAAGGACGCGGTCGATGGCAAGCACCCCGATGACGGCAAGGGAGAAACATCATGAAGGACGCTATCTTCGGCGCACTGCTGGCGATCCAGTTTCTGACCCGAGTCCCGGTGCCCGTGGCCTGCCCCTGGACGCCGGGCACCCGGCGCTGGGCGGCAAGGGCCTATCCGCTGGTGGGGGCGCTACTCGGCGCCCTGGTAGGTGGAATCGGTGTGCTACTGCAGCCGCTGCTGCCCACCCCGATGCTGGCCCTCATGCTGCTGAGTCTCTGGGTGGCGCTCTCTGGTGGCCTGCATCTGGATGGCCTGATGGACCTGGCCGATGCCCTGGGCAGCAATGCGCCGCTGGAGCGGCGCTGGGCGATCATGAAGGATTCCCAGGTGGGCAGCTTCGCCGTGCTGGCGCTGGTGTTTCACTTGGCCTGGAAGGCCGTGCTGCTATGGGCCCTGCTCGAGGCGGGAGCCAGCCCCTGGTGGCTGGTGCCCGTCGCGGCTCTTGGCCGGCTGGGCGGCGTCGGCCTGCTGGTCTGGGTGCCGGCGGCACGGCCCGAGGGCCTGGCACACGCCTGGCAGCAGAGTCTCGGCTTTCGGGATCTCGCCCTGGCGGCGCTGCTGCCGCTGGCCGTAGTGGTCATCATGCCAAGCATGGTCTGGCTGCTGATGGGCCTTGCGATATTCATCATCATCTACGGCCTGGCGGTACGCCGGGCCTTCGGCGGCATCAACGGCGACATCGTTGGCGCCGCCATCGAGGGAGGAGAATTATGGTTGCTGATGATCGCCTGGAGTTGGTGGTCGTTCGTCACGGTCTGACCAGTTGGAACCAAGAGCGCCGCTACCAGGGCCACCGCGATATTCCGCTGTTGCTGCCTGACGCTGAGCCAGACCTGGATCGGCTGCGCGATCACCTGGCAGGTGTCGATTTCGATGCCGTCTACTGCAGTGATCTGACGCGCTGTCGTCAAACGCTTGCGCATGTGCGTGAAGGCCATCCTGATACGCCGCGCTTTGATGCCCGGCTGCGCGAGCTGAATTTCGGCGACTACGAAGGGCAAACCTGGGCCGCGCTCAAGGACGATCCCGACTATCGGGCCTGGGTCGACAGCCAGGGCCTGTTGGCCACGCCCGGCGGCGAATCGGCGGATGATCTCTGGGCGCGGCTATCGGCCTGGCTGGATGAGGTGCTCGCCGAGGCACGCCAGTGCCAGCACCGTCGCGCGCTGGCGGTAAGCCACGGCGGCACTATTCGCGAACTGCGTCGCCGCCTCGAGGCGGCCGATTTCTGGGACGGGGTGGTCGGCCAGGCCCAGGGGCGCTGTTTTACCTTTACGATCAAGGAGGACGGCTGGTCATGCAGCTCTTCATCGGTGGTGCCTGCGCCGGCAAAGGCGACATCGTAACCGCGCGCTTTCCTGGCGCCTTGTGGTTGAAGGCGGATGATGCGCTCTCCGACTGGCGTGACCGGCTCGTCTCAGGGCGAGTGCTCGTGATTACCGGCTGGGCAGACTGGCTTGCACGGGCGTTGGCTGACGAGCGCGATGATGACCGGCTGCGCCAGCGTTTGGTCGATACCCTTCAGGCAATGATCGAGGCCGAGGGGCACACCGGCGGGCAGATGGTGTTGATTCTGCCGGAGATGGGGCGCGGCATCGTGCCATTGGCGCCCGAGGACCGCCGACTGCGTGATCTGGCCGGTTGGTTGAGTCAGGATGCGGCCTCCCGTGCTGACGCCGTCTGGTACGTGCGCCACGGGCTGGCTCGATGCCTTAAACGGCGCTCGCCGGGGGAGCGCGTTGACTCGCCTATCCGCGGTTGCTAGCTTACGTCTACTCTCAGGTGACCCAGGACCGCGCAGACGGGCCGGGTTTAAACGGGAAGTCGGTGATGCAATCAGCCATTCCGACGCTGCCCCCGCAACGGTGATCGAATCGAGGTCCGCCACTACCTTTAATGGTATGCCACTGTGCCCCTGCGGCATGGGAAGGCGGCGGTCCGGAAGGTGCCTCTCTTTTAGTAGTGCCAGGCCCTTCGTTCGTCAGTCCGGATACCGGCCTGTGAGCGCATGCCAGGACGCGGAGGGCGAACCATGGGCAGGGTCGCGTTGTCCTCATCGCTGACTGACCTGTCTTCCCCTTCGTTTCCCGGCCCTTCAAGGGTTCTTGCCGCACGGGTGCGTGCGGCCCTGGGATATACCATTATGATGACACCACTCTCCCGCCGTCGGGGCCTGGCCGCCCTGTGTCTTGGCGTGGCGCCGTTTGCCAGCGCCGCTTCCGGTACGGCATCCCCCGAGGCCGTTTCTTCCACGGCTGCTCCCGTTGCGTCCGACACTGCCGCTAGCGAGCAGATGCTCAATCCCATGGTAGTGACCGCGACCCTCGCGCCGCGCACCGCCGACCAGAGTCTTGCCTCGGTCACGGTGATCGACGAAGCCGAGCTGCGCCGCCAGGACCCCAAGGACATTACCGATATTCTGCGCGCCCAGCCCGGGGTGGATGTCACCTCCAACGGTGGCTATGGCAAGACCAGCAACGTCAATATTCGCGGCGCCGGCGGCGAATCCACGCTGCTACTGATCGACGGCATTCGGCTGCGCTCGGCCACCGCTGGTAGCCCGGCCTGGCAGCTCCTCGAGCCACGGATGTTCGAGCGGGTCGAGGTGGTCCGCGGACCGCGCGGCAGCCTCTATGGCGCTGATGCCGTGGGCGGCGTGGTCCAGCTGTTCACCCGCGAGGGAAAGGACGAAGGGCCGCATCCCAGCATCACCGCCGGCGGCGGTTCGTTTGGCACCGAGCGCTATGGGGCCAGTCTGACAGGGCGTGCCGATGACACCCGCTATGCCTTCTCTGCCAGCCACCTAAGCACCGATGGCACCGAGATAAAGCGAGGAGATGGCGACAAGGGCTACGACAACACCACCGGCTTCGTGCGGCTGTCTCAGGGCTTCGATAATGGCGGCGAGATTGGCCTGCTGGGGCTGCGTGCCCGGGGCAACAGCGAATACGTCGGTGGTAACACCGATTATGTGCAGCAGGTGGCCGGCCTCTACGGCGAGCTTCCGGTGACCGAACGCTGGACGAGCCGCGTCACCCTCAGCGAGGCCCGCGATGAGAGCGATGACGATGCCAACGGCAGTCTTACCCACTTCGATACCGTGACCCACAGCGCTCGCTGGGAAAACACCCTGATGCTTGGGCCCCATGATCTGATCGCCGGCGCCGAATACAGTCAGGACAAGATAGATAGCAGTTCAGACTACAGCGAGGACAGCCGCGACAACGCGGCCCTTTTTGCTCAGGCCCTGCTGGACTTTTCTCCCCTGAGCCTGCAGGCCGGGCTTAGGTTTGATGACAACGAAGCCTTCGGTGAAGAAGTTACCGGCCATCTGGGCATGAGCTACGCCCTGGATCGCGTGCATACCCTGCGGGCCAGCTATGGCACGGCCTTTCGTGCGCCGACCTTCAATGAGCTCTACTTCCCGGGCTTTGGCAATGACGACCTGGATCCCGAGCGTTCCAGGACAGCCGAACTTGGTCTGCGTGGCCAGTTTGGCAAAGGTTTCTGGGATCTGTCGGTCTATCGGACCGAGATCGATGACATGATCGCGAATACCTCGCGCAATGGCCGCTTTGCGCCCTTCAACGTCAATCATGCCCGCATTCGCAGTGTGGAACTGGCCACCGGCGCCGACGTGCGTGACTGGACGCTGCGCGCCGCCCTGACCTACACCGACCCCGAGGACCAGGACACCGGTAACAGGCTGGTGCGCCGGGCGTCACGCAGTCTGCGCCTGGATGCCGACCGTGCTCTCGGCGACTGGACGCTTGGCGGCTCCTTCATCGCCCAGAATCATCGCTACAACGATGTCGACAATGACCAGCGCCTGCCGGGCTTCGGCCTGGTCAATCTGCGCGCCGGCTGGCAGTTTGCACCCCTCTGGTCGGCCCAGATGACGCTTGAGAACGTGCTCGACAAGGAGTACGCAACGGCGCGTGCCTCGGCGTTCCAGGGCGGCTGGGATTACCTGAATCCCGGCCGTGCTGCCTTCCTTAGCGTGCGGTTCGGCGAGTGATGCGCAAGAGCGCCCGCGCGGCCCCGATGGCGGCCCTGCCCCTGACTCTGAGCCTGATTCTGGCCATAGGGCTGGGGGCTTGCCTCCCCGGCATTGCCTGGGCCGAGGCCTGCGTCAGCGACGACGCCGGGCATGACATCTGTCTGGAGGCGCCGGCTCAGCGTATCGTCGCGCTTTCACCCAGCGTCACCGAAATGCTCTTTGCCGCTGGCGCCGGCGAGCGGGTGGTCGGCGTGGTCAATTTCAGTGACTACCCGCCCGCTGCCAGAACGCTTCCTCAAGTGGGCGGTTACGACCGTCTCGACCTCGAGGCCCTGCTGGCCCTCGACCCCGACCTGGTGGTGGCATGGCAAGGTGGCAATCCCCGTGAGCAGGTCGACCGGCTGTCGCGACTCGGCCTGCCGGTCTACTTTTCTGACGTGGAAGACTTTGCCGGCATCGCCAAGACCCTCGAGCGCTTCGGCACCCTGGCAGGTACCTCTGAGGTCGCCGCAACCGCGGCGGCGTCACTGCGCGAAGACGTGGCGACGCTGCGTGAGCGTTATGCCGACGCTGCCCCGGTGCCGGTTTTCTATCAGGTCTGGGAGCAGCCGCTGATGACCATCAATGGTGAGCACTGGATCAGCCGCTCGCTTGAGCTGTGTGGTGGGGTCAACCTCTTTGCCGATGCCTCCGCCCTGGCGCCGCGGATCGGCGTCGAGGCAGTGCTGGCTCGTGACCCGGAAGCGATTATCACCGGCGGCATGGGCAACCCCGACTCCACCTGGCTCGAGGCCTGGCGTGATTTTCCCCGGCTGACTGCGGTGAAGCGGGACAACCTCTTCTTCGTCGACCCGGACCTGGTTCAGCGCGCTACGCCGCGGTTGCTGGACGGCACTCGGGCGCTCTGTCAACGTCTGGAGGTCGCGCGTGGCCGACGCTAGTGCTGATGTGGTGCGCCGTGCGCGGCGGCTGCGGCCCTTGGCCTGGCTGGCGCTGGCCGCGCTGCTGGCGCTGGCGATAGCCCTGGCACTGGGCAGTGTCGGTATTGCCCCCGATGAACTGGTGGCGGTGCTTTTGGGCGGCGGCGATGCTCTGCATCAGACGCTGGTGCTGGAGCTTAGGCTGCCTCGGGCGCTCGCGGCCTTCGGCACCGGTGCCTTGCTGGCCCTGGCCGGCGCCCTGATGCAGATACTGCTGCGCAACCCGCTGGCCGACCCCTATGTGCTGGGGCTTTCCGGCGGGGCCTCGGTGGCGGCACTGCTGGCAATGCTCGCCGGATGGAGCCTGGTGCTGGTCTCCGGTGCGGCCTTTACCGGCGCCCTGGCCTCGACCCTGATCGTCTTCGGCCTGGCTCATGGCACCGGCAGCTGGACGCCGACCCGCCTGCTGCTCACCGGGGTGGTAATGGCTGCGGGCTGGGGCGCCTTGATCAGTTTTCTGCTGGCAGTGAGCCCCGTGGAGCAGCTGCCCGGCATGCTCTACTGGCTGATGGGCGACATGGCCTATGCCGGCAGCCCCTGGCCGGTGTTGAGCGTGGCCATTGCCAGCCTTCTGGTGGTGACGCCCCTGGGGAGAACCCTCAACGTACTGGCTCGCGGCAGCCTTCAGGCTGGGGCCCTGGGCGTGGCGGTCCGTCCGTTGGAGTGGACCCTTTACCTGTTGGCCAGCCTGCTCACTGCGGTGGCGGTTACCACGGCCGGCAGCGTGGGCTTCGTTGGCCTGATGGTGCCCCACATGCTGCGGTTGAGGCTCGGCAACGATCAGCGGCTGATTCTGCCGGCAAGCCTGCTGGCCGGGGGCACGCTCTTGACTCTGGCCGACACCCTGGCGCGCACCCTGATCGCCCCTCAACAGCTGCCGGTGGGCGTGATCACCGCGCTGCTCGGGGTGCCGAGCTTTCTCTACCTGCTCTCTCGGAGCCGCTGATGGCCATCTCGGAACCGCTGATAGAGACACTCGAAGCTCGTGATCTGGTCATCGATGTCCCTGGACGTACCGGGGGAAGGCCGCTGCATCTGCGGATCGCTCCCGGCGAGCGCTGGGGCGTGCTGGGCCCCAATGGCGCCGGCAAGACGACGCTGATGCACACCCTGGCCGGGCTGCGGGCACCACGCTCAGGCGAGGTGCGTCTTGGCGGAACGCCCATCTCACGCCTCAAGCGTCGGGCACTGGCGCGCCGGTTGGGCATCGTCTTCCAGGCACACCACGACGATTTTCCGGCCACCGTCCGCGAGACGGCGTTGATTGGCCGCCATCCCTTCATCGCCCCATGGCAGCAGGAAGGGGCGGAGGATATCGCTCGTGCCGAGGCGGCACTCGAGCGGCTGGATTTGACGCACCTGGCCGAGCGAGAGCTCTCCACCCTCTCCGGCGGTGAGCGTCAGCGCGTCAGCCTCGCCACACTACTGACCCAGGCGCCGCGTTTCTGGCTTGCCGACGAGCCCACCAACCACCTCGATCTGCACCACCAGGTGGCGGTCATGGAACTGCTGGCCGAACAGGCCGATCGTGGCTGCGGCGTGGTGATGTGTCTGCATGACCTCAACCTGGCGGCTCGCTGGTGCAGCCACCTGCTGCTGCTCTACCCCGACGGCGAGGCCTGCTGGGGCGAGGCGAGCAGCATGTTGGTGCCGGCAGCGCTTGAAGGGCTCTACGGTCAGGCGTTGACCACCGCCATGGTGGACGGCGCGCCCGTCTTCGTGCCCAGGCGTTGAGGCGAGAGCGCTCAGTGCTTATCGAGTTTCTTGAGACGTTGAGCTGCCCGCTGGTTGGTCTTCATCCGCTCCTGCCGCTTCATCGCGCGCCAGTGGGTGATCTCCTCCATGGTGCGCCCGCAGCCGACACACAGCCCGCTCTTCAGCTGGCAGATCGCGACGCAGGGACTTTCGATGCCCTTGGCCATGTCAGTGACGCCCCCGGGTCGCCAACCGGCGCTCCCAGTCGCCGCCGTGCACGCGCCGGCATTCTTCCTCGCAGTCGACATCCAGGTGGGCATCGATGTCGGCGATGTCGGCCCCCACCTCGAAGAGGGCGGCCTCGGTGAGCTCAGCCATCTGGCGGCGGCCGTGGCCCTTGAGGGCGTAGGTCATGTCGGTCTGGGTCTCGAACACCCAGACGACCCTGAGGCTCTCGGGGAAGTGGTGGTAGTCCACCAGGTGGGTCAGCCAGGCGAAGCCCGGCAGCAGCGGCTTGGCGGTCTCGCAGGCTTTGGTCAGTGCCTGGGTCAACCGGCGCTCCATCTGCCGGCTGGCTTTCTTGTCGAGCATGACGGGGCTCCTGATGAAGATGTCGTGGTGACGCCCTGTGTGAATCAGCCGGCCGGGGCAGATGGCGCCGCGAGGGCTCCGGCGTACCTGCCGAAGGTATGCCGCGGCCGGTCGGTTGTCAGCAGCTTACGGGGCCGGCCCGTGGCGACCAGCAGGGCTCAAGGCTGCTGGGCCAGGGGCGGTCGATATGCACCCGCTGACACTCGCCGCCGGAAAGAGTATGCCAGAAGCGGTTCGCCAGGGGCGCCGGGTCGATGTCGGCCATCTTCAAGCGTCGCGCCGAGCTGCGCGTACGTCACGGCTGGATCACGGAGACCTATTGACTGGCACGGACGCCGTTATTGTCACGAACGCCTAGCTAAAGGGCGTTCTCGAATTTTCTCGATGGAGACTCCGATGAAGCATATCAACCCCGAGCGTCATGCTCAGCGAATGGCTGCCAAGCAGCGCATCATGGATGAGCGCATCGCCGCCGCCGACAAGGAGCAGGGCGTGCTGCTGGTGCTCACCGGCCCCGGCAAGGGCAAGAGCAGTTCAGGCTTCGGCATGGCCGCCCGCGCACTCGGCCACGGCATGAAGGTTGGCGTGGTGCAGTTCATCAAGGGGGCCTTCAGCACCGGCGAGGAGGCCTTCTTTCGTGACCTGCCCGGTGTGGATTATCACGTCATGGGCGAAGGCTATACCTGGGATACCCAGAGCCGCGAGCGCGACATTCGCGCCGCCGAAGCCGCCTGGGATCAGGCTCGACGCATGCTTGTCGACGAACGCTACGGACTGGTGCTGCTCGACGAACTCAATATCGCCCTGCGCCATGGCTACCTGGACCTCGATAGCGTGCTCGACGATCTGCAGGCGCGCCCGGCCATGCAACACGTCGTGGTCACCGGGCGTCATGCACCGGAGCCATTGATCGAGCTGGCCGACACCGTGACCGAGATGAAAGTGATCAAGCACGCCTTCAAGGATCAGGGCATCAAGGCTCAGAAAGGTATAGAACTCTAATGAGCGGCGACAGACATGCCTTCAGTGAGGCTGAGCGAGCCGGCCTTTACCGCGCCATCTTCGAGCGCCGCGACGTGCGCGCCCAGTTCCGCCCGGACCCGATTCCGCCCGAGGTGTTGGCGCGGCTGCTCGAGGCCGCTCATCATGCGCCCTCGGTGGGCTTCATGCAGCCCTGGGACTTCCTGATGATCGACGACCGCGCGGTGCGAAGCGGCGTACACGCCATCTTCGAGCGCGAGAACGCCAAGGCGGCCGAGGCCCACACCGGCGAGCGCGGCGCGCTGTATCGTCGCCTCAAGCTGGAAGGCATTCTCGAGAGCCCGATGAACCTGTGCATCACCTGCAACCGCAGCCGTGGCGGCGAGCACGTACTGGGGCGCCAGAGCATCGTCGAGATGGACCTGTTCAGCACCTGCCTGGCGGTCCAGAACCTGTGGCTAGCGGCCCGGGCCGAGGGCATCGGCGTAGGCTGGGTCAGCATCCTCGACCAAGAGGAGCTTGCCGAGGTGCTGGGCCTGCCGGAGCATGTCTATCCGCTCGCCTACCTGTGCCTGGGCTATGTCGATGAGTTTCTGGACAGCCCCGAACTGGCCCGCGCCGGCTGGCGTCAGCGCCTGCCGCTGGCCGAGCGGGTGCACGGTAACGGCTGGCAAACGCCGCCGGCGGATGAGGCGCTGGTCGCTGCTATCGACGCCTTGCCACCCCACTCATGAGGATACTGCCATGCCGACCCTGATGATCCAGGGCACCACCTCGGACGCCGGCAAGAGCACGGTGGTGGCGGGACTGTGCCGAGCGCTTGCTCGCCGCGGCGTGTCGGTGGCGCCCTTCAAGCCTCAGAACATGGCGCTGAACAGCGCCGTGACGCCGGAGGGTGGCGAGATCGGCCGCTCCACGGCCCTGCAGGCCTGTGCCGCTGGCATTGCCCCTCACTGCGACATGAACCCGGTACTGCTCAAGCCCGAGACCGATCAGGGCGCCCAGGTGATTCTCGACGGTCAGGTCTATGGTCACATGGGCGCGCTCGATTACCACGCCTTCAAGCGCCAGGCCCGCGCTTCGGTGTTGGCGGCCTGGGAGCGACTGTCGAGCCGCTTCGAGGTGATTATCGCCGAGGGGGCGGGCAGCCCCGCCGAGGTCAACCTGCGCGAGGGCGATATCGCCAACATGGGCTTCGCCGAGGCCATCGACTGCCCGGTGCTGCTGGTCGGTGACATCGATCGGGGTGGCGTCTTCGCCCAACTGGTAGGAACCCTGGTGCTTCTCTCCGAGACCGAACGGGCCCGCACCAAAGGCTTCATCATCAATCGCTTTCGCGGCGATATTGCCCTGCTCGAATCCGGCCTCGACTGGCTGACGACGTATGCCAGCAAGCCGGTGCTCGGTGTCCTGCGCCACCTCGATGGCCTGCTGCTCGACGCCGAAGATGGCGTTGGTCTCACCGGCCGGGAATCGGATCAACCCGAGCTGCATATCGTGGTGCCGATGCTGCCGCGCATCAGCAATCACACCGACCTCGATCCGCTGCGCCTGCATCCACGGGTGTCCTTGAGCCTGGTCAGCGAGGGCCAGCCGATTCCGCCGGCCGATGTGATCCTGCTGCCGGGCAGCAAGGCGACGGCATGCGATCTTGCCTGGCTGCGCGCTCAGGGCTGGGAGGCGGCGATTCATCGCCACCTTCGCTATGGCGGCAAGGTGCTCGGCATCTGTGGCGGTTTCCAGATGCTGGGGGACGCCATCGACGATCCCGAGGGCCGGGAAGGCCCGCCCGGCGTTACGCCAGGGCTCGGGCTACTACCCATGCGCACCCGTATGGTGGCGGGCAAGCAGCTGCGCAACGTGCGGGGTACGCTTGTCGGGTCTCTGGTTGGCACTCACGCTAGCACTCTCACCGGCACTGTTTCAGCCACTGTCTCAGCCACTGTCTTAGACACCCTGGCCGGCGAAGGCGTAGCGGTGAGTGGGTACGAAATCCATAACGGCGTCAGCGAGGGGCCTGCGCTGGAGAGGCCGTTGATGCACTTCGAGGGTCGCCCGGACGGGGCGGTCAGCGCGGACGTCCAGGTGCTCGGCACCTACCTGCACGGCCTCTTCGACGAAGCGAGCGCTTGCACCGCGCTGCTTAGCCGGCTGGGTCTCGAGGATAAAGGGGCCGCGGCGGTGGACTATGCGGCCCATCGCGAGCGCGAGCTTGACCGCCTCGCCGATGCGCTGGAGGAACAGCTCGATATGGCGCAGGTGCTCGAGCTGCTTGGCCAGCACGGATGCCAGCACTGATGCCGGCCGATGCCTGAGGCGTCAGTCGTTGTGCAGCACCAGTTCCACTCTGCGGTTACTAGCCCGGCCTTGGGCGTCGTCGTTGGAAGACAGCGGCTTGGTGTCGGCATAGCCGATGGCACGCAGGCGTGTGGCGTCGATACCTTGCTCGGTCAGGAATCGCAGCACGGCGCTGGCCCGCGCACTGGATAGCTCCCAGTTGGAGGGATAGCGCGACGTGGTAATGGGCCGGTTATCGGAGTGCCCCTCGACAGAGATGCGTCCTGGAAAGGCGCTCAGCTTGTCGGTCAGTTGGGCAAGCGTGGCCTCTCCGCTGGGCGTTAGCGAGGCGCTGGCGCTGTCGAACAGCAGGTGATCGGCGATGCGCAACATCGTGCCCTGGGCGTGGCGGGCCACCACCACGCCGTCTACTGCCAGGTCGTCGAAGGCGGCGCTCACGCCATCGCCCTGCTGCGGCAGTATCCCCGCCTGGCGCTCGCCTACCTTGGCCAAGGGAGTAAAGCTGGGGTTGTTGGACGTTGCCTGAGACGACGTGGCATCGCCTGCTTGGCCGCCGCTCATCGAGATCAGCAGCACGAAGAGGGTGATCAGTAGGGTCAGCACGTCCAGGTAGCTGGTCAGCCAGTTTTCGCCGTCGCTGTCTCTGCTGGCGTGGCCGGTGCCTGGCAGCAGGGAGTCATCTGAATCAGCCATCCTGTCGAGCCTCCTGACCTCCGGGGCCCCTGGTTTCTGGACTCGTGCTCGCGACGTCGATCCCCGGCGGCGCATCGCGGATCTCGTCGCGGTAGTTGGCCATGAAGGAGTTGAGGGTCTCTTCGATGAAGGAGGGCAGCCGGCGCCGGCAGATCAGCGAGATGCCTTCGAGCACCATGTTCATGGCGATTAGCCGTTCCTCGGTGCGGCGTTCGAGTTTCACGGCGATAGGCTTGAAGACCAGGTTGGCCAGTAGGATGCCGTAGAAGGTGGTCAGCAGGGCGATCGCCATGCGCGGCCCGATCACGCCGATATCGCCGGCCTCCATGACCTCGAGCATGTTCACCAGGCCGACCAGGGTGCCGATCATGCCGAAGGCCGGGGCATAGGTGGCCATGGTGCGAAATATCTGTGCCTCGGCGAACTCCCGAGCCTTGAGGCGGGCGATACGCCAGCGCAGCAGCTCGAGAATATCCTCTTCCTTGGTGTTGGCGATCACCAGCTGCACGCCGGTGCGCAGGAAGGGGTTACTGGCCTTTTCCAGCGACTGCTCTACGGCGCGCACATCGCCCTTGAACCACAGCCGCGAGATCGCCACGAGCTCCTGGATGTCGCCACGGGTGTAGGTGTTCTCGCGGCGAAAGACCAGGCCTACCAGGCGCACCACCCGGACGACTTCCCTGAGGGGATAGCTGATGAAGGTGGCGGCTAGCGTGCCGGTGACGACGATGGCGAGCCCCGGCAGATTGATGAAGCTCTGAGGCGATTCGGCGGTAAACAGCAATACGGTGCCGAGCAGGCCGATGCTTGCCAGTATGCCGATCAGCGTCGACGGGTTCATGCACATCTCCGATTCGGGGGAAGTCATGAACCCTCATCGGCGCCTGGGTGGCGCTCTTGACCACAGTGTCGCGCTGGTTTGATCCAGATCAATTCTTGCCAGGGGTTGAGCTCAATCTAGTCGAATTCCGCCTTTACTGAACCGCTAGACAGCATCGGGCAGTCGGCCGGAAAAACGTCGCGGATCGTCGCTGATCGCCGCATCGACGCCCCATTGCCACAGCGGCGCGAAGGCCTCGGGGGCGTTGGCGGTGTAGCAGATCAGCCGATAGCCGGCGGCCTTGATCGCCCGGGCGCGGGCTTCGGTCAGCCGCGTCCAGTCGCCGTGCACGCTGAACGCCTCGAGCCTGCTGGCATCCGCCTCCCAGCGCTTGGATATTTTGTCGTAGAGCCGGCCAAGCCTGAGTCGCTTGGGGTCTGGCTCGAGTCCCCGGGCGGCCTTGAGGGCCGTGCCCGAGAAGGAGGAGACGATCAGCCGTGTGGCGGGTAGCGTCGCCATCGCCCTGGGCACCGCCGTTTCGGCCAGCGCCGCCGGGTCGCGGCCACGGGCGAGCTTGAGCTCCAGATTGAGTCCCATGCCAAGCGTGTCGATCAGCGCGAGCATCTCGTCTAGGGTCGCCATGCGCTCGCCGGCAAAGGCCGCGTCAAACCATGCGCCTACGTCCAGCCGCCGAGCCTCGGCAAGGCTGAGTTTCGCCAGCCGGCCGCGGCCATTCGAGCAGCGGTTGACAGACGCGTCATGCCAGATGACCGGAGTCCCATCGGCGAGCAGCTGGACGTCGAGCTCTACCCAGGCACTGCCTGCCTCATAAGCGGCGCGCACCGCGGCAAGGGTGTTTTCCGGTGCGCTCGCCGAAAGGCCGCGATGGGCGATCAGCCGCGGCGGCGCCAGTGACGGGGACGACGAGACCGCCGAGGAACGTGTCGAAGAGTCTGGAGAAGAGAGGGGCGAAGTCTCTGACGCGTCGATGGAAGAGGCCGACATGACGGTGGCTCCTGAGCGTGAAGGGGCGGCTTTCAGACTAAACGATATGGGTCGCGCGGCGCAGTGCCGATGATTCGGTTAGCCCTTCATCCAGGTGCAAAAGTGCGGGACGGGGCCAGCGACGTCTGACTGTGCTAGGCTGCGGCTTTTTTACACGAAGGCCCGCGTCCGCGGGCGCTGCGATAGAGGTAAGTCGATGAGAGTCGTGCACGTCAAGAACGTCCAGCAGCGCGAGGCCTGCCTCGCTCGGTTGTGTGCCGAGGTCTACGGTCACCAGGCAGGATTGGCGCCGCTTGCGACCTTTGCCGGCACTCTGGGCGTGCTGGTCAAGCAGGAGGCCGCGCGCATTTTTGCGCTGGTCGACAATCAGTCGCGGCCGGCGGCCTTGGCGCTGTTGGTGCTGGATGAGGCGGGCCAGGGCATGGAAGTGTCGCTGCTCACCGCCCTCGAGGAGGGCAGCGTGGCGAACCCCGTCCAGCGCCTGGTGCAGGAACTCGCTCTCAAGGCGCCGCTGAAAGTGGTGGCGACCGATCCCAAGCAGGAAGCCATGTTCCGCGAAGCCGGCATCACGCGCTGGTTTGACGGCGAGCAGGGGCGGCGCATCGGGCTCGGCGCCCAGCATCCGGCCGAGGGGCTTGATGACATGACGCGCACGCTCGCCTTCGATGAAGGCTCGGTGGTGGCCTCCTTCAAGCAGGACAAGGAGGTCTTCGAGGGCTACAAGTCACGTTTCGTACGCGGGCTGGAGTCCTTTCCGGCCACGCTGTAAGCCGCCATCTGTTACGCCTTCTTGTCATGCCCTCTTGCTATGACAGGCAAGGTGGCAGCCGCCGCAGTGCCGGCGGTTGCTGCCAATGGCGGGCTTGACCCCCTCGGCTGAGGGCGCTTGGATAGACGCAGTTCCCTTACTCTGTTCATGCATACTCCAGCACAAGGAAGGTTTTTCATGGCCAAGCGCATTCAGCTCGCCAGCACCGGCGGCCCCGAGGTTCTCGAATTCGTCGACTTCACCCCCGCAGATCCCGCGCCGGGAGAGGTCCGGGTTCGCAATCAGGCGGTCGGGCTCAACTTCATCGATATCTATGTGCGCACCGGGCTTTACCCGGTGCCGGGGCTGCCCTCGGGCCTGGGTACCGAGGGGGCTGGCGTGGTCGATGCCGTCGGCGAAGGAGTGACGCACCTCAGGGTTGGTGACCGGGTGGCTTATGCCCAAGGGCCCCTGGGCGCCTATGGTGAGCTTCATACGCTGCCCGCCGAAAAGGTCGTCAGCCTGCCTGAGGGCGTAGACGTCGAGACCGCCGCCGCTTCGATGCTCAAGGGCCTCACGGTCCAGTACCTGCTGCGCCAGACCTATCCGCTCCAGGGTGGCGAGACCATCCTCTTCCATGCCGCCGCCGGCGGCGTCGGCTCGATCGCCTGCCAGTGGGCCAAGGCCCTGGGCGTTCGGTTGATCGGTACCGTCAGCTCCCCGGAGAAGGCGGCACTCGCCGAGAAGAACGGCGCCTGGGCCACCATTGATTACACCCAAGAGAATGTGGTCGAACGCGTCCGCGAACTTACCCAGGGTGTGATGTGCGATGTGGTCTACGACTCGGTGGGCAAGGACACCTGGGAGATGTCGCTTGATTGCCTCAAGAAGCGCGGCTTGATGGTCAGCTTCGGTAACGCCTCGGGTCCGGTGGAGGGGGTCAACATCGGCATCCTCAACCAGAAGGGCTCGCTGTTCGTCACCCGCCCGAGCCTCAACGGCTATGCCGACACCCGCGAGCGGCTGGAGGCCATGAGCGAAGAGCTGTTCGCGATGCTGGAAACCGGCAAGATCAAGGTCGATATCGCCCAGCGATTCGCGCTGGCCGACGCGGCCAAGGCACAGCAGGCCCTGGCCGGCCGTCATACCACCGGCTCGACCATCCTGGTGCCCTGACTTGCTGATGACCCGCTGACAGGAAAACGGACCGGCTGACACGACGACGCCCGCCATCGATATGGCGGGCGTCGTCGTTTGAGCTGGCGTTTTCGGCCGCTTGCTGGTGTGCTTAACGGGGTACCTGCGCTCGGGGTGCTGCCACAGGGAGGTGATATGCATGACCGACAGCACCCAGATATTCCTGATTCTTGGCCTGACCCTGGCGGCCTTCGCCTGGGGGCGCTTCCGCTATGATCTGGTGGCGTTGTCGGCCCTGCTGGCGACGACCCTGACTGGCCTGGTGCCGGCCAGTGAGGCCTTCCTGGGCTTTGGTCATCCGGCGGTGATCACCGTGGCGGCGGTGCTGGTGCTGAGCCGTGGCTTCGAGCGGTCTGGGCTTGTTGATGTGATCGCCGAGCAGACGCTGAAAGTCGGCGAGCAGCTGGTATGGCAGGTGCTGGTGCTCACCGGCACGGTGCTGGTGCTCTCAGCGTTGATGAATAATGTTGGTGCCCTGGCCCTGATGCTGCCGGTGGCGATGCGCATGGCCCGTGAGCATGCTCGCTCGCCGTCGCTGCTACTGATGCCGCTGGCCTTCGGCTCGCTGCTCGGAGGCCTCACCACCCTGATTGGTACCCCACCCAACATCATCATCTCCAGCTACCGCGCCGCCCAGACCGGCGAGGCCTTCGGTATGTTCGCCTTCTCTCCGGTCGGTGTGGGCGTGGCGTTGGCGGGGCTTTTCTTCATCGTGTTGCTGGGGTGGCGGCTAACCCCGCGCCGAGAGGGCCAAGCCTCCGCGGACGAACTCTTCGATACCGCCCACTACCTGATCGAGATGCGGGTTGATGAAGACAGCAAGGCCTTGGGTTGGAGCCTGCGTGAGCTGCAGGCAGCGCTTGAAGAGCCGGTGCCGGTGTTGGCGGTGGTTCGCGACGAGACACGTCGCGCCGGCCATGCCTTCATGGGAAAGCTCGAGGTGGGTGACATCCTTTTGATCGAGGCTGGCCCCGACGAGATGAAGCTGCTCGAGGATAAGGCCGGCCTGCGGCTTGGCGCCGAGCCCGATGGAACTGCCGATGGAACTGCCGATGAGGCTGGCGATGATGGTAGTGACGCTTCGGGTAAAGAGGTATCGGCAAACGTCGCCGCTAGTGAGGATGCCGGCGACGGGGCGGAGGCCGGTGTAGCCGATGCCGATGGAGAGCAAAAACCGCCACGTCGACTGGACCCCGAGGGCCTGCAGCTGGTCGAGGCGGTGGTGCGCAACGACTCGATGATGATCCATCGCACCGTGGTGCAGCTGCGACTGCTCAACCAGCATGGCTTGCACCTGGTGGCGGTGGCCCGGGACGGCGCGCGCCTCAAGCAGCGCCTGCGCGATATCCGCTTTCGCGCCGGCGACGTGCTGCTGTTGCAGGGCGATGAGGGCGGGCTTGGCGAGAGCCTGGCGATCCTCGGTTGCCTGCCTCTGGCCAGTCGCAATCTGACCCTCGGCCAGCCGCGACTGCTGGTGCTGTCGCTGGCGATCTTCGCACTGGCCATCGTCGCCATGCTGCTCGACTGGATGCCCGCAGCGGTGGCGCTGTCGACGGCGGCGCTGGCTTCCTTGCTCGCAGGGGTGCTGCCATTACGCGAGGCCTACCAGGCCATCGATGGGCCGGTGATCGTGCTGCTGGGGGCGATGCTGCCGGTGGGTCAGGCCCTGGACACCAGCGGCGGCGCCGCGCTGATCGCCGACCAGATGTTGGCGATGGGTCGCGACTGGCCAGTGGTGGCGACCCTGACGGGCCTCTTCGCCCTGAGCATGCTGCTCTCCAATGTCATCAACAACGCCGCAGCGGCCCTGCTGATGGCGCCCATTGCCGCCAGCCTCGCCAAGGGCTTCGATGTGTCGCTGGATCCCTTCCTGATGGTGGTGGCGGTGAGTGCCTCCTGCGCCTTCCTGACCCCCATCGGCCACCAGTCCAACACCCTGGTAATGGGGCCTGGCGGTTATCGGTTCAGCGACTACTGGAAGCTTGGCCTGCCGCTGTCGCTGGTGGTGATCGTCACTGCGATTCCCCTGATTCTATGGGTCTGGCCGCTATAGGGCGGGTTGTCGGCTCGCGTGACGCTAGCAGGGTGCTGACGATATCCGCGACCCCTCGGCCATGGGAGCGCTCGGTCAGCCAGGCCGGTTCGTGATTGAGTCGCTCGCGGTGGGGCAGCAGATTGGCGACCCCCACCGTATGGGCGAAGGTGGCGAACATGGGGGCATCATTGGGGGCATCGCCGATGTACATGACCTCGCGCTGTTGGTCGGCTTCGCTGAGCCCGAAAGTCTCGGCCAGTAACCGGCTCGCCATGCGGGCCTTGTCGAAGTCGCTCTGCCAGGCATTGATATGGATCGAGCTGGCGCGCGCCTGAATGTCGGCGGCCTGGAAACCATGCAACAGGGCGTCGATGGTTTCCGGCGCCAGGGGACCCACGGCCTGAGCATGATCGACGGCGACATCGGCCAGGCGGTAGGGCTGGTCCTGAGCCAGGGCGGCCTGCGGGTGGGCGGCGAGCAGGCGCTCTGTGACGGCCAGCACCTCCCGCTGCTGGGCGCGCAGCCGCTCGGCGTCGTCCCACCAGGTGGTCAACAGGCGCTTGCCGTCGCGGCGGAAGGCGAAGGCGCCGTTCTCGCCGATCACCGCGGCCACGGGCCAGCTGCGGGCAATATGATCGCACCAGCCGGCACAGCCGCCGGTGACCGGAATCACCTGGATGCCGGCATCTGTCAGGTGCTCCAGCGCTGCCAGGGTGCTGGCGGCCAGGCGGCCGTCTTCGGTCAGGGTGTCGTCGATGTCGGTGAGCAGGTAACGGATACCGGCAAGGGTGTCGGCGGGGCAGTCGGTGAAGGCTTGCATGGCAGTCGGGTGCATCCTCAAAGGGCGGTATCACAGGTTAGCGGGGCAGCGGCCAGGGCGTCCCGATATTCGGCAGACGCCGGCAGGTGATCGGTGACCAGGCGGTCGATGTCAGCCAGGGGGGCGATACGACACATGGCGGCGCGCCCCCACTTGCTGGCATCCGCGGCCAGTACCCGCTGGCGGGCATGGGCGAGCAGGGCCCGGCTGACGGCGGCTTCTTCGGGGTCGAAATCGAGCAGGCCCATGGCATCCAGGCCACCGCAGCCGAGCACGGCGATATCCACATGGTGGCGGGCGAAGAAGGCCACGGTGGCGCTGCCCACCACGTCCAGGTCGCGTGGCCGAAGATGCCCTTCGGCGAGCTGAACGTCGGCGCTCGGATGGTTGGCCAGTACCTGGGCCACCTGCAGGTTGTTGGTGATAACACGAAGATCGCGCCGCACGATCAGCGATTCGGCGACCGCCACCACGCTGCTGCCGATGCCCAGCGCAAGAGAGACGCCGTCGGGAATCTCCTCGACCACTCGTGCGGCGATGGCGCGCTTGGCGCCGGGGGCCAGGCCGAAGCGTTCGTCGAGGCCCAGGTTATGGCCGCCCGCCGGGCGCTCGATGCCGCCATGGCGGCGCCGTGCCAGGCCACGTTCGCAGAGCACGCCGAGATCGCGGCGGATGGTCTGGGGCGTGACACCGAAGTCCTCCGCCAGGGGCTCCACGTCAAGCCGCTGTGTCTGGCTCAAGCGCTCGAGGATGCGCGCCTGGCGCTCGGTGAGGTTCTCGGCGGCTGTCGCCGTCATGGCTGTGCCTCTTCATGGGAATGATTGACAGCATGATGGTCGCTGTCTTGCCCGGGCTCGTCCATCGTCGGTGCATCATTGAGCGCTGCATAGAACGATGTCGGCGTATCGCTGATTACGGCACTGATGCCCCAGGCCCAGCGCGAGGCGAAACTCGTGGCATCGTTGGGGGTATAGCAGAGCAGATGACGGCGGCTGGCGATTACCTCGGCGGCGCGCTCTGGGGTCAGCTTTCGCCAGTCGGCATGCAGGCTGGCGGCCGAGAGCTCGTCGGCCAGCGCCTGCCACTCTGGGGGAATGGCGTCATATAGGATGCCCAGGGCAAGCGCGGGATGGCGCTCCCGGGATAGTCTGAGTGCCTCTGGGCTGAAGGAGGACACCAGCAGGCGTTCGGGGTGCAGGGTGGCGATGGCGGGCGGCAGCGCCGCCTCGATGAGAGGGCCTGCCGCCTGGCCGGGACTTAGCTTGAGCTCGAGGTTGAGACCCATCTCGAACTCGTCAAGCAGTACCAGGGCTTCTTCCAGTGTCGCCATGCGCTCGCCGCTGAATCGATATTCGAACCAGCGGCCGACGTCCAGGTGGCGGGCCTCATCAAGTGTCAGGGCGGTGAGGGGCCCCAGGCCGTCGGAGCAGCGTTCGACGGTGGCGTCGTGCCACAGCACCGGCGTGCCATCGCCTAGCAACTGCACATCCACCTCGACCCAGGTGATGCCGGCGGCATGGGCGGCGCGGATCGCCGCCAGAGTGTTTTCGGGAGCGGCATTCGACAGGCCGCGATGGGCGATGGCTTTCGGCAGGTCGAGAGGGCTCTTGGAGGCGACAGGTGGCGAGGTCATGTTCATGTGGTGGCTCAAGCTCTGACTTAGGTTTCGTTCAAGTTCCGGTTCAGGACAGACGCTGACCGTCGCCGTCGAAGAGGTGCGCCCGGTCGGCGGTGATGGCCAGGCGCAGGCGGTCGTCATCGGCAACGGCATGCTCGCCATCCAGACGCACCACCAGCGGGGCCTCCTGACCCTCGAGACGGCAGTAGGCGAGGGTGTCGGCCCCCAGCGGTTCGACCAGCTCGACGCGGGCCTCGAGCTCGGCGGTGCCGGCGGGCATGCGTTGTCCGGCTTCCAGCGGGACCAGGTGCTCGGGGCGGATGCCCAGGGTCAGGGGAGCGTCGCTTGCCAGCGAGCGCGCTTTCTCATGGGAGAGGCGGGCGCCAGAGGGCAGCATCAGATCGCCGTCCTTGGGCTGGGCGGTCAGAAAGTTCATCGCCGGAGAGCCGATGAAGCCGGCCACGAAGGTGGTGGCCGGGCGGTCGTAGAGTTCCATCGGCGTCCCGCACTGCTCGACGCGACCGCCGTTCATGACCACCAGCCGGTCGGCCAGGGTCATGGCCTCTGTCTGGTCGTGGGTCACATAGACCGAGGTGACCTTGAGGCGCTTCTGGAGGCGGCGGATCTCCAGACGCATCTGCACGCGCAGTTTGGCGTCGAGGTTGGAGAGCGGCTCGTCGAACAGGAAGACCTGTGGTTCTCGGACGATGGCCCGGCCCATGGCGACCCGCTGGCGCTGGCCACCGGAGAGCTGCTTTGGACGGCGGTCGAGCAGGGTGCTGAGGTCGAGCAGCTCGGCGGTCTCTGCCACCCGGCGGCGGATCTCGTCCTTGGGGGTGCCACGGTTCTTGAGTCCGTAGGCCATGTTGTTGAACACGCTCATGTGCGGATAGAGAGCGTAGTTCTGGAACACCATGGCGATGTCGCGTTCTGCCGGCTCCAGATCGTTGACGCGCCGTCCATTGATCTCGAGATCGCCGCTGGAGATGTCTTCCAACCCGGCCAGGGTGCGCAGCAGGGTCGACTTGCCGCAGCCCGACGGGCCGACGATCACCACCAGCTCGCCGTCGTTGAAGGCGAGATCGATGCCGTGTAGCGCCTGAAAGCCGTTGGGATAGTGCTTTTTCAGCTGGGTCAGGGTGAGGGTTGCCATGACGAAGATTTTTCCAGATGACGGGGTTCGTGGGTGCCGCGCTGGAGCGGGCGGCCAGGGCATCGGGGCGACTATTTCTCGGTGTCGACCAGGCCCTTGATGAAGAAGCGCTGCATGACCAGGATCACCAGGATCGGTGGCCCCATCGCCAGCAGGGTCGCGGCGGTGACGTCCTGCCAGGGCACCAGGCCGTCGCCGGTGGTCAGCATGCGCTTGAGGCTGACCACGATGGTCAGGTAGTCGGCGTCGGTGGTGATCAGCAGCGGCCACAGGTACTGGTTCCAGCCGTAGATGAACATGATCACGAACAACGCGACGAGATTGGTCTTTGACAGCGGCAGCAGAATGTCACGCAAAAAGCGCCACGGTCCGGCGCCGTCGATGCGGGCGGCCTCCACCAGCTCGGCGGGAATCGTCAGGTAGAACTGGCGCAGCAGGAAGGTGGCGGTGGCGCTGGCGATCAGCGGCAGAATCAGGCCTGCATAGCTGTCCAGCAGGTTCAGGTCGGCCACTACCTTGAAGGTGGGCAGGATGCGCACCTCCACCGGCAGCATCAGGGTGATGAAGATCATCCAGAAGCAGAGTTTCCGGAAGCGGAACTCGAAGAACACGATGGCATAGGCGGCCAGTACTGAGATGGCGATCTTGCCAAGGGCGATGCCGAGCGCCATCACCATCGAATTGAACAGCAGCGTGGTCACGTTGGCGCCAAGGCTCGACACCGGATTGTTGAGCAGATGCGCATAGTTGGAGAGCCCGGCATCACCGACCCATAACGGGGCGACGCTCGAATAGAGGTCCCCCATCTCGTGCGTGCTGGCGGTGAAGGCCATCCATACGGGCAGGAAGAACAGGGCGCAGCCGACGATCAGCAACGCATGGCTGGCGATGTTCAGTCCGGGACGGTTGTAACGCATCAGTACTGCACCTTCTTCTCGACATACTTGAACTGGATCAGCGTCAGGACGCCGACGATTACCATCAGTAGCACCGACTGGGCAGCGCTCGACCCGAGGTCCTGGCCGATGAAGCCATCCTGGTAGACCTTGTAGACCAGGGTCCGGGTGGAGCCCCCGGGGCCGCCGGAGGTGGTGGCATCGATGGTGCCGAAGGTCTCGAAGAAGGCGTAGACCACGTTCATCACCATCAGGAAAAAGCTGGTCGGTGACAGCAGCGGAAAGGTGATGGTCCAGAAGCGTCGCACCGGCCCGGCGCGGTCCATGGCCGCGGCCTCGAGGAGGCTCTTGGGAATCGCCTGCAGGCCGGCGAGGAAGAACACGAAGTTGTAGCTCATCTGCTTCCATATCGAGGCCATCACCACCAGTGCCATGGCCTGGCCGCCGTTGAGTTGATGGTTCCAGTCGATGCCCAGCGTCTTGAGCACGGCCGGCATCAGCCCCAGGGTGGGATCGAACAGGAAAAGCCACAGCACACCGGCGACGGCCGGGGCGACCGCATAGGGCCAGATCAGCAGCGTCTTGTAGGCACTGGCGCCCTTGATCACCCGGTCGGCGAGCACGGCAAGCCCCAGGGCGATGGCCATGGCGCCGATGGCCACTGCGCTTGAGAACACCAGTGTCGTCCCGAGAGTGGAGAGATATTCGGGGTCGCCGAACACGGCGAGGAAATTGCTGAGGCCGGCGAATTCACGGGAAAGCCCGAAGGCATCCTCGATATAGAAAGCCTGGCTGACGGCCTGGAAGGCCGGCCAGAAGAAGAACACGGCGATGATGGCGAGCTGTGGCGACATCAGCAGCCAGGGCGTCACGGGGTGACGTTGGAAATGTGCCATGCGGGATCTCTCGGTAGTGCGTGACACACCGGCAGTCGCCTCTGTGGAGCATGCCGATAATAGGCGGGCAACTCCCTTGCGGGATGTCTGACGGTGCTGAGGCCATGGACCTTGATCGGCATGGCCAAACGTAAAAGGGCTTGATGACATCTGCCTGGTTGGACCAGGCACTGCCGCCGGACGTCATCCGGCGGCAGGACGGCTAGGCTTAGTTCAGCCCTGACGGCGGGCGAACTTTTCTAGCAGGGCGTTGCCGCGCTCGACGGCCTCATCGAGCCCCTGCTGGGCGCTCTTGTCACCCGAGAAGATCTGCTCGAGTTCCTCGTTGATCACGTCACGGATCTGCACCATGTTGCCCAGTCTCAGCCCCTTCGAGTTCTCGGTGGGGGTGGCGGAGGTCATCTGGGTGATGGCAACGTCGGTGCCCGGGTGCTCGGCGTAGAAGCCCTGCTCGCGGGTCAGTTCGGCGGCTGCCGTGGTGATCGGCAGGTAGCCGGTGAACTGGTGCCAGTCGGCCTGGACCTCGGGGCTCGACAGGTACTGGAAGAACTTGGCCACGCCGCGGTATTCATCGTCCTCCTGGCCGGTCAGCACCCACAGTGAGGCGCCACCGATAATGGAGTTCTGCGGGGTGTCGATGACATCGGCATCGTAGGGCAACGGGGCGACGCCGAATTCGAAGCCCTTGGCGCTTTCCTTGACGCCGGCGTAGCTCGCCGAGGAGCCCATCATCATGGCGCACTCCCCGGAGTAGAACTTGGGCGCGGCGTCATCGTAACGGCCGCCATAGACGAAGCGGTTGTCGGCCTGCCAGTCATCAAGGCGCTGTATCTGGTCGACCACGGCGGTCTGGTTGAACTCAAGGCGAGCATCCACGCCCGCGAAGCCATTGGCTTGGCTGGCGAAGGGGATGTCGTTGCGCGCCGAATAGTTCTCAAGCATTACCCAGGACGGCCAGGTGGTGGTAAGGCCGCACTCGGCGGCGCCTGAGTCGACGACCTTCTTGAGGGCGTCATCCATTTCCTGCCAGGTGGTCGGCACGCTATCGACGCCGGCCTTGGCCAGTACGTCCTTGTTGAAATAGGTGACCGGCGTGGAGGAGTTGAAGGGAAGTGACAGCATCTGGCCATCGCGGTCGGTGTAGTAGCCGGTGACCGCCGACAGGTAGGCGTCGGGATCGAAGGCGGCACCTTGCTCGGGGGCGTAGTCGGCCATCAGCTGATGCACCGGCACGATCGCACCCTTGGCACCCATCATGGTCGCGGTGCCGACTTCGAAGATTTGTACGATATCCGGGCCCTTACCGGCGCGGAAGGCGGCGATGGCGGAGGTCATGGTCTCGGTGTAGTTGCCCTTGAACACCGGCTTGATCACGTAATCACTCTGGCTTTGATTGAAGTCGTCGGCGATCTCATTGACCTTGTTGCCAAGGGTGCCGCCCATGGCATGCCACCATTCGATTTCGGTGGCAGCCATGGCACTGGCGGAGGTGGTGGTCAGCGCGGTAGCTACGACCAGGCCGAGCAGCCGGCGGGGAGAGGGGCTAGAGGGGGAACGATGCGAGAGGCAGGCGGGCAGATAACGCATGTCGAGCTCCTTGGAAGTCGGTAGCGCCATGGCGCAGACCGCGGTCGGCGATGGCGAGGCGATGCTCGAATGAAATACGCTCCGGCGTTTTTGATGATCATTCGAACATAGGCGACAACATATCCTGGCTCCATGACAGTCGTCTGACAGTTTCATGTGCGAATGATGATGATGGTATGACAGCCAATGAAATCGCCCCGCTCAGAGGAAATCCTGAGCGGGGCGATGGGGCCTGACCGTCAGGTGGTCAGGGTGGATGGAGCGGCCTTAGGCCGCGTTATGCCAGGTGACGTTTTCCTTGGCGCTGGCAAAAGCGTCGAAGGCGAAGTCGTCGACGCTGAGCATCGCAAGCACCTCGGCTTCATGCAGACGCATAAAGTGGGCGTCATCGTCGCTGATCAGGCCGGCGGCCAGGGCCGCTTCGATGCGCTGTTCGGGGTGTAGCGCGTCAGAAGGCAACTCGCCCTTGGCGTAGGCCTTGTTGAGGGTGCGATAAATCGGCTCAGCACGCTCCTGCTCAACAAGCAAGGCGTTGTAGCGGGCCAGGGGGTTGTCCTGCTGGCCTTTTTCCTGAGTATCCCAGGTATGGGCGAGCAGCATGGTGCGCAGCGCCGAGTCTTGTGAGACGTTCTTGGCGATACCGCGAGTCAGCGTATCGGCCGGGCGTGCCCAACGCCGCCCCAGCGGCATCACGATGGGCTTAAGCACTCGGGCCAGAGCGCGGTTCGGCAGGTTGTCGAACAACTCGACGAAGGCCTGTTCGGCGCGCTGCAGCAGGAAGCGACAGCTGTAGTGCAAGAGTTCGTCCTCGCCTTCGACCTTATCGCCTTCGTGCCAGGACTTGAGCACCATCGAGGCCAGATAGAGGTTCGACAGGACATCGCCAAGCCTTGCCGAGAGCATCTCGCGCAGCTTGAGGCTGGCGCCGAGGCTCGCCATTGCCGCATCTGCGGCGAGGCCGAAGCCCGCCGAGAGCCTGGCAATATCCTGAGCATAAGGCGCGGCGACGGCATCGAAGGGCACCGCCGGGCGGCCGATGCCAAGCCCCTGGGTCAGGGCACGAGCGGCGTTACCCAGGATCAGGCCGGTATGGGCGAAGAAGGCCTGGTCGAAGGCCTTGAGGTCGTCGGCGTCCTTGGCGGCCAGTTCCTCGAGCACATAGGGATGACAGCGAATCGCCCCCTGGCCGAAAATCATCAGGTTGCGGGTCATGATGTTGGCGCCTTCCACGGTGATCGCCACCGGGTTGGCAGAGTAGCCGATGCCAATATAGTTGCTCGGTCCAAGCGTGACCGCCTTGCCGCCGTGGATGTCCATGGCGTCGCCGAGCAGGCTGCGCTGGAACTCGGTGAGCTGGCTCTTGAGGATCGCCGAGGGTACCGCCGGCTTGTGGCCGTGGTCGATCATGTTGGCGGTCTGGCGCACCGTGGCCTGAGCGATATAGGCCATCGAAGCGATGCGGGCCAGCGGTTCCTGAACGCCTTCCATTTCCGCTACCGGGACGTTGAACTGGCGACGAATTCGGGCAAAGCCGCCGCTCCAGCCCAGAGCGTAGCGCGCGGTGCCGGTGGCGCCGGAGGGCAGGGTGATGCAGCGCCCCACCGACAGGCACTCGACCAGCATCCGCCAGCCTTGGCCGGCCATTTCCGAGCCCCCGATGATGGTGTCCAGCGGCACGAACACATCCTTGCCCTTGATCGGGCCATTCATGAAGGGGCTGCCGATGGGGTGATGGCGGCGGCCGATCTCCATGCCGTCGGTGTCGCGGGGAATCAGCGCGCAGGTGATGCCCAGGTCCTCGTCATCACCCAGCAGGTGATCCGGGTCGAACATGCGAAACGCCAGTCCGACCACAGTGGCAATGGGCGCAAGCGTGATCCAGCGCTTCTCGAAGTTGAGCCTGAGGCCCAGCACTTCCTTGCCGTCGACGACCTGTTTGCAGACTACGCCGGTGTCCGGCAACGCGGTGGCATCTGAGCCGGCCCGCGGGCCGGTGAGCCCAAAGCAGGGAATCTCGCGGCCGTCTGCGAGGCGCGGCAGGTAGTGATCCTTCTGGGCGTCTGTGCCGTATTTGAGCAGCAGCTCGCCCGGTCCCAGTGAGTTGGGCACGCCCACGGTGACCATCAGGGTCTCGTTGACCGCAAGCTTCTGTAACACGAGCGACTGTGCCTTGGCTGAGAAGCCCAGGCCGCCGTAAGCCTCTGGGATGATCATGCCGAAGAAGCCTTCCTGCTTCAGATAGGCCCAAAGCTCCGGAGGCAGGTCGGCGCGTTCTCGCGCGATGTCCCAGGCGTTGCACATGCCGGCCGCCACCGAGCACTGATGATCGAGGAAGGCCTGCTCCTTGTCTGTCAGGCCGTCGTCGGTGGTATCCAGCAGGGTCTGCCAGTCCGGCTTGCCGGAAAACAGCTCGCCGTCCCAGCCGACGCTGCCAGCCTCAAGGGCCGTGCGCTCGGTGGCCGACACCTTGGGGGCGACTCGCTTGAACATGGCGAAGAGCCGCGGCGACAGCCAGCGACGGCGCAGCGGCGGCAGACCGCATACCGCCACGCCAGCGGCTGCGATGAGAAGCACCAGGCCAAGCAGAGGTGCGCCGAGCACGAGTCCAGCGACGCCAAGTACGGCGAGTACGCCAAGGGCCGCGAAGGCCCCGGCTTCGCGCCGCATTACTGCGATGAGGCCCGCCAGGGCCAGAACGATCAGTAAGAGGTGGATCATGGGGGAGGCTCCGTTACGATAAGTGGCAGCATTCTAACGAGCGTTTGAATTCTTGTAGCCTAGCCCATTGGTCGGCCGGCGACCAGCCCCTGAGGCGACAGGCGATATCTGGTGTGCTGTTCGTTCCGATGCACCAAAAAGCCCCGCAGATGCGGGGCTTTTTGTTTGAAGTCAGGCAGAACCACCTGCTTTGTACGTTCATGGGTGGCGAGATCACGTAAGTAGCAGCGCTTAGATGTCCTGTGAAGCCTGATCATGGGAGGAGGGCGGCAACCCGGCCACACGCTGTTGGAAGGTGTCGATGGCGTCTCGTCCCTGCTGAGTATCCGCGAACCCCCAGGTGTCACGCTCTGCTCCCTCAATGATGGCGGTATAGACCGCCAGTTCGATGGCCTCACGTACGGCAAGTTGCGGTGGATCGTTTCGGGTATATCCGGCTTCGAGTTCGAGGATTTCATCGGCCGCGATGTACTTGAAGACCGACCCCTGAACCAGAACAGAGTAAATCTTCTTGGTGGTGGTAATGCTGTTGAGGATGCGCCCCGTCTGCACGCTCACCAAGCGTAGGTTGATGGTGACCAGATCGGTGCGGTATTCGGAGTTGACCCCTATGCCCAGGTATCGTGCGCCCGCACCGCCAGTCGATAAATTGGTTTCATAGGCAATAATGCCACCCTCGATAATAACGCCAGCAAAGGTCAGAGGGGGCAAGGGCGCAGCCGCCTGGCCATTGAACTGCTGGCGAGTGGCTTGTATGACCTGGCGCTCGCGTAGCAGGTTGGGGAGCCCCCGTCGTTCGACAACATTAAACCACTGGCCTTGCCCGGCATCGGCGAGCACATCGACAAGAATGGCATCGGCTCCCTGAGTCACTGCACGGGAGTATTCCGCAAAGCCTTCATTCGGCTTGTATTGTCCGGTCAGGTCAGAAAACTCATAGACCGCGATGTCGACTGGCCTGGCCGCCGCTGGCAGGTTCTTGAGCAGTGAAGATGTGCTGGTTTCACTGACGTAGGATGCGGGCTCTGACATCGGGCCAGGGGTCGATACACACCCGGACAGTATAATGCTTGCCAGTATGCATAGGGCTTGAGTGAGACTTTTCATGATATTCCCTGCGCGAGAATGCTGATTAATTAGTATTGGGCTTAGGAATGTCAAAGGAATTGGTGGTGATGCCATCCGATACTTTTACATAAACACGGTTATTGACTGTTTCATATGTCACCGTGGCGCCATTCAATCTGAAGGTGCCGGAAGGTGGAGCACCATCGTCAAAGATTGCTGCTTTTAGCTGTGAGGATGCGCCGGAAATCATGGTGTTTTGCATTGAAGATACAAACTGATCCGCAGCCGTTTCCTCCGCGAAAAGTGAGTCAAGGTTGCTGCCATCATCTTTGTACTGGTTTTGTATGTCAGCCATTTGCAGCAGATGAGTGCTGTTGAAGGGGTCGCCGCCAAACGAAGGATTGATGGGGCGGTAGGTAAGATCACCTGCGTAAACACTAACCGGGAAAAACAAAGTAGCTGCCGCCATCATAGTAAGGGCTGATATGGCGAGTGGCGTGGTGGTCTTCATTTTAGTATCTTCCTATAATAATAATTTTCAGTTGGCTATTGTTTTTGTCAGGCGCCCTTTGGGGGTGTCGAGGATGACCTGTGCTTCTCGCTGGTTCCCCGTATAAAGTAGTGGCTGTTGCTGGCCACTCTGACCGGTGCCTCGCTGAAAGTGGAAGATGACTTTATTGCTACCTACCACCTGGATATCCGAATCTAGGTAATTGCCACGTTGATCAACGGAAATGGCATTGCGTTGCCCTGCAAGCGCTATGTCCGAGGTGTTGCCTACTCCTTGCTGCTGCTGCAGGGTGATATTTGCCCTTCCCATGGCGACGACTGAAAGACGATTATCTCTTCCCTGCTGATTAGCGATAGAAAGAGTACCATGCGTGTTTTGTTCTGATACTTTAGATAACGCTAAACGGTCAATGTCCAAGGAGCCGAGCTGGCCAGTTCCAGGTGTTGAAAAGTTAGCGACTTGACGATCATTGTCTTGTGCCTGTGCATCACTTGTTGTCACTTGGGTAATGAAAGCGCTGCTGTCGCTTGCTGATGCAAGTGCTGGTAAAAAGGTAAATACCAGTGCAGTGAGATAATAGGAGAGTATTGATCGCATGGCATTTACCTTTTTAGTTGGTACGTTAGCAGGTGGCTCTATTGCCTGATGCTACATTGGGCTAACGATTTCCTTTGCCTCACATGAGGTCCCTGTCAACCGCTCAGTGACGCGTAAATGAAATTCGAGCCAACCTGTTTTAGCCAGTCTGTGAATTGTCTGTGCAGTAGTAGCGGACTCACCGGGTAGCAGTGAAATGGAACCGGATTGTTCACTTGTTCCGGAGCCGGCGGCATCAATTTTTAGTGCCCTAAGGACATAGTCGGCACGGGTTGGCTTGTTAGCCTCGATGACGCTTGTTGCCCTTACGGTTTCGCCGTCACGCTCGATGACGACTCTACAATTGAGCTGTGTAAAAACTTGCTGAGCCATGAGCGAAGGAGAAACACTGAAAGTGATAATGCCAGCGATAAGCGCCTTCGATAGCATTCTCGAGCGCCTGATGTTCCATTCTGTAATGTGGGGCATCAATTATCGCACCTTGAGAAAACCCGGGCACCCTATTGGGTGCCCGGCAGTTCTTATATGTGGCAGCCCTGGGTCAGTGCTGAGTCACATGGGCGCGGTTTCCGGTACCGGCTTGGCTCAGCTGTGCCATATTATCATTGCCATGCTGGTGCGAAACGATAAGGTTATGGCTACCAACCTGATATGAGGTCAGCATGTTGTCGGTGCCGAACTGCTTGGCAGTAAGGCTGTTGCTATCTACGAGCTGAACTGCTTCGATGGTGTTATCATCGCCGCGCTGCTCTGCATTAATATCGTTGCGGTAACCACTTTGAGTCGCGTTAATCAGGTTGTTGTCACCGATTTGCTTGGTGTTAGATTCGTTATCGACCCAATATTGAGCGACGTTAGTCTGGTTACCATCGCCTTTTTGGTAGGTGTTTGAATCGTTGCCGTAGCCGACTTGGTCGATGTCTGCGCGGTTATAGTTACCATCTTGCATGAATCGGTCGATGCCGTTGTAACTACCAGACTGGTCTAGGTCTGCGTAGTTGCTGCGACCATCCTGAGTGGCCGCATAACGGGACCCGCCGATGGTGTTTCCGTATCCGCTTTGATCTGAGTAAAAGCTGTTACTAACGCCGAGCTGATCCATATAGACTTCATTGCTATCCGCCAGGACCGGAGTAGACATGATGGCCATAATGCTTGCGGAGAGGAGAAGTTTCTTCATTTTTATCACCCTTGCTGTAAAACGATGAGATATCGTCGTAATTCCATCCACTGGCTCGACGATGGAGTGAGCAGATACGTTTGGTAACGTTTGTTTACGCTCGGACTCATACTGGCACTCGCCGGGTAGAGCGTCAATTTCTAGATGATGTGGTTTTTCTAATACATTAATATATTAGAAACCTAATACTGAAAGTATTAATCAACTAATCAGATGAAAGGTGAGAATGCTGCGAGTGTGTTGTGCTCTTGGTAGCTTTTTTGAGGCGAGGTGTGGCAGGTGGGGACTCATTGAAAAGAAGCAAAAAATAAGCCCCGGCAGGCCTAACCTTCCGGGGCTTTTAGACACATGCATGGCTAACGCTTCGGCGCTATTTCAAGCGATATTTGGGCGCTGCCTGGGCCGGTGTATCTTCAGCGACGTAGTAGGGCGCTTCGGAGCGGCTCAGGGGCGCACGGCCACGGATCTTGTCGGCCATTTTTTCGGCCAGCATGATCGTCGGCGCGTTGAGGTTGCCTGTGGGGATCAGCGGGAACAGCGAAGCGTCCACCACCCGCAGACCCTCGAGGCCGTGTACGCGGCCGGCGCCATCGACCACGGCGTCCTCGCCTTCGCCCATGCGGCAGGTGCCACAGGGGTGGTAGGCGGTCTCGGCATGTTCGCGCACGAAGGCGTCAAGCTCGGCATCGGACTGCACGTCTGGGCCAGGGGCTAACTCGCGACCACGGAACTCGTCCATGGCAGGCTGGGCGATGATCTCGCGAGTCAGGCGGATGGCGTCACGGAACTCCTGCCAGTCCTTGTCGGTGGACATGTAGTTGAACAGGATGCTCGGCGCGGCCTTGGGGTCGCGAGAGGTCAACTGCACGCGACCGCGGCTTTCCGAACGCATTGAGCCGACATGCGCCTGGAAACCGTGGGCCTGAATGGCGCTGGTGCCGTTATAGTTGATGGCAATCGGCAGGAAGTGGTACTGCAGGTTCGGCCACTTCTCGTCATCGCTTGAACGGATGAAACCGGCCGCCTCGAACTGGTTGCTGGCGCCAATGCCGGTGCCATTGAGCATCCACTCCAGGCCGATCTTCGGCTGGTTGTACCATTTCAGCGCCGGGTACAGGGAGATCGGCTTCTTGCACTCGTACTGGATGTACATCTCCAGGTGGTCCTGGAGGTTCTCGCCCACGCCCTTGAGGTCATGAACCACGGGGATATCGAACTGCTTGAGCAGTTCGGCATTGCCGACGCCGGAGCGCTGAAGCAGCTGCGGCGATGCGATGGCACCGGAGCACACCAGAACCTCGCGATGGGCGCGAACCTCAATGGTCTGGTCCTTGTGCTGGTAGCTGACGCCCACCGCACGCTTGCCCTCGAAGAGAATACGATCGGTGGTGGCCCGGGTGACGATGGTCAGGTTGGAACGCTGTTTGGCGGTGTCCAGGTAACCGCGGGCGGTGGAAGCGCGACGCCCCTTGGGGGTTACGAAACGGTCCATCGGGCCGAAGCCTTCCTGCTGGTAGCCGTTGACGTCCTCGGTACGCGGATAGCCGGCCTCGACACCGGCATCGATGAAGGCGTGATAGAGCGGATTATTGCCTTTCTTCGGGGTTGCCACTGCGACCGGGCCGTCACCGCCGTGGTAGTCGTTGGGGCCGATATCACGGGTCTCGGCCTTGCGGAAGTAAGGCAGGCAGTCGGCGTAGGTCCAGTCCTGGAGGCCGGCACCCTTGGCCCAGTTATCATAGTCAAGGGCGTTGCCGCGGATGTAGCACATGCCGTTGATCAGTGAGGAGCCGCCGAGGCCCTTGCCACGACCGCATTCCATGCGACGGTTGTCCATGTGCGGCTCGGGGTCGGTCTCAAAGGCCCAGTTGTACCGCTTACCCTGAAGCGGGTAAGCGAGAGCCGCCGGCATCTGAGTGCGGAAGTCGAAGCGATGATCCTTGCCACCGGCTTCGAGTAGCAGCACCGAGACGTTGGCGTCCTCGGTCAGTCGGGTGGCGAGCACATTGCCGGCTGAGCCAGCGCCAACGATGATGTAATCGAACTCTTTAGGCTGTGTCATCGACAAGCCCTCCTGATTCAGTGAATGGGGGTGGTGAACGTAACGCTTGGGTGATGTGCGCAAACGGCGGCGTCACGGTGATGAGACGCAAGATGCCGTGCCATGCCCCATCGGGGCATGGCAGGCGGTAGTGGTGCCGTTTCCGGGATTACGTCAGAGGCGTATCAGAACACCGATTCGAAGGGAGCCATCTCGATCTGCACGGACTTGATCTGGGTGTAGTGATCCAGGGTCGAAATGCCGTTCTCACGGCCTACGCCGGACTGCTTGTAGCCGCCCACCGGCATCTCGGCGGGGGAGTCACCCCAGGTGTTGATCCAGCAGATGCCAGCCTCAAGGCGATGGATGCTGCGGTGCGCACGGTTCAGGTTCTCGGTGAAGACGCCTGCGGCCAAGCCGTACTCGGTATCGTTGGCGCGGCGGATCACTTCGTCCTCATCGTCGAAGGCCAGCACGGACATCACCGGGCCGAAGATTTCCTCACGCACGATGCGCATCTCGTCGGTGCAATCGGTGAATACGGTCGGGGCCGCCCAGGCGCCTTTCGCCCACTCGACTCCATTGGCGTCGCCCTGGTCCCAGGCTTCGCCGCCGATCAGCACGCGAGCGCCTTCTTCCTTGCCCAGTGCGATGTAGGACAGGACTTTCTCCTGATGCTCGAAGCTGACCAGCGGGCCGAAGTTGACCGCCGGGTCCATCGGGTCGCCGGCCTTGATGCGGGCAACGCGCTCGATGAGCTTGGCTTCGAACGCTTCCTTGATGCTTGCATGCACGAACACCCGAGTGCCGTTGGTGCAGATCTGGCCGCTGGAATAGAAGTTGGCCATCATCGCCGCATCGGCAGCGCGATCAAGGTCGGCGTCTTCGAAGACGATCAGCGGGGACTTGCCGCCGAGTTCCATGGTCACGTCCTTGAGGCTCGAGCTTGCCGAGGCGGACATGACTTTCTTGCCGGTAGCGACCTCACCGGTAAAGGACACCTTGTCGATGCCCTGGTGGGCGGTCAGCATCTGGCCGACGCGGCCATCGCCCTGCACCACGTTGAAGACACCAGCGGGTAGGCCGGCTTCGGTAAAGATCTCGGCAAGTTTCATGGTGGTCAGCGGCGTCACTTCGCTGGGCTTGAAGACCACGGCGTTGCCGGCGGCCAGCGCCGGAGCGGCCTTCCAGCAAGCGATCTGGATCGGGTAGTTCCAGGCGCCGATCGAGCCGATCACGCCCAGCGGTTCGCGACGGGTGTAGACGAAAGAATCTTCGCGCAGCGGGATCTGCGTGCCTTCGATGGCGGGTGCCAGGCCGGCAAAGTACTCGAGGGCGTCGGCACCGGTGACGATATCGACCGCTGCGGTTTCGCTGATCGGCTTGCCGGTGTTGCGTGTCTCGAGTTCGGCTAGCTCGTCGTTACGCTCTCTCAGGAGTGCGACGGCCTTGAGCATAATGCGCGAGCGCTCCATGCCGCTCATGGCACCCCATATCTTCTGCCCTTCGCGGGCGGCGGCCACGGCGGCATCCACGTCGGCCTGAGAGGCCTGCTGGATGGTGGCGAGCAGCGAGCCATCGACCGGATTGGTGACGGTGAAGGTCTCGCTGGAGGTGGCGTCGGTCAGCTTTCCGTTGATATAGAGTTGCTGAGTGGGAAGTGTCGTCATGAGAACCTCCTTAGAATGTGCGTTAGGCCCTGCGCAGCGAACTGCGCTCTGCGCCGTGGGCAAGTTTCTCGTCCAGGTAGTCGTAGGCAAGCTTGCGGGCACGATCTACATCGAGGCCTTCGGGCGCCAGAGCGCCGCGCAGCCAGAGGCCATCGATCATGGCGGCCAGCCCGCCAGCGGCCTCACGGGCCTGCTGCTTTGGCAGGCACTGCCTGAACTGATGGCAGAGATTGGAATATAGCCGTCTATCGTTGACATGCTGCAGTCGATGCAGAGAGGTGCGGTGCATGCTACTGGCCCAAAAGGCCAGCCAGGTCTTCATCACCGACTGGCTGACCTGGCTGCGGTCGAAGTTGCCGTCGATGATGGCGCGCATGTGCGCTCGCGGGGCATGTTTGGGAAGCCCCTGGCGGCGCTGATGAACCGCATCCCCCAGGTCTTTCAGGATCTGGCGCATGGTGGCTTCCAGCAGCCCATCCTTGCCGCCGAAATAGTGGCTGATGATGCCTGCCGAGACACCTGCCAGGCGGGCGATGCGTACCACTGTGGCATCGGCCAGGCCGGCTTCGTCAATGGCCTCCATGGTGGCCTGAATCAGCTGACGGCGGCGGATGGGTTCCATTCCAACTTTCGGCACCGTGGTGACTCCTCTTCTGTTTGGCCCCGCCGCATACCGGGTGGGCAGGGGAGGGCAAATGCTCTATGGTGTTAAGTATGCATCTTTTTTATTGAACGTTCAATCAATAAAAAGATGTCGGCCAACTCGGCCTATGATCCGGGGGTGTCTGGCCATGTAGCAGGCGATGTCGCGCACGTCCCTGCTTCGTCGCTCAGTCATTCCTTTTTTTAGACCAATAAGAGGTTCGATCCCTATGTCCAAGACGATCCCGACTCTCAAGATGTCCCTGATGGCCCTGAGCGCCGGCGCGCTGACCCTGGCGGCGACACAGAGCCAGGCGGCTGCACCGGAATCCTGCCAGAACGTGCGTTTCGCTGAGGTTGGCTGGACCGACATCACCGCGACGACCGCCCTGACCTCCGAGGTGCTCGATGCACTGGGATACGATACCCGGGTTGATACGGTCTCAGTGCCGATCGCCTACTCCGGCATGAAAAACGGCGACTTTGATGTGTTCCTGGGCAATTGGATGCCGTCAATGGCGTCGATCAGTGACCCCTACGTCGAGCAGGGCTCGGTGGATCGTCTGAACGCCAACCTCGAGGGTGCCAAGTACACCCTGGCGGTGCCGCAGTATGTCTATGACGCTGGCGTTACCAGTGTGGCGGATCTGGCCGATCATGCCGAACAGTTCGATAGCGAGATCTACGGCATCGAAGCCGGCAACGACGGCAACATGTTGATCCAGGACATGATCGATGACGAAGCCTTTGGCCTGGGTGACTGGGAGCTGATCGATTCCAGTGAAGCGGGCATGCTGGCTGAGCTGAAGTCGCGCTCCAGCCGCGAAGACTGGATGGTGTTCCTGGGCTGGGAACCGCACCCGATGAACACCAACTTCGATATTGCCTACCTTGAAGGCGCCGATGACTACTTCGGCCCCAACCTGGGTGGTGCAACCGTTTATACCAATACCCGCGCCAACTATGCGCAGGAATGCGGCAATGTCGGGACGCTTCTCAACAACCTGACCTTTACCCTTGAGATGGAAAACCAGCTGATGGGCACCATCATGGATGACGGGGAAAAGCCGCGCGAGGCTGCACGCGCCTACCTGCAGGCCAATCCGGCAGTCCTTGATGGTTGGCTCGAGGGCGTTACCACCGTCGACGGTGAGCCCGGTCTGGCCGCGGTGAAGCAGGCGCTGGATATTTAAACCGGCCCGCTCTCATCTTTAGGCTTGCCAAGCGTAACGGGGGTATGCATAATACGCCCCCGTTGCCGAGCGCTAAGCCTTCGGTAGCGGTGTGGCTACGTAGCTCAGCTGGTTAGAGCACATCACTCATAATGATGGGGTCCCCTGTTCGAATCAGGGCGTAGCCACCAAGAATCAAGACAGCAGGCCCACACCCATGGTGTGGGCCTGTTTTGTTTGTGGGGTCTCAATCAGGTTCATCACTGATTCCGGCTTGTTTGTGGCGTCAGGTAATTGATTCGCCATGGGTTATGGTGCGAATTTACAGACCGGCCTTGACCTTGCGCTGCCAATCCTTATACTACGTCGCGTGTTCCGGTCATTCCCCGATAGCTCAGTTGGTAGAGCAAATGACTGTTAATCATTGGGTCACAGGTTCGAGTCCTGTTCGGGGAGCCACACTGAACATCACGATCGATAGGGTCATTCCCCGATAGCTCAGTTGGTAGAGCAAATGACTGTTAATCATTGGGTCACAGGTTCGAGTCCTGTTCGGGGAGCCATCCCTACCCTGATCGATCAATGACGCGGCGCGTCAATCCTGCCAGATACGCCATGTATCGTACGGCAAGCACAAAGCAGTAAGTATGTAGTTGTTCCCCGATAGCTCAGTTGGTAGAGCAAATGACTGTTAATCATTGGGTCACAGGTTCGAGTCCTGTTCGGGGAGCCATTTCTGCTGTTGTTTGCGGTTTTGGATAATCCTTCTTCTGCTCTATTAGCGTGCTCTTTCTGGGCTCGTTCTCTCTTAGATTAGTCTTGCTTGCTTGTCGAGCCTTAGCTTCTGTCTGAATTAGACCCTATGTGCCGACCGTTTCCGGTCGTTGGTGCAGGTCTTGTTGCGTTCTGTTGCTGTACTTGCTGTATTCCTTTGCGCGGGTGCGCCGCCAAGCGTGCTGGTTAATGCCAGTGGTTTTAGTCTGCGTTTGTGCGTCCAGCGCTTCGGCCGAACGTTATAAGCTGGTGTTATGAGCGATTGTTATGAATGGTTGAGGCTAGCTGTTAGCAGGCGCCGGATCTCCGGATGCTGGAAGAAGGCGCGGAGTTCTTGCGCGGTCACGGGGCCTATGCCATCGAAAGTTGTCCAGTCTTTTATCGATCGTGCTTGAAGGGCTGGCAGGTCCGTGACTGGCGTCAGGCTGTCGTCCGCGGCGGGAGGCATGCCTAGCGCCTTGAGCCAGGTGCTCAGCCGCCAGCCACCTGCTGGATGAAAGGCATCAAGCCACTGAGCGGCGCGCGCCTCGCCGACCCCTGGAAGTTCGCGCAGCTGCCCCTCCTCGATGGTCTGCCAGTCGCTGAGGCCTTGCACCAGGCCGGCGTCGATTAGCGTTGCCCAACTGCCCTCGCCAATGCCTGCCATGTCGAGCCCTTGATCCCCGGATAGCCAAGTTAGCCTGGCGAGAAACTGCTCACGACAACCGTCGCTGAGCCGCAGGCAACTCAGGGTGTCATAGGTGGCTGGGTCTGGAGGCGACACGGCGGGGCGTGGCTGTATGCGAACCAGCATCTGCTCGAATTGGGGAATGATACCACCGGCCAGCTGAATGATGACCTGGTCGCCGGGACGTACGTCTGCCTCCTGCCAGCGGTCTAGTGAGCCAAGACTGACGCGACTGATTTCACGGTCGTCCAGCTCGACGGGTTGCAGTTCGAGAAGGGGAGTGATTCGCCCAGTGCGACCGATGGTGAAATCGATGCCTGTGACCAGGGCGTGAGCGCTGCGTGAGGGGTGTTTCCAGGCGATGGCCCAGTCGGGTGGTGTGGTGGCTGCTTCACGAGTAGGTGTTGTTTGGGCCAGCCGGTGCGATTGACGAATCACCACGCCGTCGGTGGCAAAGGGGGCCGGCTCGCGATACCAGCGCTGCCTGGTTTTGGCGACTGCCTGTGCCGAGTCAACAGCTTTGCTGAAGCGCGCGCTGTCGGTGAAGCCCCAGTCGGCGAGTCGGCTTAGCCGTGTTTCGATGTCTCTGGGGCCATCCGGCCAGCCCCACACGAAGAGGCCTATCTCAGCACCTGCATCAGTGCTCAGTGTATTCCTTGCCATGAGTCCGGCAATGGCGCTGCGGGCGCCGGCGCTGCCTGAGTCGGCCTGGATGTGATCCTTGAGGCGGAGATAGAGCTCGCCTTGCAGGGTTGCTCGAGCCGGTGTCGGTGCAGGCAGCTGCTTGGGAATGCCAGCAATGGCCTGGGCCTTGTTGCGCCAATCCTGCCCCCTGACGTTATTGCCGCGGCTAATCACTCGCGTGAGCTCGCCGGACTCATAAACCAGGGTGACGGCGACGCCATCGACCTTGGGTTGAACCCATAGTGCCCGTTCTCGGCGCTGTGCCATCCAATCATGAAGCGCGGCTAGGTCGTCGAGCTTATTGAGCCCCGTCAGGGGGTAGGGGTGCCGAAGGGTTGAGTCCGCTGCGGGAGCGGTTGAGGTCTCGAGTGTTTGAATATCGAAGCAGGCTTGCCACTGACGGTAGTGCCGTTGAGCCTGATCATAGGTGGCATCATCGACCAGGCGTTCCCCGTCGCGGTAATAGGCGTCGCTCCATTCAGCAAGGCGTTTCCCAAGGGTGTCGATAGCGCTTTTAGCTGCGGGGCGTGACCAGTCTGGACAGTCGTCTGCCATTGAGGGTGATGTGGCCAGCCACAGTAGGCAGAGCAAAAGCATCAGTCGATTAAGGATGCGCGGGCAGTCGGGCATGGTGGGCCTCCCTGGTTTCTGGCGGTCGCACTCGGTCCATGAGTGGCTATTTCAGCAACAGCAACAGCAACAGCAACAGCAACAGCAACAAGGTTTCGTGTCTGTTTAGTAGAGCTCACTACATGAGCATAGTGCGTTATACCAATCGCGCATGGAGCATCGTTGTATGGCGTCGAGGCGAGGCTGCCATCACTTGGGGTGTGGTAGTCAAGGGGGGGGGAAGCGGGAGGAATAGGGCGTTAGGCGCGTGAGGACACCAGGCTGCGGCGGGGTTCAGACTGGCCATTGGGACCATATAAGCTATTGCCTGCTGCCTCGCGCAGCGCATTGAGCATGCGCTGATTTTGCTCGAGGCGCTGGCGAATCATGCCGCCGTTGATGGCATTGAGACGTGCCGTGCGTTGAGCGTCTTCCAGCAATGCTTGCCAGACGGAAAGGCAGTCTGCATCAGCGGCAGCCCTGGAAGCGCCTTCAAGGCCCGCGCCATAGCCAAGGCGTTGCTGTACCTGGTTGCGCTGGGTCTCGAAGCGCTCAATCTGGGTCAGCATTTCCTGCTTGTCGGCGGCAATGCGATTGAGCAACTCACCGTCGACACGGCCTTCGAACAATGCCTGTCGCTCATTGTTCAAGAGTGCTTCCAGTGAAGCGATGCGCTGCCGCTGGCGTTCGAGAGATTCTCTCAAACTCATGAAGACTCACCGTTGAGGATATCCTGGACGCTAGCGATGAGGCCGTCGGCGATCTTGTCGGCGTCGATTTCCATGCGGCCTTCGCTGATGGCAAGGCGGAGTTCTTCGACCCGTGCGGTGTCGATGTCTCCGCTGACATTCTGGCTGCCCTGGCTCAGGTGGGCGATTGATGCAGAGGTCGGCGTTGCCGATGCCTGTGCGTTGCCGGCGGGAGCGGGCTTGCCTGTCGTGGTCTGATCCGTCTGCTGTAGGCGGGTCAGAGACTGTGAGCTGTCGATTTTCAAGGGAGCGGCCTCGTCAGTGGTGCTTGCCCATGGTATCGGCCAGGTGGGCGGTATCTTTAATCGTAGCGGTCTTTTTTTGCCGGTGCCGCAAGATGCCTTTAGAAATCGACGGCGACGCGACCGGACCCAATAACTTTGCCGGTAATGATCTCACGTCGTGAGAGGCGAATTCTAACCTCATCTCCCATGCCTCCATCCTCCAGTGCCTCGCCTTCCCGCGAGATGCGGAACCCGCTGCCTTGAGCCTCCACCGATACGGACTGGCGTTGTTCGACCAGCGGAACGCTGCGCAGTTGGTGCTCTCGCAGGGTCGAGCCCGAGGTGATCGTGCGCCTGGTCAGCATGCCAATTGCCTCATCCGCATGGCGAATCGTGCCGGATGGCAGGCGGCCCAGGCTTCCCTTGCGCATGGTCAGCATGCCTTGATCGATGACCGTGCCGGTCTCGATGCGTTCGGCAGCCGTGACATAGCTGCCGATGCCTTCCACCTCTGCCTGAAGGTAGCGATCCTGAGCACCTGCACACTCGACGCCTACCGAGACGCGACCCCATTGGCGCTGGTTTCTATTGGGTAAGAAGGGGCGTGGTGATGAACAGGCAGCGAATTGTGCAGAAGGCGGAAACACCTCGACCCTGATCTCTTCGGCGTCCTCGGGCGCTTGATCCAGCAGAAAGCGTTTTACGGCTTCTACTAATGCTTGATCCTGGTTTAGCGCTTGATTCTGCGCGAGCGCAGGTGCCGCTGTCATCGCTATCCACATCAGGAGACATAGCGACAGGGCGAAGCGCAGGCTTCTCTTGCGAGATTCGCTCGCGATGCGAAATCGAGAGACAGGCTTGCAGGGCGTTTGGGGCATGGCAATCACTGACTCAAGGAGGCTGGATATCTGATCTGGGCCAATTCTACTCGGCTGCCGGTCAGGTCAATAACGGAATTGGGTGCGAAATGCGGGTCTGTTTGATCCTTTGAGATGACGGGGGCATCGCTATTCTTCACTCTCAACATTTCCCCATTTCGCGATTGTGGGTGCACAAATGATCGATAAGCTTGGGTCGGCGCTGAACTTCCAGCAGGAAGTCCTCAACCTTCGCCAACAGCGGCATGAGGTCTTGACCAGCAACATTGCCAACGCCGATACGCCTAATTACAAGGCCCGCGACTTTGATTTTTCGCAGGAGCTGTCGCGGGCGATGGAGGGTGGTGGCGCGAGTCAGAGCGGTCTCGCTCTGTCCACCACCTCTGCGGGTCACATTGAAGGTCACGGCTCTTCGGGCAGCAAGGTGCATGACCTGATGTATCGCGTGCCGGCCCAGCCAAGCCTCGATGGTAATACGGTCGATATGGATCGTGAGCGGGCGGAGTTCGCTGATAACGCTGTCCGCTATCAAGCCTCCCTGTCGATGCTGAACAGCAGTATCCGGGGCCTCAAGTCATCCATGCAATCGGAATGACCATCTGACTGATGGCTGCCCCGAGCCCTAGGAGTGAGCGTAGCATGTCGATGTTCTCAATCTTTGATATATCCGCCTCCGCCATGAGCGCGCAGGCGCAGCGGATGAACGTGACCGCCAGCAATCTCGCCAATGCGGATAGCGTGGCAGGTCCCGACGGTGAGGCTTACAGAGCCAAGCAAGTCTGGTTTGAAGCCCAGCAGCAGGGGGGCTCTGAGGTCGGTGGTGTGCGTGTCTCCGGCGTCGTGGATGACCCTTCGCCGATGCGCATGGAATATCGCCCTGAGCACCCGCTTGCGGATGATGATGGCTACGTGACCATGCCCAACGTGGATCCTACCAATGAGATGGTCAACATGATCTCGGCGTCACGTTCCTACCAGGCGAATGTCGAAGTAATGAATACCAGTAAACAGCTGATGACCAAAACGCTGACCCTGGGAGAGAGCTGATTATATGGCTACTAGCATCGATTCGAATGTCCTGAATAGTGTCAACGGCACCGTCGGGCAAGCCGGCAAGGCAGCCGCTAATCGTGAATCTGACGATCTCAACGATCGGTTCATGACATTGCTGGTAACTCAGCTGAAAAATCAGGATCCCATGAACCCCATGGAGAATGCTGAGATGACCTCGCAGCTGGCGCAGATCAATACCGTAAGCGGCATCGAGAAACTCAACACCACACTCTCTTCCATCACAGATCAGATTGACCAGGGCAGGGCGCTTGAAGCAGCCGGCTTGGTCGGCTCTGGCGTGATGGTGCCGGGCAACAAGGTGCTGACCAGTCAGGTGGATGGAAAGGTGACCACCACGCCCATTGGCATTGAGCTTGATCAGCCCGCCGATAACGTGCGCGTGACCATTACCAACGGCAGCGGTCAGGTCGTCGACCAGTATGACGCGGGTAGCGCCAAGGCCGGCGTATCGAATATTTCCTGGGATGGCCAGCTGTCCTCGGGTGAGCTGGCGCCTGACGGTGCCTATAACGTGTCCTTGCAGGCGACACGCGATGAAAAGCCCATCGGTTCCCAGGCCCTTAACTATGCACAGGTGGGGGCGGTGACGCCTCAGGAAAGCGGAGGTGTTCTGCTTGACCTCGGCGCCGTCTATGGACAGATCGGCCTGAATGACGTCAAGCAGATCCTGTGAATCCCTCGGTCTGAGGCTCAGCGAGTTTTATTCGGCCCAGGCTATCCGGTTTAAACACTGGTTAAGAACAAGTACCCGTCTCTCATATCGCATCTTCACATCGCTACAAAGGAAATGAACCATGGGCTTTTCACAAGCGCTGAGTGGCCTGAATGCCGCCAAGGCCAACCTGAACACCTTGGGCAATAACATCGCCAACTCCCAGACCGTTGGCTTCAAGTCGTCCACCACTCTGTTTGCTGATGTCTTCGCCAATGCCGATGTGGGCCTTGGGACACAGGTTTCGGACGTGCGGCAGGATTTCAGCGACGGCAACATTGAAAGCACCAGTCGTGAGCTGGATCTGGCCATCAGCGGCGAAGGCTTTTTCCGTATGCAGCAGAATGGCGAAACGGTCTATTCGCGCAACGGACAGCTGACCATGGACGCCGATGGCTACCTAGTGAATGCCCAGGGCGCACAGCTCATGGGTTACGGGCTCTCGGACCCTAACGATCCCTTCTCGGATGTAGTGGCCGGCGGCCAGCCCGAGGTGTTGAGAGTGCCGGCGGCCGGTATGCCAGCCCAGTCGACCACCCAGATCAATGCCGTCTATAACCTGGATGCCAGCTCTACCCCAGGCGATCCCGACCAGTTGGAAACGGCGACGGTGGATACGGGGCTTGCTGCACCCGACGATACGCTGGATATCGACTATCACTACTCCAACAGCTTCACGACCTTCGACTCGCTGGGTAATTCGCGCAACGTGACGGTCTACTACCAGAAAACCGGAGCGAATCAATGGCAGGGCAACGTCGCGCTCGATGGCCGCATCAATGATGATGGTGCTTTGCCCGTCGCAGACGAGAATCAGTTTACCCTTGAGTTCGATTCCAGTGGTGCCCTGAGCGGTGTCAACGGGACGCCTGGAGATGACGCTACCAACTTCACCTTTACTGCTGCTCAGCTTGGTGGGGGGGCAGCTGACATGGCTGGGGTGCAGCTCAATCTCGCTGGGACCTCGCAGTTTTCCAAAGACTCGACCAATGACCAGCTGACACAGAATGGCTATACCGCCGGTACGCTGGTGGGCATCCAGATCGAAGACGATGGCAGCATCGTGCGTAATTTCTCCAACGAGCAGTCCCAGGCCGCGGGGCAGATTGCCCTGGCCAACTTCCGTAATCCGGAAGGCCTGAAGTCCGCCGGTGACAACGCCTGGACCGAGACCGCTGCGTCTGGCGGTGAGCTGGTCGGGCAGCCGGGGACCGGGGTGCTGGGCAGCGTGACATCTGGTGCGGTCGAGACCTCCAACGTTGATATGGCCTCCGAGCTGGTCGACATGATCGTCGCGCAACGGGCCTACCAGGCCAACTCCCAGACCATCAAGGTCCAGGATGAGATTCTGCAGAGCGCGGTTAACCTGCGTTAACGGGTGAGGATGAGCCGATAATGGACCGCATGCTATATACCGCCATGAGCGGTGCCAGCCAGAGTCTTCAGCAGCAGACCGTGGTCAGCAATAACCTGGCCAACGCTTCGACCTCGGGGTTTCGTGCGCAGCTTCATGCCATGCGAGCCGTGCCGGTTCAGGGTGATGGCGTTCTGGATACGCGAGCCTCGGTGGCGGCCAGCACGCCGGGGTCGGACTTTAGCCCCGGCCCTGTCAACGCCACCGGCCGCGACCTCGACGTCGCGATTCGGGGTGATGGCTGGCTTGCCGTTCAGGATGCGGGTGGCAATGAAGCCTATACCCGCCGCGGCGACCTACAGATAGACGGTAACGGCGTACTGACCAGTGGTGGACGTCCCGTGTTGGGCGACGGCGGGCCCATCGCCGTTCCTCTGGAAGCCAAACTTGCCGTGGGGGGGGACGGTACCATCAGTGCGATTGGCGCCGGCCAAAACCCCGATGCCATCGTCAATGTTGGACGCCTGAAGCTCGTCACTCCCGGTGATGCCGGCCTGACACGTGGCGAGGATGGCCTCTTTCGTTCTGGGCCCAACGGTCAGGCACAAGTGCTGGGTCGTGACGAGGATGTCCGAGTTGCCTCCGGTGCGCTGGAAGGTAGTAACGTCAGTGCGATCGAATCGATGGTGTCGATGATCGATACGGCGCGGCGCTTCGAAATGCAGATGAAGGTCATCACCAGCGCCGACGAGAATGCTCAGCGTGCCACGAGCCTGCTGTCGATCAGTTGATAGCGGCTTAACTTCAGGCGAACTGTTTCAGGAGAGAACATCATGATTCGATCATTGTGGACCGCCAAGACGGGACTCGAGTCTCAACAGGTTCAGATGGACGTCATCTCGAACAACCTGGCCAACGTCAGTACCAACGGGTTCAAGAAATCTCGTGCCGTTTTCGAAGATCTTATGTATCAGAACCTGCGTCAGCCGGGCGCGCAGAACGATGCTCAGAACTCTTTGCCTTCGGGACTGCAGGTAGGTAGTGGTGTGCGTCCGGTTGCCAACGAGCGACTGCATAGCCAAGGGGGAATGGAGCAAACTGAGAACTCCCGCGACCTGGCGATCAACGGCAACGGTTTTTTTAACGTATTGCGTCCCGATGGCACTACGGCCTATACCCGCGATGGCAGTTTTCAGCTCGATGCCAACGGCCAGATGGTGACCTCGAGCGGTTATCCCGTTCAGCCGGCGATTGTGATCCCGGACAATGCGCTTTCGGTGAGCATCGGTCAGGACGGTATCGTCTCGGTTACCGAGCCCGGTGTGGCAGGCAATCGTGAAATTGGTCAGCTGACTCTATCAAGCTTCGTTAACCCGGCTGGTCTCGAGAGTATCGGGGAAAACCAATACCTTGAGACCGCATCCTCAGGGCCTCGTAACGAGAATATCCCCGGTGCCAATGGCTTGGGCACGATTTATCAGGGCTATGTGGAAACCTCCAACGTCAATGTCGTTGAAGAAATGGTCAGCATGATCCAGACCCAGCGGGCCTATGAGATCAACAGCAAGGCAGTCAAGACGTCCGATGAAATGCTGAGCCGGCTGGCACAGCTGTAACCAAGGGGCGGTCATGATGTTCAAGGGGTGTATGCCGGTCCGACTCTGGGCTTTGGTGGTGGTGCTGTGCTTGCTGGTCTCTGGCTGTGCACAGCTGCCGCGAGCATCGGTGGTGGGCGAGCAGGAACAGATCAACATCGCCGAACCGCGGCCGCCCGAGCCCAACGGCTCCATCTATCAAACAAACGCTGGCTACGCCTATCAGCCGCTTTTTGAAGATCGCAGGCCTAGAGCGATCGGCGACATTCTGACGATCGTGCTCGATGAAGAAGTCAGTGCCAGCAAGAACTCGCAAAGTAATGCGGATCGTTCCGGCTCTGCCGGACTGACCATCGATAACGCACCCGATGCGCTCGATAAGTTGGCCGAATATGGGTTCGACCTTTCCGGAAATAGCGACTTCACCGGCGGCGGCGGGTCCGAGGCCAACAATACGTTTACCGGCACCATTACCGTCTCGGTATTGGATGTCATGTCCAACGGTAACCTCCGAGTGAGGGGTGAAAAGCAGATCGCCATCAACCAGGGGACCGAGTTCATACGCTTCTCCGGCGTGGTGAACCCTCGCACTATTAGCGGACAAAATACCGTGCCTTCGACTCAGGTCGCCGATGCGCGTATCGAGTATGTGGGCGACGGCTATATCAACGAGGCGCAGCACATGGGTTGGCTGCAGCGTATTTTCCTCAATATTTCGCCGTTCTAGGTGTTATCCGACTTCCTTGGCAAGGCCTGAATGATGCGTGCATTTTTCGTTTCTCGAGAGTTTTGTGTTCTTCGGCAAGGCCTGTTGCTTGCCCTGCTGCTGGTTTGGGCGCTGTCTGCACGTGCCGAGCAGCTGCGTGAGCTGTCTGATTTTGCCGGTGTGCGTGATAACGCTCTCGTCGGTTACGGTTTGGCCGTTGGGCTTGATGGCACTGGCGACCAGACCACCCAGGCGCCTTTCACCAGTCAGAGCCTGACCAACATGTTGTCTCAGTTGGGGATCACGGTGCCTCAGGGTACTAACCTCCAGCTGCGCAACGTGGCGGCCGTGATGGTCACGGCCAAACTGCCGGCCTTCGCACGCCAGGGCCAAGAGCTCGACATCGTGGTGTCCTCAGTGGGTAACGCGCAAAGCCTGCGCGGCGGAACTCTGTTGATGACCCCTCTAAAGGGCGCCGATGGACAGACCTACGCCATGGCGCAGGGTAACTTGCTGGTTTCTGGCGTCGGTGCCCAGGCCGGTGGCAGCAGTGTCCAGATCAATCAGCAGGCCAGTGGGCGCATTCCGGGGGGCGCGCTGGTCGAACGCCAGGTGCCGCTCGAACTTGGCCGCCAGGGGGGAATGCTGGAACTGTTGCTCAAGGAGACGGATTTCGGCACGGCCCAGCGCGCCGTGACGGCGATCAACATGGAGTTTGGGCGCCCGGTGGCCTCTGCGCTCAATGGCCGCGTCATTCAGCTACAGGGGCCTTTAAACGACAATGCGCGGGTCGGCTTCATGGCGCGGGTAGAGAACGTGGACATCACCCCGCGTGAAGCGGCCGCCAAAGTGGTCCTTAATGCGCGCACGGGATCGGTGGTCATGAACAGTCGCGTAACGCTGCGGCATGCGGCGGTGGCTCATGGCAGTCTGTCGATCATCATCGATACCGACTTCCAGGTCAGTCAGCCCAATGCCTTGAGTCAGGGCGGCCAGACAGCCGTCGTGCCGAATACCAATATCGGGATTCAGCAGCAGGAGGCCTATCTGCGAGAGGTTGAGGGTGCCGATCTGACCGAGGTCGTGGATGCACTCAATGCGCTTGGGGCGTCACCCCAGGATCTGATGTCTATTCTTCAGGCCCTCAAGGCTGCTGGTTCTCTGCGCGCCGAGTTGGAGATCATCTAATGACGATTCAGGACATGAGCGGTCAGTTTGCCCTTGATATGCAAGGGCTGCAGCGCCTGAAGAACACGGCGCGCGTGGACGAGGATGCCGGTAGGCAGGCGGCGGCCAAGCAGTTCGAGGCCCTGTTCTTGCAGAAGATGATGACCAGCATGCGCGATGCGATCCCCCAGAGTGATCTTCTAAACAGCAAGCAAACCGAAATGTTTACCTCCCTGCTCGATCAGCAATGGTCGCAGCACCTTTCCGGTCAGGGCTTTGGTCTGGCCGAGATGCTGGAGGAACAGCTCGGTGGCGCCCGGCGTACCGTTGATACCCGCAGTGATAGCCTGATTTCGGGCATTCCCCGCGGCGAGCCGCTGCAACAGGTGGTCCGTTCAAAAGCGCAAAACGCGGCGAGAACCCAAGGTACAGACCGTTCCGCGGCACCACAGAGCTTCCTGGATGCATTGGACGCCAGGTTGCCGGGTGATACCGCAGAGCCTGCCGATCAGATGGCTGGCAGTTATGAGCAGGAGTCGACTCGTGAGGCTTCTCGCCTCGAGCATGTCGAGAACTTCAGGGCCAAGCTCGAAGAGCCCGCACAGAGGGCGAGTCGGACGACCGGTGTGCCTGCCGAACTGATACTGTCCCAGGCTGCCCTGGAAACCGGCTGGGGACGCTACTCGATTACTACTCAAGACGGCGGCAACAGCCACAACCTCTTTGGCATCAAGGCTGGCAGCGATTGGCAGGGTGAGACGACTGACGTGCGGACCCATGAGGTGATCGATGGCAAGCGGGTGGCGATCACCGATAGCTTCCGGGTCTATGACTCTTACGAGGCGGCCTTCACCGACTATGCCCGGCTGATCGGTGACAACCCACGCTATGCCGGTGTGTTGACCGCTCCGGATGCTGGGCAGGCTGCCCAAGCCCTGCAGGCAGGCGGTTACGCCACTGACCCCCGCTATGCCGATAAATTGATTGCCGTCATGGATACGCTGGGTCCGCTGACGCCTGCGGGTCAGCGCAGCCTGGCAGAAAACTCAGGTAGTGAACGCTAGCACGATTGCCCTGCACCACCATCAAGTCTCTGGGCCCCCGGCCGATATATTGGTTATTGATGTAAAGGATCCCCGTCATGAGCATGTTTTCTATCGGCCTCAGCGGCCTGAACGCCGCCCAGAATGCCCTGAATACTACCAGTAACAACATCAGCAATGTCTACACACCGGGCTACAACCGAGAGCTGACGATCCTCAACGAGGGTAATACCGCAGGTGGCGTCCAGGTTAGCGATATCCAGCGCCAGTTCGATCGCTACGTTGCCGATCAGCTCAATGATGCGACCAGCACCTCTACGGCCTTGGAGTCCTACCAGACTCAAGTCAGTCAGATCGACAACCTGCTGGCCGACGACGAGGCGGGGCTCTCACCGCTGATGCAGGATTTCTTCTCGGCAATGAGCGATCTGTCCGGCTCACCTTCAGACCCTGCCGCCCGGCAGGGCGTGCTGGGGTCGGCCGATACGTTGAGCGCTCAGGTGCGATCCTTCGATTCTTATCTCCAGGACATGCAAACCGGCATCAATGCCAAAATCGGTGATGAAGTCACGCAGATCAATAACACCACTAAGCAGCTTTCTTCACTTAACCGTGAGATCGTCCTGGCCGAAGCCAAGAACGGTGAGGCGCCAAACAGCTTGCTCAACCAGCGGGATAAGCTGGTGAACGATCTGAGTGAGCGACTGAATATCAAGCTCAATATTCAGGACGGCAGCACTTACAATGTGACGCTGTCTAACGGTCAACCTTTGGTTGCCGGTACCAACAACTACCAACTTGAGGCGATCAGCTCTAGTGCCGACCCCCAGCGCACCGTGGTGGGATACAAGGATTCCGGCGGTAACATGGTGGAGCTCAATGAAGATCGCATTACGGGTGGCAGTCTCGGTGGTCTGATGAACTTTCGCAGCGAAACTCTGGACAAGACCCAGAACCAGATCGGCCAGCTCGCGGTATCACTGGTCTCTGGTTTCAATGAGCAGCATGCGGCTGGTATCGATCTCGATGGCAATGTCGGCGAGGCTTTCTTCAGCGTCGGCTCACCCCGTGCCTATGCGCATTCCGACAATGACGGTACTGCCGATGTCGCTTCTACGACGTTTGGTGACACCGCCAACCTGCTTGCTACCGACTACGAAATTCGAGTCGAGAATGCCACTCCGACGGCGGCTGGCGACTTCACCATCACCCGTAGAGATTCGGGCGAAGAGCTAACTGCGGGCAGTGATTTTACCTTCAACGGTACCAACGAGCTGACGTTTGGGGGCGTGGTCATTACCTTCGATGGAGGGTCTCTGCAGCAGGGAGATCGTTTCGAAGTGCAGCCGGTTCGCCGCGCGGGCCGTGACATGCAGACAGAAATCAGCGATCTCGACAAGATTGCGGCGGGTAGCATATTGAGCGGTGATAAAGAGGCCGTCGAGTCCATTAAGGGCGACCCCGGTAACTCTCTTGCTTCGGGCAATGCTCCCTGGTCACTTAGCATCAGCGACGCTGGTGGCGGCAACTTCGATATCGTTGCCAACCCTGACACCGGCCCGTCTCAGAACTTCAGTGTGCAGTCTGGTGACGAGATAACCGTTGATGGTGTGACATTGACCCTCGGTAATCTGGCGGATGGACAGACACTGAGCCTAGGCCTGAATGGTGCCGGTACTGGCGACAATCGCAATGCGATTGCACTACAGGACTTGCAGGGAAGTGAGTTGGTTGCTGGTTCTGCGACGTTGAATGAGTCCTATGCGTCGATGGTCAGTGATGTGGGGAATCGCACGAATATCGTGCAGGTTAATCTCGATGCTCAGAGTGGCCTCACCGAACAGTTGCGCGGTGTCCAGCAGTCGGAATCCGGGGTCAACCTCGATGAAGAAGCGGCCAACTTGATTCGTTACCAGCAGTATTATCAGGCCAATTCCAAGGTCATTCAGACCGCTTCCACCGTGTTCGATACCATTCTCGGCCTGCGGACCTGATCATAGGAGTTTCGAATCATGCGTATCAGTACCGTGACAATGTTTGAGCAGAGTGTCAGCAGCCTGAACCGACAACAGAGTCAGTTCACTGACGTCGGCCAGCAGATTGCAAGTGGCCGCCGGGTGGTTAATCCTTCGGATGACCCTCAGGCGGCCTCACAGGCAGTTGGTGTCTCCCAATCAATATCGATTACCGAGCAACATACCGATTCTCGTGTCAGCGCCCGTAATTCCCTTTCACAAGAAGAGAGTGTGCTCAACAGTGCTAGCCAGGCGATCAGTAGTGCCAAAACACTGCTGGTGCAGGCAGCTAACGGCACACTGAGCGATGCCGACAGGCAATCTGTGGCCAGTGAGCTAGAAGGCATCTATAACACCATGCTCGGCCAGGCAAATGCCACCGATGGCAACGGGTCTTACCTGTTCGGTGGCTATCAGGATGACGCTCCGCCTTTCGTGCAGAATGATAGCGGCGACGTGGCCTATATCGGTGACAGCTTCAACCGTGAGGAGCGCATCGACTCATCACGGCTCATGCCCGTATCTGATAGTGGCGATGCCATTTTTAACAGTGTCCCCAGTGGTGCCGGCTATGTGGCCACTGCAGCACGCGATTCAGCAGGCGATGGCAGCGTCACCTTCTCCGGACCGAATCGTCTCGATGCCTCTGCTCCTGGATACGGGGATAACGCGTATCAGATCAACTTCCTTGATGACAGTAACTATCAGGTCGTTACTACCGAGCCTGATGGCACCACTACAACGGGGCCTGTTGAAAGTTACACCAGCGGGAAAAGCATTGAACTCGGCGGCGGAGGCTTGTCGATTACTCTTGAGGGCACGCCGGACGCAGCGGGAGGAGATAGTATCAATGTGAACCCTGCTGATGGTTCCGCCGCCAATCAGGATGTCTTTGCTACGCTCAAGTCGGCCATTGATGTGATGAAGACGCCGGTTGATGGCGACCCAGGCCGCCAGGCTGATCTTGAGAATACGCTTTCCACCTCGATGCGTGAGCTGGATAACAGCCTGGATAATGTGCTCACTGTGCGCGCGTCTGTAGGTGCTCGCCTTAATGAGTTGGATGTGGTGGACCAGGTCAGCAGTAACCGTACGCTGAGTTACGAACAAACGCGCTCGGATCTGGTTGATCTGGACTATGTGGAGGCGATCTCCGAGTACAGTCTGCGCCAGGTGGGCTTACAGGCAGCCCAAAAATCTTTTGCCGATATTCAGGGCATGTCACTCTTTGATCAGATCTGACGGTTATTTCGGCTATCTACAAGCATGAATGGATAGTGGCATGAGAAATGGAGTAGGTGGTGACATATCACTAGCCATGTCAGTGAGGTCATAACACAACGCTCCCTGATCAGATGATCGTTATCAGAACGCCTCTTACCTCAACGCTTCTGATGACAAGGTTACTTACCAAAAAAGCCCCCCGGAAGATAGAAGCCGGTAGGGGGCTTTTTCGTTGATATGGCTGTCAAGACGGCTACCTTCGCTGGAGCTAACCAAGAGGCGTCATGGCCGTCAGCAGGTTACGCATGAAGCCAAGCCCTATCGCAAACAAGTGCTCCAGATAGCGATCCAGATCGGTCATTAGCACCATCAGCAGGAAAACGCCGGCTGTGAGTGACATGGGAAAACCGATCGAGAAGACGGTTAGCTGGGGCGCCGAGCGGTTGAGAATGCCAAGTGAGAGGTTGATGATCAGTAGGGCTGAGACGACAGGTAAAGCCAGCTGTAAGCCTAATACGAAGATAGTGTTACCGAAGCGTGCCAGCAGTTCGAAGGCATCAAGATTCACACCCGAGCCTATGGGCAAGATACTAAAGCTATTGACCAGGATCTCCAGGGCAACCAAATGGCCGTTCATGGCCAGAAACATAAGTAACGTGATCATGTAGAGTATCCGGGCCAGGATCATGGTGTTAGTGCCGGTATCCGGAGAGAAAAAGGTGGCGAAGCCTAGCCCCATTTGTAGTGCAATGAAGTCGCCAGCTGCCTGAACGGTGGCAAAGATGACGTGCATGACCACGCCCATTGCGGCACCGATCACTACCTGCTCGATGATAATGCCAAGCCCTGCCCACGACATGATAGGCGCGTTGGGCATGGGGGGAAGGGTGGGGGTGATGGCCACACAGATTAAAGCAGTAAGGCCAATTTTTACCTGACGGGGGACGCTGGAATGTCCCCAGAGCGGTGATGCCATCACGAAGGCGGACAGGCGCATGAAAGGCCACAAGAAGGCGACTAGCCAGCCATGTAGTTGATCAAAGGTAATCTCGACCATGGCCCTAGCTGACCATGAGGGGGATATTTTGAATCAGCTCACGAGTGAAACCTATAATCAGCTTGAGCAGCCAGGGGCCAAGCAGTACCAGCATGCCAAATACCCCGAGTATCTTTGGGATAAAGGAAAGCGTCATTTCGTTAATCTGCGTGGCGGCTTGAAAGAGACTGACCAGCAGACCAATCAGCAGTGCTGTCAGCAGCAGTGGGGCGGCCATGAACAGCGTCACGCGCATACCCTGATAGGCCATGCTCATTACCATCTCTGGGCTCATGGGCGTTGCTCCTTACAACTTAGACGTTAAAACATCAGACGCATCGCCCGCGCTGTTTGCCTGGTGCGATGATGTTGATGCCGGTGTCATAAATAAAAGCTCTGCGCTAGTGAGCCCATTAACAGCTGCCAGCCATCGACCAGAACGAACAGCATCAGCTTGAAGGGCAGTGAAATTGTCGCAGGGGGCACCATCATCATGCCCAGTGCCATCAGCACGCTGGCGATGACCAAGTCGATGATGAGGAAGGGGATGAACAGCGTGAAGCCAATCTGGAAGGCAGTTTTTAATTCACTGGTGACGAAAGACGGCAACAATACGCGCATCGGCACATCCTCGGGGCCTTGCATCGGGCCTATGTCGGCCAGGCGTGCAAAGAGAGCCAGGTCAGGCTCGCGGGTCTGACCCATCATGAATTCACGCAACGGCTGACTTGCCAGCTCAAAGAAGCGAGGAAAGGCGATGTCATCATTAGCCATGGGTACCCAAGCGGTCTGATAAATATCGTTGAGCACCGGCGACATGACGAAGAATGTCAGAAAAAGGGCAAGGCCGAGCAATACTTGGTTGGGCGGGGCAGATTGGGTGCCCATGGCGGTTCGCAACAGGCCGAGGACGATAATGATACGCGTGAAGCAGGTCATCATCAGCAAGGCGGCCGGCAGAAAGGCCATGCTGCTGAGAAGCAGTAATGTCTGCAGCTTGATGGACCACTGTTGCCCGCCGTCCCCAGTAGGGCGCGATACAATGCCGGGAAGCGATTGTGCCCAGGCCGTCTCGGGTAGCAGGATCGCCACGAGCGCTATGATCACTAGGCCGAGGGTCAAGACATAGGCGGGTAATCTGGAACCGGAAAGTGGGCTCATGAGTCTTCCCGTCCGTTTTCTCGGTGGTTCTTCAGCATGGTGCCGGTATTGTGTCGCAAGGCAGTGGCAAAGCGTTCGGCGAACCCTTTACCGCTATCTTCAGATGCCGAGGAGGGAGATGAAGAAGGATCAGAAAGCGCTGGGGCTGTGAGCTCATGCAGTTTGTTGACCTGACCTCCGCCGACGCCAAGCACTAACCAAGTGCCTTCAACCTCGACGATGACCACACGCTCTCGCTGACCGACGGCCGCCGAGCTGACCACCTTGATACGTTGGCCAGCACGCAAACTGCGGGGACCTATCCGGCGTATCAGGCGGCTTCCAAGCAGGATTACACCGATCATAAGGGCTAGGACCAGCCCTACCTTACCGATAACCGCGAGCCCGATCAGGCTATCGCTGCCGGTGGCAAGGGTATCGATCCCAGCCGACGACATATCGGCAGCGGAGCCGGTGGTGGAGGCTGACAGACTCATCGATTCAGTTTCTGTACCCGCTCCGAAGGCGTGATGATCTCCGTGATACGAATACCATATTTGTCGTCGACTACCACGACCTCGCCCTGAGCGATCAGGTAACCGTTGATCAGGATATCCATCGGTTCGCCGGCGAGACCATCCAGTTCGATCACGGAGCCCTGCGCAAGCTCGAGCAACTGTTTGATGGTGATCTTGGTGCGGCCAAGCTCCACGCTCAGTTTGACCGGGATGTCCATGATCATATCAAGATCGCGAGCCGTACCACTGTCGGCTCCATCACCTAGCTGGCGAAAGACTTGGCTACCTGCCGAGGTCGCCTCTTTACTTTCGCCTGCTTCTTCTCCCACTTCACGACCTTTGGCATCACCCTGGTCACTCGCCTCGGCATCGCCCTGTTCTGCGAGTGCTGCTGCCCATGGATCATCTTCGGCCGACTGTTCGTTACCCGAAGCAGTGGCATCTTCTTGCTCGGCCATGGCGTCGGCCCAATCATCGGGGATAGAGTTCTGATCGGGTTTGTTCGGGTCACTCATCGTTACTTTCCTTGGATGTCTCGGATCCCTTGATGAAGGTATCCGGGGTGTTGCCGGACATTGAGGCGTGATCGATCATGCGCAGCACACGCAGAGCTCGTTGTTCCTTCTGACTGCCGTACTCGCACTCCATGACCGGAACACCATCGACGCTGGCGCCCACGGTCTGGGGAAGCTCGATTGGCAGCACATCGCCAACTTGCAGGCTCATTACGCGAGAAATGCGGGCGGGGATATCGACAAATTCGGCAACCAACTCGACTTCGGAGTGGCGGATCTCACCTGCCATCCGCTTGGTCCAAGTCTTGTCACCGCTACCGAAGCTATCGTTTTGCGGATTAGTCAGAATATCCCTGAGCGGTTCGATCATCGAATAGGGCATACAAATCTGGAAGTCACTCGCCAGATTACCCACCTCAAGATGAAAAGTGGTGTTGACCACGATCTCGTTAGGAGAGTTGGTGATATTGGCAAACTTCGCCTGAATCTCGGAGCGCATATAGCTGATTTCAAGCGGATATACTGATCGCCAAGCCTCCTGATAGGCTTCAATGGCCAGGTTGAGAATCCGCTGAATGATGCGCTGTTCGGTGTTGGTGAACTCACGCCCCTCGGATTTGGTCACGAAGCGACCGTCACCGCCGAACAGGTTGTCCACGACCATGAACACCAGACTGGGTGGAAACACCACCAACGCCGAGCCGCGCAATGGCTTCATGGTGATCATGTTGATGTTGGTCGGGACGGGTACGTTGCGCGTGAAATCGCTGTAGCTCTGGTAGCGCACGGAGTCGACAGTAATGTCGGCACTGCGTCTGATCAGGTTGAAGAGGCTCATGCGGAAGTGCCGCGCAAAGCGTTCGTTGATGATATCCAGGGCATGCAAGCGCTCACGGATCACCCGGTGCTGGTTGGCCGGGTCGAAGGGTTTTACCCGCGATTCATTGCCAGCGGCGTCAGAGGAACTGTCCTCTTCGCCGCTTACGCCCTTGAGCAGGGCGTCGATTTCTTCCTGCGATAGCAGATCATCTTGAGACATGGCGCTTGGGCACTATGAGTTATTGCACAATAAAATCGGTGAACAGCACATCACTGATCGCCAGCTCGGGTTGTGGCTCGGTCAAGGGGGTATCGAACAGGCTCATGACTTGATCCGAAAGACGGGTTTTCCCGTCTGGAGAGGTCAACTCCTCGACGCTTTGATCGGCAAATAGCATCAGCATTCGACTGCGTACCTGAGGCATGTGGTTCACTAGCAGGTCGCGTGTTGTCTCGTCGTCGACCTGCAGAGTCAGGCCTATATACAGGAAACGATTGCCGTAGTCGCCGCCACTGATGTTGACAGTAAAGGGGTCAATCTTGACGAAAATGGGGTCGGGAGCCGTAATGGGTTCAGGCTCGGTATTGTCGGCGGCCTGTGCCTGGCTACCAGTATCCATCAAAAGATAGACACCCGCTGCCGTCGCGGATGACACGAAAACCATCAGCAACACGACCAAAAGCCATTTTTTTCCTGAGGAGGTCGAAGATTTTGCCATTTATTCCGCCATTGTCGTAATTCATGCCCTTTGGGGAGCGAGTATGCAGGCTATTAGGGTAAAACGGTGGCGCGAATAGGCCACCGTAAAGCACTCATCTCACGATTTTGTCACCACTAACTCATCTGCCAGGTGGTGGAGATGTGACCATGTGGAACAGGTGACGGAGGAGAATGTTTCCGTCAGTGCCAGTCAGGCATACAGATCCACGCGCCCATCCAGTTGGGTGGTGGCCGTTGAGCTAAGCATTGAGCGCGGGTCCACCACACTTTCATCAGTATCCCCGATGCTGCCGGGTCCCTGTGACTGACGACCCGCAAGGCCCTGTTCCTGAGGCTGCTGGCCGGACGCTTGGTGTCCGACGGAAGTGTCGCCAAGAGTGATGCCCTGCTGGGCCAGTGCTTCCCTCAATTGAGGCATGGCTTGCTCAAGCGCGTTGCGAACCTGGGAATGAGCGGACAGGAACTGTGCTTGTGCACCACCATGTTCCGCTACCTTGAGGCTGACGGATAGTGGCCCCAGGTCGGCGGGATGCAGCTTCAACTCCATCTGCTGATCGCCGCGCTGGGTCATGCCAAGCAGTTGCTGTCCCAATTGTTGCTGCCATTGTTGGCTAGCGACCGGGGCGGTCAATGCCCCGCTGCCGGCCTGAGCCTGAGCAGATGCAGCGACAGATGCTGGGCTGGACGCTGTTCCGGCCATGCCGGTAAGACGGTCACCCGCTGAGAGGGCCAGCATATCCGAGCTAGCGGACGATGAAGAGAAGGCTGCGCTGCGAGCATCGCTTCCATCTGCCATCAGCGCGGCTGCCGCGCTATCCGAGAAGACGGTTCCTGCCATGCTTTGACGGTTGGTTGCTGCCGCAGAAGAATCACTGACTGCCTGGGCCACTGCGTTGCGGTTCAGCCAATCTGTATTGAGTGCAGTCTGACTGAGAGTTGCCTGGTCTCGACGGCCGTCGCCATTCGCCGCGGCCTGGCCTGCCAGCGCTAATTTGTCGCCATTGCTGGCGGCGGCTGCGGAACTGCCAACCTGGTCGATGAGATTCATTCGAGCGGCAATCATGGCCAGGCCAAGGGGGCCATCCTTGATCTCGGTGCTCGGCGTAGCATCAGGTGAGGTGCCGCTCGCTATGGATGAGTCGGCTGCACCCGTGTCGACGTCTCCCACCCAGGTCTGCGAGCCATCTAGGCCTGAAGCCAAGCGCTGCTGGGCATTCTTGGGCAATGACTCAAGTGCTGACAGGGCGTCGCTCAGGTCCTGGTAGGCTTTGTCGCCCAGAGCCTCGCCATCGAGAAGGGCGGTGAGTGCCTCTTGTTGTGAAGAGGTGAGTGCCTCCAGGGCGGCAGGATCCTGCTGAAGTTGCTCCTTCAAGGCACTTTGCTGCTCTGGGCTTAGCGCCGAAACCGCCTGCTCCAGGCTCGCTAGCGATGCGTCTTGAGACGTCGACAAGGTTTGGGTCGAGGAACCGGCTTGTTTGCCGTCGCCGTGGGTCTGGCGTTGAGACAGTAATGCCCCAAAGTCCTGAGTGGCGCCTTGCTGTGCACCGCTCGCCTGCCGTCCTGTGGCTTTGCTCGAGGATGAAGGGGCTGACATTACGTCTATGATATCCATATGATCTCCTAGAGGCCCCGATCATCGGGTGTGCGACGCAGCAGGCTATTGCTGCTCATTTCATCGTTGTGGCGTTGTTCCTGGCGTTGCTCGAGATGGCGCGCCTTTTCCTGGCGGCGATTCGCCAAGGTATCGTAGGACGTCAAGCGCTTTTGCTCTTCCCGCCAATGCTGCTGGCAGCCTTCGACACGTTGCGAATGATCCTCAAGCGCTGCGCGAGCTCGGTCTACGGCTGCATCCAGGGAGGCTAGGAACTGTTGATAGTTGTGCAGAGTCGCAGGGTCTATGCCTTTATGCATGGCATCCTGCAGTCGTGTGGCGTACTCAAGTCGGTAGCGGCGCAGCGTGTCCAATTGCGTCGAGGCCTGCTGCTGGGAGCGCCGTTCGTTGGCCAGCGTCTGGCCGGCAGTATCCCTGGCCTCTCTGGCCAGTTCTGTCAGGGTATCGAGCGGTAAAGATGCACTCATTTTCCACCTCCAACGATAGCCGATAAGGACTGCTTGGCCTCTGCCACGTCGGCCCGTTCTTCAATCTGCTGCTGCAGGAAGTATTCCAGGCGCGGGAATAGCTGGACGGCCTGATCAAGCTGCGGATCATGACCGGGGCTGTAGGCGCCAACGCTGATCAGGTCGCGGTTGCGCTGATAGCGCGAAAAATGCTGCTTGAAAAGGCGCGCCTGCTGTTGCTGTGCTTGATCCGTGATGGACCCCATCGCGCGGCTGATCGAGGCTTCGATGTCGATAGCGGGATAGTGGCCCGATTCGGCCAAAGTGCGCGACAGCACGATATGGCCATCCAGAATCGCGCGCGCCGAATCGGCGATAGGGTCCTGTTGATCATCACCTTCGGTCAAAACCGTATAGAAGGCAGTGATTGATCCGCCGCCTTTTTCGCCATTGCCTGCACGCTCGACCAGCCCAGGCAGTTTGGCGAATACCGAGGCGGGGTAGCCTTTGGTCGCGGGCGGCTCACCGATCGCCAAGGCAATCTCACGCTGTGCCATGGCATAGCGCGTCAGCGAGTCCATGATCAGCAGCACGTTCTTGCCTTCGTCGCGAAAGCCTTCTGCTAGGCGAGTGGCATAGGAGGCACCCTGCAGGCGTTGCAAAGGAGAGGTATCGGCAGGCGCCGCCACTACTACGGATCGCTTGCGACCTTCGTCACCGAGGATGTTGTCGATGAAGTCCTGCACCTCTCGCCCACGTTCGCCAATCAGCCCAACGACTATCACGTCGGCTTTGGTGTATCGGGCCATCATGCCCAGCAGCACCGACTTACCGACGCCTGAACCGGCAAAAAGGCCCATACGCTGACCGCGACCAACGCTTAGCAGCGAATTGATGGCGCGAATGCCAACATCGATCTGTGTATCAATAGGCGCACGTGAAAGCGGGTTCAGCGGCGGCGTTGCCAGTGGCGCATGGGGAGCGTCCTGTAATGACCTCTCACCGTCTAGAGGCTTACCGTTGCCATCGACGACTCGTCCGAGCAAGGCTGTTCCCAGCGGGAAGCGCCGGGCAGTTTGTACTCCACCATCACCGAGAGGCAGCACGCGGGCGCCTGGCGTCAGGCCGCTTATCTCCGCGAGTGGCATCAGGAACAGTTTTTCACCAGAAAAGCCCACTACTTCGGCTTCGGCGTAGCGCGCCTTAGCATGGGTGCTATCCGCGCTCAGCTCGATACGACAGGCGCTGCCCAATGGCACGCGAAGCCCTACGGCTTCAAGCACCAGCCCCGTGGCGCGAATGATTCGGCCGCTGGCCCGGTAGCTGGGCAATGCCTCGACGCGCGCCATTACCCGGTCGAGAGTTTCTCGCCAGTGGGCCTGGTGCGTGGTCGCGCGCTCGGCGGCATTCATGCTTCCGTCTCCTGATCTTGCTCCTGCTGCTGATGAAGGGCTGAGTGAGTAGGTAACCGCTGGCGTATCTGGTCAGAGATGGCCTCGAAGCGTGACTCCCAGCTGGCATCCAGTTCGCCGCTCTGACTCGTGACCCTACATCCGCCACGGCTGAGCTGATCGTCTGGCTGTAGCTGCCAGCCTGCACTTTCGATCTCGATGCCAAGCTGTTCTTGCACGATGGCCATGTCCTCTGGATGCAGCCAGAGTCTTGGCTTGCCGGACAGGGCCGGTTCGACATGAATCAGTTCACGCACGATGTCCAGAATCTGCTCGGGGCTGGCCTTCAAGGCATCCCCCGCTAGTTGGCGTCCCGTCGCAATGGCCAAGTTAACCAGTGCATCGGCGATCTCGTCATCGAGTTGTGCAATGGCTTCGCCAAAGCGAGAGGCCAGTGGTTGGAGAGGGGCAATGGTTTCTTGCGTCTTCTGGCGTAATTCCTCTTCGCCTTTTTGGCGGCCTTGTTTCAGCCCCGCTTCATGCCCTTCCTTGTGCCCTGTCTCGAAGCCCTCTTGGTAGCCTTGTTCGCGTGCCTCGTCATGTACTCGCTGCCGCTCGGCCTCAAGAGCTGCCTGATGTTCCTGAGCACGACGCCGGATTCTTGATTGGCGCTCGAGATCGGCAGGGCGTGCAGCAGGAGCGCTGCGTGCACGCTCCTTGAGCTCATCCATTTGCCAGGGGCGCCATTGATCATTCCAGCGACCGTCAGGATCAGACATAGCTGTCGTCTCCTCCACTCAGTACCACTTCGCCGTTATCGGCAAGGCGCCTGACGACTTGCAGAATGGACTTCTGTTCGGCTTCTACCTGGGACAGGCGAATCGGGCCACGAGCTTCCATGTCTTCACGCAGCAGCTGGGCCGCTCGCTGCGACATGTTGCGCATGAACTTCTCCATCAGGGTGTCTGGCGCACCCTTCAGTGCCACAACCAGCGAGTTGGTCTCGATCTCCTTGAGGAGCATCTGAATGCCGCGGTCGTCGATATCTTCCAGGTTCTCGAACAGGAACATTTCGTCGATGATGCGCTGAGCAAGGTCCTCGCTGTGAGCCCGCACGGTCTCGATAACGGTCTCTTCCTGGCTGGAGTTCATCAGGTTGAGGATTTCGGCTGCCGTTCTCACGCCGCCCATCTTGCTGCGCTTAAGGTTCTGGCCGTCCAGCATATTGCCAAGCACTTCTGTCAGCTCCTGCAGCGCCGCCGGCTGAACGCCGCTGAAGGTGGCGATGCGCAGGACCACGTCATTGCGCAGCTTGTCATCGAGAAGCTCCAGAATATCGGCGGCTTGGTTGCGCTCAAGGTGCACAAGGATGGTGGCAATGATCTGGGGATGCTCGTCGCGAATCATTTCGCAAACCAATGACGCTTCCATCAGATTCAGAGCATCTATGCCGGAACTCGCGCCCTTGGACTCAAGCACATCCTCGATCAGGCTGGTCGCGCGCTCACTGCCCAGCGCCTTGGTCAGGACGGAACGGATATGATCGCTGGAGTTGACGTTGATAGAGGCATATTCGTCAATCTCCCTACGGAACTCATTGAGCACGACGCGCATATCTTCATGTGAGATCTGGCCGAGTTCAGCCATCTGCTGACTGATATTCTGGACCTCTTGCGCCGAGTAAAACTTGAATACCTCGGCGGCACTGTCTTCATCGAGTGACAACATGAGGATGGCGCTCTTACGGGCGCCACTGAGTGTGCTCGCGTCTTTACTCATCTTTGTTCATCCAGCTGCGTGCGATCATCGCGACCATGCGGGGATCTTCCTGCGCCATTTCACGAAGATCTTGAAGGTTTTGTTCGTACGTCGCTGACTTGCGCGGTCGTCTGGGCGCTGAATAGGTTTCTGCCGGCCCTTCGTCTCCGCCTGCGATACTGTCGGCGCCACTCTCATCACCGTCCTGCCCGACCGAGGTACTGATGGTCTGGCCGGAGCTATTGATTTGGCCGGCGCCAGGCAGGCTTGGCTGCTCTGTATAGCGCTTGATCAGCGGGCGCAGGATCAATAGATACAGCAGCAGGATGGCAAGCCCCACCAGCAGGTAGCGTCCCAGCTTGAAGGCCATTTGCTGGATGTCTGACTGTTGCCACCACGCCAGTTCGACAGCCTTGTCATTCTGGCCAGTGAACGGGCTGTTGACGATTTCGATGGCGTCGCCACGGCCTTCCGAAAAGCCCATGGCCTGTCGTACCAGGCGCTCTATCTGGGCGATCTCAGCATCGTCCAGCGCGACCATTTCCATCTGGCCTTCGTCATTCATCTCTTCACGGTAGTTGACCACTACCGCGGCGGTGAGACGTTCGATATCACCACGCTGGTACTGGACATGGGTCACGTTACGATCGACTTCGTAATTGATGACGTTGTCTTGACTCAAGCGACTTGGTGGTTCGCCGCCATCGTTCGCACCGTTACCATTGGCATCATTGTTACCGCCAGTACCAGCATCCGCGTTGGCTTGATCGATCGGCGAGGCCGCGGCGCCTGGTGGCGTATTGGTGAGAGCCCCAGGCACCCCTTGGGCTAGTTCGTTGCCACCGGAATAGGTGCCACTGACCTGTGTGCTCCTGATGGCGGCTTCGTTCGGGGCCTGATTGGGACCATAGCGCTCAGCCGTTTCTTCACGACGTGAAAAATCGACCTGTGCCGTCACCTGGGCATGGATGTTCTGATCACCCAGAATGGGCTTGAGAATGTTTTCTATGCGCCGCTGGTAAGAGTTTTCTACCTCAGCAACATAGTCCAGCTGTGTACCGTTGAGACCGCTATTGGCCCCGCCCGATTGTGACAGCAGGCGGCCGTTCTGATCGACAACGGTGACATTCTCTAAGGCCAGGTCCGGCACGCTGCTGGAAACCATGTGGGTAATGGCGTTGATCTGCCCCTCACCCAAGACTCTGCCGGGTTGCAGGGTCAGAACTACCGACGCTTTGGCCGGTTTCTCGTCGCGGACAAATACTGACGGCTGAGCCATCGCTAAATGAATCCGGGCCTTGGACACAGGGCCCAGCGCCTCCATTGAGCTTGCGAGTTCGCCTTCCAGCCCCCGCTGGAAGTTGACCTGTTCGGCAAATTGACTGATGCCGAAGGCCTGATCGTCCATGATCTCGAGGCCGACATTGCCGCCCCGGGGAAGTCCTTGCTCGGCCAGTTGTAGGCGCAGCGTATTCACTTTGTCACTCGGCACCAGCAGGGCACTGCCGCCAGCAGCAAACTGATAGGGCACCTGACGAGTATCGAGTTCGTTGATGATGCGGCCGCCGTCTGCTTCGCTCAAATTGCTATAAAGCACACGGTAGTCCGGTGATTGAGCCCACATCAGCAGGGCGATCACTACCGCGATCACCGCAGCCAGTGCGATCAACAATGGCACCATGGGGTTGCGCTTCAACTGATCCTTGATTCGGTCGAAAGCTGGCTGTGCCGTGCCGCGCTGTGCGTTGGCAGAGGACGCATTGCCCTGGCGTGCGGAATCGGTGGCCGTGGCCCCGTTGCTCATGAAAGCCTCCGGCAGCGATCGGCAGTGCGTGTCGTGATGTGCTCAAAGGTGTGGGCAGAAGACATGTCAACATCCGTTCATCGCGGGTGTCCGTCCCGAGTCGGGCGGTACTAGTTCTGGCTGTGCTACTTCTATCAGTACTGTTTCGGTCAGTACTGTGTCTGCCAGCACAATTTTGTCAGTACTGTGATGAACGCTATTATCCCCAGCTGCAGCAACGACAAAGGTCAGAAAAGCCTGCGGTTTTGTCGCCAATTGGCTGAATGGGCAGCGGCGTGTTCCTGCTAGTCTTCATGCACTACTACCAAGACGAGGCTACGTCCATGAGTTCCCCTTCGATTCAGTCGGCGCTCCAACAGATGCAGAGCCTTTCCGCTCAGGCTAGCGGCGAGCAGCTCAAGGGGCAGTCCGTGTCCACGTCGGTTGGGCAGGGCGGCTTTGCCGACGAGCTCAGCTCATCGCTACAGCGCATCAATGAGATGCAACAGACGGCTGCCAGCCAGCGCACCGCATTCCTGTCAGGTGACAGCGACGTTGCGCTGAATGACGTGATGGTCGACATGCAGAAAGCCAGTGTGGCATTCGAAATGGGGGTGCAGGTCCGCAACCGCCTCGTCACCGCCTACAAGGACGTGATGAACATGCAGGTCTAGGCAGGCCTGACAACATTTCTTGCGGCTAAGCCGTGGGTATGACGTTTGCGGCGTGGGTACGAGTCCTGCGGATTGGCTTCCCTGATTTGCTCAAGGTTGCTTTTTTCAATTCCGGCATCGCTTGGCGCGGCATTGCTTGGCATGCCGACGAGAGCAGCAAGGCGCTAAGGTAAGGCGCTAAGAAGCGGCGGCCAGAAGCAAGGTTCATAAGCTTAAACGGCTTGGTATTCATATAGCCGGATCAAACTTCGAGGCTGATCAGGCGTCCCTGCAGCTCGTCCAGCTGTTGTGCAATTCGCAGCACTTCTTCTGACGGGATCTGGCGAATTACGTCACCGCTGGCACGATCGACAATGCGCGTCACCACGCGAGTCGGGTGTTCATCGAGGGTGAACTCGATCCCGTAGCTGCGCATGACCTCGTTGATGCGTTGAAGAGGGGCAACCAGCTCCCCTGCACCCGGTGATCCAGTGCCGGTTGCAGCACTTGCGGTGGAGGCACCAAGCCCATCGGCGCCCGATTCGTCTGCTGGCGGCAGTTGAGCGAGAGCACTGTCCATGCGCTGACGTGGAGTGAGTTCATTTAACCCCGGCATTGCGTTCATAGCGCCTGTTTCATTGATCGGTGACGTCATGGCCTTTTCCCTTCATGTGCAGACGTTGATCCCCTGCAGTTCGTTATCGACGGGGGAGATGGAAACTTTAGCGAGATATTGCTTTCACCTTGGTGATGAATACGACCCCTGAAGCGACCTACCGGTTTTTACTTTTCCTTATCAGCGACCCAGGCGGATATCCAGAACATGAACCCCTCCACACTGATTGGTATTGCGGCCAGCTTGATGATGCTGGCCAGTGTGCTATTGCTGAGCGCCCAGGCGCCGTCTAGCTTCATCAACCTCCCCGGGCTTGCTATCGTGCTGACCGGCACTCTTGCCGCCACTTTTATCAGCTATCCCTTGCGTGAAGTGGTGCGGGTGGTTCGCTTGGTTGGTCTGGTATTTCGTCGCGAGAACAGCCGTGTCGAAGAAGACCTGCAGGAGTTGGTGGGCCTGGCAAAGCTATGGTTTTCGGGCGACGTGCGAGGGGTCGAAAAAAGGCTGGACACCTTACGCAATCCTTTCATGCGCACCGGCATTCAGTTGGTCATCGACAATACCCGTGAAGAAGAAATCATTGATTTGCTGAGCTGGCGAATTGCCCGTCTAAAAGCCCGTGAGCGGGCCGAAGCACAGATATTTCGCACCATGGCCCTCTATGCGCCGGCCTTTGGCATGATTGGCACCCTGGTCGGGCTGGTCAATATGCTGGAGGGCATGGACGCCGCACAGATCGGCATTATTGGTGAGCGCATGGCCGTGGCCCTGCTGACGACCTTTTACGGGATCGTGTTGGCGAACCTGATTTTCAAGCCGATCGCCGTGAAACTCGAACGACGCACCGAAGAGCGCTTGATCGCCATGAATATGATCCTCGAAGGCGTATCGCTAATGTCGCGTCGGCGTTTGCCGTCGTTCATCGAAGAGACCCTCAAGTCGTTGATGGCCAATCATCGCGACGAGCTTCGTGATGAGCTGGGTGACGAACCCAATAACGCCGCAGATGCTCAAGCGGCCAGCGGAAAGCCACGCCGGCGGTTGCCCAAGATGATGCGTAAGGCCCGTAATAATGCGTGAGGCAAAACATGGGCGAACCAGCAAACACGATATTCTCGACGATGCCGTCCCTGAGGACAGCAGCAGCGTATGGATGCTCAGCTATATCGATGTGATGACGCTGCTGGTTGCCCTGTTTGCCCTGCTATTGGCGGTCGCCGCCGCAAATGACGCAGACGAGCCAAATGAGCAACTGTCGGGTGGACCGCTTGCAGAACAGGTATCGCCGGGGGCTATTGTTGTGGCGCTGGGTGTCGGTAATGGAGCGCCTGTGTTCGTTCCTGATGAGGCGCTACGCGTCCAGACGAAGGGAGCGGTGATGCTGGCCGGTGCCATCCAGGCCTGGCAGCAGGCGGCGTTGGAGGGAATGACAGCCTCATCCCGTTCTCAGTCTGAAAGACAAGCCATTACTCGCGAGCCCTTGGCCCTGGCGGAACACCTGCCAGCGCCGGTAAAGCAGCTTGATCCGTCTGGTGCCCTGGCACTTCGTCCGTCGTCTGGTGGGGGCGCAGGATTTGCTTCTATGCCCACTGTTATGCTCGACCAGCGTCTCAATCTAGCGGCGCTTGGCGATATGGAAGTCGTCGTTACGCCCGCCGCACCTGCCAATACCGTTCGCTTATCTCCAGAGGCGGTAGCGGCCGCGACAGATCTTAGCGATGCCATCGAATCACAGCTCGCCGACGCCACGGTGCTGCCAAGCCTGGAGGGCGTGGAGGTCGCAAGGGTCGCTGAAGGCCTCAATCTGCGCATCCAGGACCGGCTGGTCTTTGAGTCTGCCGCCGCGGACCTGACCGAGATCGGGGAAGACGTCGTCAACCGGCTGGTGAGCATCATTCAGCGCTACGACGGCACCGTTTCGGTGGAGGGCCATACCGATAGCCGTGACATCAACACCGATCGCTTCCCATCCAACTGGGAGCTGTCTGCAGCACGTGCCACCGCGATTCTTCGCCAACTTCAGGTGGCCGGCGTCGACGGTCAGCGGCTAAGAGCGATTGGCTACGGCGATACACGGCCGCTGGAAAGCAACGATACGCCAGAAGGGCGGTCAGCGAACCGGCGGGTGGAGGTGATTGTGCATTTGTAGCCTGTTGAAGTTGGGTGCGGCATGGCCCGGGGAGAGTGGGTGGAAGTGAGTGGAGAGAGAGGTGAGAAGATAAGGGAGGGGGCAGCACTGAAGGTAATGTTTGAACCGCAGCGTCATAAAACTGCTGTACCCAGCAGCCAGCAGGCTTATTCTTTGAGCATCGCTCGTGTGTAACAGGCTTGATCTTTTATCGCCTGATCATAGATGGCCAGCAGTTTGTTATAGTCTTCTTGCATTTCTCCATTCATGCCGGTGCTGTCGAAACGCTCGATTAGTTGCTTGGTATCCTGGATAAGCTGATCAAGCTCACGAATTACTCGCTGATAATCGTTTTCCTGCATGGGGGCGGGTATTGTTTCCGGCTTTTCATCTGGCATGGCGCGTCCACTTATTTAGAGTTGCGTGATGGCGCTATGAGTTGGCGTATAGAGTGCGAATTCGTTGGTGCAGTCGCTTCAAGTGCTCGATCGCTGCCGCTTCACTCTTGTCGATATCAACTTCAGGCCCGCAAGATTGTCGGCTGACTCCAAGCCGAGAAAGGGTCGCCTCATGTCGCTTGGTGAGGTGTTCGATATTCATGCGAATGATGAGAAGTTCCGTATCCAGTTCGGCTTTCAGGTTTTCCTCCCGCTTTCGCTCTTCGACACTCTCTTGCCGCTGAATACTTGCCGACAAGTTGTGATCAACGAAGCTCTGGATGGAAGCCAGCTTGGGCAGGATATCGTCAATGATCTCCCGTGCCGGAATCCTTGTATTCGGTTGATCCATTAAGTTGGCCCCTTAAAAAAACAGGCCTCCAACTGGAGGCCTGTTCGGTATCACGCTTTATGGTGCAACCTTGCGGTTTAACCCAGCAGAGACAGCACGCCCTGTGGCAGCTGGTTGGCCTGGGCCAGCACGGAAGTACCGGCCTGCTGCAGGATCTGGTTCTTGGTCATGTCGGCCACTTCGGTCGCATAGTCGGCATCTTCGATGCGCGAACGAGCGTCGGAAAGGTTGGTCTCGTTGGTCTGAAGGTTGGTAATGGCAGACTCGAAGCGGTTTTGGACAGCACCAAGATCTGAACGCAGCGTGTCGACCTTGCTAAGTGCATCATCCAGGGTCGACAGTGGATCAGCAGTGCTTCCATTCTGAAGACTAGCGGCACTCAATGAAGTACCATCAACTGTAAATGCTGCAGTTCCTGCTGTTGAAGTAGTATCTGCATCTTGCGGATCTAGTGCCACATAAAAAGTCTTAGCAGCGCCGTCGGCAGCAACATCAAGTCCTTTGCTAGCCAGGCTCTCTGAAGCGGCTTGACCTGCAGCGTCATTTGTAAGTGTAACTGAGACCTCGGCATACCAGTTGCCTTTACTGTCTACTTGGGCGTTGCCAGTAGACGTATCAGCAATAGTAACACTAGCATTTCCGCTCAAGCCCAAGGAAGTTTGCAGGTTAGCTGAGAAGTCATTGATAGTAGATGTAGTTACTGCCGTAGTATCACCATATGCCTCTTTCATGGCTGCAGTAGGGCCGCCAGTCTGAGCTGTAAAGCCTCCGGCAACATCTGGCCCGGAAACGCTAAAAGTACTCAAGCCCAAGGTTGAAGAGGTGATTTCTTCTAAGTTAACGGAGATCTGCTCGCCGTCATTTGCCCCGACTTGGATGCTGAGAGCTTGGTCCTCTGAAAGTACCTTCACACCGTTAAAATCGGTTTGTTGAGAGATGCGGTTGATCTCTCCCAGACGTTGACCGATTTCAGCCTGGATGGAGTCCAAGTCTTTTTGAGAGTTGGTGCCGTTCTGTGCCTGTACGCTCAGCTCGCGCACACGCTGCAGGTTGTCGTTCACCTGATTGAGAGCACCCTCAGCAGTCTGGGCGACGGAGATGCCGTCGTTGGCGTTGCGCTGCGCCTGACCGAGGCCGGTGATCTGACTCGACATGCGGTTGGCGATGGCCTGACCGGCGGCGTCGTCCTTGGCGCTGTTGATGCGCAGGCCGGAAGACAGGCGCTCCATGGAGGTAGTCAGGGCGCTCTTGGATTCGCTGAGGTTCTGCTGACCAATCATCGAGGTGATGTTGGTGTTGATTCCCATTGACATGGTGATGTCCTTCCTGTTTTTGAGGGCTCCATTGGCTGGCCGCGGTGTCGGCTGAGCGAGTCACGCCGGGCCTGCCACAACGGCGCCGTTGGCCGTTACCTTAGTTATCGGAAGGTGTCGAAAAAGCTTTAGGGCTTGATGCAGATTTTTTGATAAAGGCTCAGGCTGAGGGATGAGAGTTCACGTCGCGGGCAGCAGAGATGGCCGTTCGCGGGGACTCGTTGTGGTTTTCGCTTTGGTTTTCGCTTTCGTTTTCATTACGAGCGTCGTTGGCAGCCCCGCGCGCATCATCCATTTCGCTTTGCTGCATCGCGAGCTCCAGCCGCGCGGCCATCAGGTGCTGGCTGGCCTGAGCGGCGACCTTGCGATCCTGCGCCGAGGGCTCTGCGGGGGCATTGGCCGCGGCGCGGATCTGTTCCATTTTGGCGATGGTGGCGGCGGGGTCGCCGGGCACGGGGCTTGAATCGATCGACACCTCGCCGGCCACGGCATACTGCTGGCCGTCGGGGCCGCGCTCATATTCATATTCGATGCTGCCGGCGAACTTGCCGCCTGTGCTTTGATGGGCATGCTCGTGCTGACGCACCTCGCGGTCGGTCTGCTTGAGCCTGTCGAGTTGTTGTAGCTCGGCCTCGGTTAATGCCTCTTGGTTGGTCTTATTATGCGGGGCCTTGGTGTGCTCTGAGGTATCTGGCTTGTTGGTAGGCTTATCATCTGTCTTTTGGCCTGACTCGGGGGCGCCCGCCTGTCGAGTTGGCTGTATCTTGGAGGTGGACTGGGCATTTTAAGCTTGTGCGGCGTGTTGAGCTTCCTGGTGGGCGGATGATTTGTCACTGGTGCCTCTGGATGCCGCTGCGGCATCTACACGCTCGGCAGGGCGCTGGATCGTGGGCTGAAGGCTGTGATGGGCGCGACTTGCATGGCATCACCTGTGATCGAGGTAAGGTTGTTCGGCGTTAACGGCGCTTGGCCGGTAAAGTGGTGTCATCAGTATTTCCTTATGGCGCGGCCATCGCAAGCCAAGAGGGCGGGCAGTGAATTAACGTAAAAAAGGAGTCCGCGGTGCCGTGTGTCGATATCTGGCTGAGCCTGAGTCGTGAACAATGCCTGGGGTACTACCAGGGCCAGGTGCAGCAGGTCTATGCAAGGGCCCTGGATGGGCGTCGTGTAGCGTTCCCGGCAAGCGCGCTGAACAGGGTCGTGGGCAAGCACGGCGTGGAGGGCCATTTTCGCCTGAGCTTTTCTGGCGAAGGGCGTTTTGAGTCGCTGACGAGCATAGGGGGGGCGGGCCAGTAAGAGTCGTGATCCGCTGGGAGCTCTATTGACTAATCGCGCTTTAGACAGCTTTTCATGATGGTGCCGCCATGAAAAGCACGCGTGCTGGCCGTTTGCTGTCAGCGTGCTCTTCCCTACTAGTGCGCGTCGAGGGTGTGTCGAGTACGTGTAGAGAGACTCGAGTTACCTGATCTTTAGCAGCCTTAAAGGTTTGTTACATAAAGCCGATAGCAAAAAAATGGGCGTTACTACCTGCGCAGCGGCCGCTAGGCGCGGGCAGTGCAATCGAAGAGATGAGGGTGGGATGGCAGAAACAAGCAGTGATTACGAGCCGGTCAGCAATGGGCGGGATATACAAGGTTTGCTTGATGTCTTGAGCGAGCCAGGCGGTGCTTCACTGATGCTTGATAAGCCAGGGAGCGAGCCGCTGCCCGTCTTGTTGATGGATGTTCGTGTGGATGAATCGCTGGTATTGGATGTCAGCGCCATTCGCGAGGTGGCGGGGGACCTGAAGCGTGGGCTTGGTTTCCGGCTGCTGGGGCAAGCGCGATCCAAGCTGGTGCGTACACCGGTGCTGAATACCTCGCAGGCGTATGAATTCGAAGGCCGGCTGTTATGTGAGGTGCCTTATCCTGAGCAGTTGGAGGTGTTGCAGCGTCGTGACAATTTCCGCGCTGAGTTGAACATGAGCATGGACGCCACTGTGCTGCTGGGTCATGCACAAGACCGCGAGCCTTTGCAGGGGGCGCTAAAGAACCTTTCGCTTGAAGGAGCGTTGGTCGTTCTGCCGCTGGGAACGGGGTCGGTGCTGGCGTCTGCATCATCCACAATCCGACTCAAGCTGATCTTTCCCAATGGCAGTCAGTTGGAGGTCAATGGGGCCTTGCGCCACGATCACTCTGACCATGATCGACAAGTCATGTTTGCGGGCTTTGAGTTCATGGGATGCAGCCCTGAGCAAGAGAGGCAGTTGTGGTTCTTCGTGCGTGAGATCGAGCGTGAAGCGGCCCGGCGTGCCAGGGAAAGTGCCAGTGAAGGGAGCCCCGCAAAAGAACGTTCTCCCTTGTTTCAGGCAAGCGAGCAGAAGCCAGTTTGCGCGGCATCCAATCACAATGAATTTGCCACGCCAATGGCGCGAAGGCTGTCACGCCTTGCCGCCTACCTAGATAACCAGCTCTTTGCGCTAAAGCAGGGGCGCCGCTTGGATTCCATTCAGTTGTCGCGTCATGCTGATCGTCTGTTGGCATTGCTTGATGAGGACCGTGAAGCGGTGCTTTTTGCGCTTGTCTGCATGCAGCGTGAATCGGTGTTGGTTCAGCATGGGTTGGCCGTTGCCGTTCGTCTGGCGGATATCGCCGGTCAGCACTCCATGCCCCGGGATCTGCGCAAGGCCTTGTTGGCCTGTGCCATGGTGCACGACTTGGGCAAGGCGCTATTGCCTGATGGCCTACGCCAGGCAACTTCGCTGGATCAGGCCCAGTACCGTGAACTCCAAGTTCATGTGGAAAGCGTCATGAGTAGTCTCGCGGAATGTCACTGGTTGTCTCGTGCTGTCATTCAGGCGGTGGTTGGCGGTGCCAACGAGCGTCTGGATGGCACTGGATATCCGCGTGGGTTGCAAGGTGAACAACTGCACGAGCTTGCCCGGCTAATGGCAGTGGTGGACGTCATCGATGCGATGGGGCGCGACCGCCCGGACCGCGCCGCCTGGCCGATCGATGCTATCTACAAGCATCTGCTGGAACAGCCTCAGCAGTTCGACCAGCGCTGGGTCCGGCGCTATATCCGTCATTTTGGCGTCGTTCCTATCGGTACCCTGGTTCGCTACGCCGGTGGTGAGTTGGCCAGGGTATTGCGGGTAGATGAGCGAGGACAGCCTTCCCGCGTTTGGATGACTGAGGGTCTAGCTGCTCCTGAGCCGAAGACGCTGGGGGCAATGCTGGAGGGGAGGGCCCTGGCGCAACTTGGTAAGCCGACCGAAAGGTTGGCCGTGCCGGCAAGTGATTCCTGAAGGCGGGGTGCTTGAGGGCAGGATGCTCGAGGATGGATTGCGTGATGTGTTCCTCAAGTTCTCCTGCTAGTCGCCGATAGGTGAAATAACGGCAATTTAAGAAGCTATTCGGCCCCTCGCGGTGGCGCTCTACTTGGCAGAATGGCTTGCAACAGGAGGCACCGGCATGGCGACTATTTCATCACTGGGCATCGGCTCGGGGCTCGATCTAAACGGGCTGCTGGATCAGCTCAAGAGCGCTGAGCGCGAAAAGCTCGCGCCTATCACGCAGCAACAGAAGAGCTACCAGTCGCAGATTTCTGCCTATGGGCAGCTTGAGAGTGCGCTATCTAATTTTCAGGATGCCTCCGCCAAGCTGAATGACGCCGAGTTCTTTCAGGGCGTGACCAGCGAGGTGACCGGCAGTGCCGTGACGGCAGCAGGGGGCACCGATGCTGCGCCGGGTCGATACGATATCAATGTTACGAAGCTTGCCAGGGCTCAAAGCCTGGCGGCTAATGGCGTTGATGATAGCACCCGGGCGTTGAATTCCGCCGCCGGCACTCTGACGCTGAGCGTCGGGGGCGGTGCAGGCACGGATATCGCCATCGCTGCCGATAGCTCGCTCGAGGATGTGCGCGACAGCATTAATGCGTCTGGCGCCGGTATACAGGCCTCAATCGTCAATGATGGTGATGCTGCCAATCCCTACCGACTGGTGTTGACTTCCGAGGCCACGGGCACCGAGTCGGAAATGGATGTGTCTTACAGCGATCCCGGCAGTGAGCTCGGAGGTCTGATGGACTATGACAGTGCCGGTGGCTCAGGCGGCAGCATGACGCAATCGGTCGCGGCTGAAGATGCTGCCCTCAGCGTCAATGGTATCTCTATCTCCAGTCAGTCCAATACCGTCGAAGGCGCGGTACAGGGCGTGACGTTGTCGCTTGCGGAAACCGGTACCGCAACCCTTGCGGTCGAGCGAGATAACGGCGCCGTGGAATCCGCCGTAAAGGGCTTTGTCGACAGCTACAACAAGTTGCAGTCGAAGATAGCTGATCTGACCAGTTTCAATGCAGAAACCGGTGATGCGGGTGAATTGCTGGGAGATGGCACGCTCCGCAGCGTCGAATCTCAACTCCGCAATGCCCTGGGCGGCAGTGCCGGGGACGGCACTTTCAAGGTGCTCTCGGACGTCGGCATCAGCCTGCAGGTTGATGGCTCGCTTGAGCTCGATGAAAAGGCGCTTGGCGATGCAGTTGACAATGACCTTGCCGCCCTCGGTGAGTTTTTTACCGGTGCCGATGAGGCGGGCGGCATGGCCGGTCAGGTCGATGCCGTGCTGGGGCGTATGCTTGAAGAAGGAGGCCTGGTTGCAAACTCGACCCAAGGCCTTAAAGACAGCATCGAGCGCCTGGGTGAGCGCTACACGCGCACTGAGGAAAATATTAACGACACGATCGCTCGCTACCGTACTCAGTTCGCCCAACTGGACAGCATGATCGCCAACATGAACTCGACGAGCAGCTACTTGACCCAGCAGTTTGACAATATGAACGCTCAGCTGGGTAAAAACTAGCCGCCTGAGCAGCACCAGAAGTGTCAGCCACCAATGATGCTGAATATGAGGAAATGATCATGAGTGCCATGAGAGGAGCTGCCGCTTACAGCAAGGGAGCCAAGGCTTATGCTCGCGTCGGCGTCGAAAGCGGCGTGATGTCGGCCACACCGCATCAGCTCATTACCATGCTGTTCGACGGTGCGCAGGCATCGATTCGGAAGGCGCGCATTTATATGCAGGATGGCAATGTGGCGGAGAAAGGCCTCGCTATTTCCAAGGCATTAGATATCGTCAACAACGGCCTGCAGGCCGCGCTAGATGCTGAAAAAGGCGGGGAAATTGCCGAGCGGCTGTGGTCACTTTATGACTACGTGTCCCGGCTGCTAATGGAAGCTAATCTGCGCAATGATCCCGAACGTCTTGATGAGGCCTCGGCTCTTCTCGAGAATATCGGTTCTGCCTGGCGTGAGATCGGTGGCCGGTCTGACGGGGTGTGACATGACTGAGCGGCGGTTCGAAGAAGGCAATGGTGCCCATGCAGATATTATTTCCGGTTATGAGGCGCTGTTGGAGCGCTCAAGCCGAATGCTAGCCTTTGCCTGCGAAGAAGATTGGAGCCGCCTGCTCGAGGAAGAAGCGAGCTATGTGATCGAGGTCGAGCGACTGTCCAGAATCGAGGCCGGTCAAGCCTTGAATGCCGTCCAAAGCGAGCGAAAGGCGATGTTGCTTGAGCGCATTCTTGAAGGCGACCTGGAAATTCGCCGTCGACTTAACAAGCGGCGCGACGAGCTTGGCGCCCTGCTGAATGCCAGCCAGCGCAAGCGTTCGGTTGATAGCGCGTATGGGGGCGCCGCCGGGTCTCAGGTGCTTGGTGGTTCTTCGCGGTTCAAGAAGGGTGATGCTTGAGCGGTATCACGCCTTTGATCGATACCCTGCTCCATCAGGTGTTGGGGAAGCGGGTCGATGTACCCGTGCCGCGAGAACTCAATGCTCCGGTTCAGCCTTCGAGCCCAAGTGATGCCGTTCAAGCACTGCGCAGTGACTCACGGCTGGATCCGCGTCAGGGAACGGTTTCCACCCCGTTGGTCGGCCGTTCCGTTGGTCAGGGAGTTTTGCCCTCAGATGTATCCCGGCCTGGGGCTCAGCCCTCTACCCAAACGCACTTCAGCCCGTCGGCGCAAACCATCGCGAGCGTGCTCGACCGTTTCCCGGCTCCACCCTCCACGCTGCGCGTTCAAGGCCCCTTGCTGCCTACCGAGGCGAGTACTGCACCATCCACTCAAGTAGCCTCTCGGCTCCAGCAGAGCATTGAGACAAGTGGGCTTTTCTACGAATCGCATTTGTCAAAGTGGTACCGCGGTGAGCTTCCGCGACAGCAGCTGGCGCTCGAGCCCCAGATGAATCGCGCTAATAGCGCCAACCTCTTTCAACAACTGACGCCGATCACTACTGCGCCGTCGCCTATGTCATTGCCATCGCCCACGCCCACGCCCATGTCAGGCTCAGCCTGGGCTAGCATCATTGTGGGCTCCGTGCCAGTGGGCAACCCAGAGATGAGTGCTCGCAGTGCAGCGGGGGGGGCAACGTCTGCCTCGCCGGGTGGGTCAGTCAGTCCAGCAGCCAGTTCAGGCGCCGGGGCCGCTCTTGGTTCTAATGCTTCTGCAATGGCGCAGACGTCAGGCGTTAGTCCTAATCCTGCTGGGGGAGGTCCGGCGCTGCAAGCCTACCAACAAGGGGGCGGCGCTGAACGCACAGAAATGCCACTGCCGCCCGCTGGTGCGGAGCGTTCACATCATGCCTCGGCGAGTGTTGATGGCCTGGATGACGCACAGCAGAATGTGGTGCGACATCAATTGGAAATGCTTGCGACCCCGTCGCCTGTGTTGCGGTGGGAGGGGGATGTTTGGTCGGGTGTGTTCATGGCGCTCATCGTACAGATGCCTCAGGGAGGGCAGCGCGGCGGCGAGCAGTCGGCATCTGATGAACCTGACGAAGAAGCCGACCAGGGTGCCTGGCAGACGCAAATGTCGCTGCGGGTGGCGGGCCTTGGGAGCCTGGATGTGATGTTGCGTTTTGCTCCCAAGCAGCTGGATATTACGCTGTCTGCCGAGAATCAGGAGGTTCTGGCCAGGCTGCATACGGGTGAGGCTGACTTGCGTTCACGTTTGCAGGCCTGCGGTTTTGAGGCCGTCGGTTTGCATTTGATTGAGCGGCAAGGAAAAGGAGGCTCTGTATGAGTGCTAACTCTCGGGGCGAGCGGCGCCAGGCTGTGGCCCTGGCGTATCACCAAGGCGACCGGGCGCCGCATGTGGTTGCCAAGGGCTACGGTGATATGGCGGGTCGCATCATTGAGGCGGCACGGGAAAACGATATTTTTGTCCATGATGCGCCTGCATTAGTAAACATGCTCATGCAGCTCGACCTTGATGAAAAGATCCCGTCTGAGCTATATCAGGTGATTGCTGAATTACTGGTCTGGGTTCGTGATTTGGTGCCCCAGGCTGACTGACCGAGGGGCGGAGAACGTCACCTTGTCGATGGCTCTGCTTCTCATATCCTTTTCCCCCACGCTCTTCCCCCCCTTACAGAGATAATGAGCAAGCTAATCTCTTTCCGCGTAATGAAAAGAAAAAAAATGTATCTTAATGAAAGTTTCGTCAGTCTGGCATAAGCATTTTCCCGCCACGTATATGGTCCCCTTTGTGCAATTTACGGCCTTACACCCCTGCTTTTCTCCGGTTACGCCTTTGTAACCCGCTGGCGAAGGTTCGCTGGCGTACGGTTGAAAATGTAATGCTAAAAAACTAACAATGGCCAAAAGAAAGATCAGGCACTCCCTAAAAAAGCTGATGCACCTAGTCAGACATTGTCATGATCATTTAATAATTGCATGCCTTCGCAGGGGTCAGGAATGGTTAATCAGCAGCTCTTGGATGAAATCCAAGACTTGAATCTGTCGTATTTGCTATTGGCTCAGCGTCTGTTGGCCGAAGACCGGGCCATGGCCATGTTTAGGCTCAAGGTCGATGGAGAGATGGCTGATCTTCTTGCCTCACTCTCGGCGCGCCAGCTTGGTCAGCTCTCACGCACCAACCAATTGCTTTGCCAATTAAGCCTGGGGGATGCTGCTCAGTTGCAGGCTCTGGTCCGGCAGAGGCGCGAACATGGCCTTATCCACACGCATGCGTCAATGCTGCTGTCACAGGTTGCATCCACCTCGACAAGCCAGTCGACTGGAGGCCTGGCATGAGCGAAAAGAGCCTGGTGCTGGAGATGCAGCAAATCCAGATGGCCGTTGAGCTGATCGAGCTCGGTGCTCGATTACAGGTTCTCGAAACTGAAACTGAACTCAGTCGTGGTCGGTTGATCAGGCTATACAAGGAAGTGCGCGGCATGTCGCCTCCCAAGGGGATGCTGCCATTTTCTACTGACTGGTTTATTACTTGGCTACCTAATATCCACTCCTCTCTGTTTTATAATTATTATCATCGCCTTTCCGTCGACTGTGATTGCGATCGCATGGAGGCCTTTGTCAAGGCCTTTCGGCTTTACCTTGAGCAGGTTGAGCTGGACGGCGCCGAGCCGGTTCTGGGTCTGACGCGAGCCTGGACGCTGGTGCGATTCTTCGAAAGTGAGTTGCTTGAATTGGCCACCTGCACATCGTGCCGTGGTCAGTTCGTGGCTCATGCACATACGCCAACTCAGGAGTTTGTTTGTGGGATCTGTCAGCCGCCCTCCAGGGCCGGCAAGACACGCAAGCGTATTGCCAAGGCAAACGAGGATGTGCGCACTGCCAGTCTAGGCTCGCCTGAGCGTCGTGCCGCAGCATCGCGTATGTCATGAGTAAAACGGCGGTGTGAGAAATAGCTTCCCTGCTGATGCCCTGGCCCGATCGCCAGGGTTTTTTCGTTGCTGACTGACGTTTTTTCCCTTCTGGGCCTCAAGGCCTTCGACACATTGCCGATAGGTGTATAAGACGCCATTCGCCGCAGTGAAGGACGTAGCTTGTGTTTATACCTCTCGGGTTCATTATCGTAACGTTGTCGGTCTTCGGCGGTTTTGCCCTCGCCGGTGGCGAGCTCGGCCCTCTCTACCAGCCCACCGAATTTCTGATGATTTTCGGTGGTGCCTTGGGCGCTTTCATTGCTGCCAACAACGGCAAGGCAATGAAGGCGACGATCAAGAGCTTTTCCAAGCTCAAGCGTACTGCCAAGTATGACAAGCAGACCTATATGGAAGTCATGGCAGTGTTGTACAAGCTGCTGAGCAAGGTCCGTCGCGAAGGCATGCTGGGCATCGAGCGAGATATTGACGCGCCTGAGGATAGCCCGCTTTTCACTGAGCATCCGCGGGTCGTCAATGATCCTATGATCATGAATTTTATCACCGACTATTTGCGTCTAATGGTCAGTGGTGGCATGGATCCCCATCAGTTAGATGAACTGATGCTGCATGAGATCGAAGCCTTCGAACACGAGGCGCACATCCCCGCGGATGCCTTGGCCAAGGTTGGTGATGGCCTTCCTGCATTCGGTATCGTGGCGGCGGTCATGGGGGTGGTAAAAGCATTGAGTTCCGCGGATGCAGGAGCGGAGCAGATGGGCGTGATGATTGCCCATGCCTTGGTGGGAACCTTTCTCGGCATCTTGCTCGGCTATGGTTTCTTCAACCCATTGTCGAGCCGCATTGACCGCCAGGTTCAGGAAGGCGTCAAGATGCTGCAGTGCATTCGCGTGACCCTGCTGGCTAGCCTCAATGGCTATGCGCCCCAGTTGGCAGTTGAGTTCGGTCGCAAGGCACTGCATAGCGAGGAGCGGCCTGGTTTTGCCGAGCTTGAAGAGCATGTGCGATCAGCTAAGGCCTCTGCTGGAACGGGAGGCGCATGAGCTCGCAGGGCCCCCCCATTATCATCCGACGCAAGAAAGTCGTTCATGGTCACCATGGTGGTAGCTGGAAAATTGCCCTGGCCGATTTCATGACGGCCCTTATGGCGCTTTTTCTGGTCCTGTGGATTCTCTCGTCAGCGAGTCGAGAGCAGCGACAAGGTGTGGCCGAGTACTTTAGTACGCCACTGCTGACGGCTATCGCTGGTGGTGAGAAGCAGGCCAACACTCGCAATGTCATTCCCGGTGGCGGCCCTGACCCGACCACCACCGAAGGAGAGCGTGAGCGTATTGATCGGCGCATTGACCATCGGCCAAGCGAGATGCAGCAGCGCTTCAAGGATCTGCGCCGCAGCGTGGAAAACGCCATTCAGGCAGACCCCGTATTGCGTGAATTGCGCAACCAGCTTCGCTTTGACATGACGCGAGAAGGCCTGCGTATCCAGCTGGTTGATACGGACAAGCGGCCGATGTTCGAACTGGGGAGCGACCAGGTTGCCCCCTACATGCGCCGCCTGCTTCGGACACTGGCGCCTCTCCTCAATGAAGTGCCAAACCCGATCAGTATCAGTGGTCATACCGATAATGTGCCGTATTTGGGTGGGCTGCAGGGTTACAGCAATTGGGAGCTTTCTAGCGACCGGGCCAATGCCTCTCGCCGAGAGTTGGTAGCGGGCGGGCTTGAGCCTGACCGGCTGCTGAGAGTCGCAGGCATGGGAGATCAGGTGCCGATTCCGGATAGCGAGCCTGGTGATGCCATTAATCGTCGTATTGCTTTAGTGGTGTTGTATCAGCAAGTGGCCGATCACATCCGAAATCAGGGGGCGCGAGGGGAAAGGGTAGGGCTGCCGCCCGCAATGAATGGGCAGGGCAACTCCTCGCCGACTCAAGAATTCCTAGAGGGCGTGCGCCAGACGGTAGGTGCTCAATGACCCCTGTCGGCCGGTTATATGATCAGTTCGGGGACGAACATGGATATCAGTGAATTTTACGAAACATTCTTTGAAGAAGCCGAAGAGCTGCTCGGTGATATGGAGAGGCATCTGCTTGAGCTGGATGTCGATGAACCTGATTCAGAACAGCTTAATGCGATCTTTCGAGCGGCGCATTCAATAAAGGGCGGTGCCGGCACTTTCGGCTTCGATGTCTTGCAGCACACTACGCATCTGCTCGAGAACCTGCTCGATCACACGCGTCACGGCGAGCTGGTGCTACGCAGAGATATCGTCGACACCTTTTTGGAAGCCAAGGATATGCTGCACGATCAACTTGATGCCTATCGACAGGGTGATGAACCCGATCCTGAAGCCTTCGAGCGCATCTGTCAGACCTTAAAACAACTTGCTCTTGATGAAATGGGCAAGAAGGTCGGTCATGATGCGCCGGGAGCTGCACCAGCAGCCAAAGCTGAGCCTGAGCGGAATCCCCAGCCTGAGAGCGAGTCGTCTGGCGCAAGCGATGGCAGTGCAGAGGGTCGGCTGAATATCGCGTTGCTGGGTATCGCCGACAAGGATCGGGAGCTGCTGGTCGAGGAGCTGGCCAACTTTGGTGAAATCATCGAGCGTCGCGGTGACAGCAGTCGCTACGAGGTGCTGCTGGAGACCTCGACCAGCGTCGATGATATCGAAATGGTGATGTGCTTCATCGTCGAGCCCGAGCAGCTCGAAATAGTTGCGGCCGGCGCCCCGGCGGCTGGCGACCCAGCGGCTGGCGACCCAGCGGCCGGCGTTTCAGAAGCCGAGCCTACGTCAGGCTCGGCTAAGTCAGAGGAAGAGTCTGAAAAAGGTGGTCAGCAACAAGGTGAGGTGACAGCAAAACCACCGGAAAAGACGCCTGAGCAACCGGCCAAGGCGGAGTCCGGTAAGCCTGCCGCCAAAGCGCAGGATAAAGCCAAGGCCAAAGCCAAGGCCGCGAGTGGGGGTGAGTCTTCGATTCGCGTGCCGGTCAACAAGGTCGATCAGATCATCAACCTGGTCGGTGAGCTGATCATTACCCAGTCGATGCTGGATCAGACCGTCAGTGAAATGGATGCGACTCAGGCTGGTTCATTGGTCAATGGCATGAGTCTTCTGCAGCGCAATGCGCGTGACCTGCAAGAGGCCGTCATGTCGATCCGTATGGTGCCGATGGACTATGTCTTCAGTCGCTTCCCGCGGCTGGTGCGAGACCTCGCCGCCAAGCTCGACAAGAATGTGGAGCTGGTCACTGAGGGTGAGTCCACTGAGCTCGACAAGAGCCTCACCGAGCGCATTATCGACCCGCTAACGCACCTGGTCCGTAATAGCCTTGATCACGGCATCGAGTCTCCGGATAAGCGCGAGGCGGCAGGCAAGTCTCGTACCGGACGTCTGACTCTCTCTGCACAACATCAGGGCGGTAATATCCTGATTGAGGTTAAAGACGATGGCGCTGGCCTGAATCGAGAGAAGTTGCTGGCCAAGGCTGAGGCCAACGGCGTTCCCACCGCTGAGAACATGAGTGATGACGATGTCTGGCAGCTGATCTTCGCGCCCGGTTTTTCTACCGCTGATCAGGTCAGTGATGTCTCGGGGCGCGGTGTCGGCATGGATGTGGTCAAGCGCAACATCCAGGCTATGGGTGGTCATGTCGAGATTCAGTCTCGTCAGGGGCAGGGCACCACAACCCGCATCGTGTTGCCGCTCACCCTGGCAATCCTTGATGGCATGTCCATCAAAGTCGGGAAGGAGATGTTTATTCTTCCCCTCGGTACGGTGCTGGAGTCACTTCAGCCGCGCAAGGAAGACATTTATGCCATGGCCGGTGATGACGTGGTGATGAAGGTGCGAGATGAGTACCTACCGGTTGTCGCCGTTCATCAGGCCCTAGACGTGTCCGAAGCCGAGACCGAGCCGACCGATTGCATTGCCGTGATCGTGCAGGGCGAAGGTCGCCGTTATGCGTTGCTGGTGGATGACTTGATCGGCCAGCAGCAAGTGGTGGTCAAGAACCTGGAAACCAATTATCGCAAGGTGCCCGGCGTGTCCGCGGCCACCATACTCGGCGATGGCAGCGTGGCCTTGATCCTAGATGTCACTGACCTGCATCGCCTGAGCCGTACCAAGAGAGAGGCGCAGAGCGCCCGTCGCCAGACCACGCCTGCCAAGGAGGTAGAAGTATAATGACAGACCTGAATGCCGCCAGTGCTGCTGCTACAGAGGCACATAGCCGTGAGTTCCTGGTGTTTTCACTGGGTGATGAAGAATATGCCATCGATATTCTCAAGGTGCAGGAGATTCGCGGCTATGAGAATGTCACGCGCATTGCCAATGCGCCGGACTTCATCAAAGGGGTGACCAACCTGCGCGGTGTGATCGTTCCGATCGTTGATCTGCGCATCAAGTTCCACCTGGAAAATGTCGAGTACGGCGGCCAGACGGTGGTGATCGTTGTCAATGTAGGCGAGCGGATCGTCGGTATCGTTGTGGATGGGGTCTCCGACGTGATGACGCTGACGCCTGAGCAGATCAAGCCGGCTCCGGAGTTTGGGGTTTCCTTGTCTTCCGATTATTTGAGCGGTCTTGGCAGCCTCGAAGATCGCATGCTGGTATTGGTCGATATCGACAAGCTGTTGACCAGTGAGGAAATGGCGCTGGTGGATACCATCGACGCCTGATGTTGCCTGATATTGTCACTTTCATCGCCCGGCCACTGTCGGGCGATGCTGTTTTGTTGCATTTTTTTTCGCGCCTTGCGCTTCCTGCCTAAAGACCTGCCCGCCTCCGGCCGATAATCCCTTTAGTTTAGATAGTACGTTCGACATGTGACGAGTTTATTCATGAGCGAATTGTTAGAAAAATAATATTAGCAAGATAATAACTACAACAACCGCCCCATCATTTCGCCCTGACGACACGGCGAGGGTTGTGGCTGCCGGCCTACGGGGGCGGTGGCGATGCTCAATTAAGGACGGCGTGAGAGCGGTATGACGCCATTGAAGGGAAGAGGGGTTCATGAAGTTAATTGACAATATGACGGTGCGGATGAGCTGGGGGCTGGTGTTGGTGATGTTCTCCAGCCTGATTCTCGTGCTCAGTGCGCTTGGATTCTATGCCGTTAGTGACCTGGGATCGGAGGCCGATAAAGCCCCATTGGTCGAGGGCGGCATCTTTCTCGTATTAGGCGTGACGTTCATCACCATTGCCTTGGTGCTGTGGGGTGTAACGGTGAACGTTATCCGTCCGCTGGAACGGGCGGTCGGGCATTTCGAGCGCATGGCCAAGGGGGATTTATCGGGGGCCGTCGAGCAGCGAGGAAATAACGAGATTGGTCGTCTTTTCGCGGCGATGGATCACATGCAGCAAAGTATTGGGCTTACCGTCGGCAAAGTTCGCCAAGGTGGCCAGACCATACACCGCCATTCGCAGGAAATTTCGCTGGGCAACACCGACCTGTCATCTCGGACCGAGCAGCAGGCCGCTTCTCTGCAGGAAACGGCCTCGAGCATGGAAGAGTTGACCTCTACGGTTAGCCAGAATGCCGATAATGCTCGCCAGGCCAGTCAGTTGGCTGTTGAGGCTTCCCAGACCGCGCGCCGCGGCGGTGAGGTGGTAAGCGAGGTGGTGGGCACCATGCGCGGCATCAATGACAGCTCACATCAGGTCAGCGAGATCATCAAGGTGATCGACTCGATCGCCTTTCAGACCAATATCCTGGCTCTCAATGCATCGGTCGAGGCGGCGCGGGCTGGCGAGCATGGCCGCGGCTTTGCCGTCGTTGCTGAGGAAGTGCGCAACTTAGCCGGCCGCAGTAGCGGGGCGTCAAAGGAGATTCGCAGCCTGATCGAAGCCTCGGTGGCCCGCGTAACAGAAGGGACGGCGCTCGTGGATCGCGCGGGCCAGACCATGGAAGCGATCGTATCCGCCGTTCAGCGCGTCAGCGACATCATGGATGAAATTGCTGCTGCCTCCCAAGAGCAGAGTAATGGCATCGGTCAGGTTAACCAGGCAGTGACTCAGATGGATCAGGTGACGCAGCAGAACGCGGTGCTGGTCGAGCAGGCAGCCAATGCCGCCAGCGAGCTGGAGCGAGAGGCCGAGCAGCTGCGAACGGCCGTTGCGACCTTCCGTCTTGGCAGCCAGGCAAGCGAATCGGCACCTGCTTTTAGCACCGACCATGCGACACGGAATCATCGGCACGACGATGACGCCGAGCTCGCACGCTGGATGCCTCAGCTCATCGGCAAGCCTGATCAGCAACCGAATCGGACGTCCAGGTCCTCGGCGTTGCCTGACGACGACTGGTCGTCATTCTAGGCGATGAGAACTGCCTGGTACCGCTTCAACTCGTTGAATCTGAATATAACAACCAAGTCTGTCAGGACCCTGCAGGGTCCAATGCAAGGGGGAAGAGATGCGCAATAACCAACCTGTCACGCAGCGGGAAGTAGAGCTGAAAGAAGATGACTTCCTGATCTCGAGAACGGATACCAAGGGGCGCATCACCTATGCCAACCCGGCTTTCATCAAGATCAGCGGCTTCTCCCAGGAAGAGTTGCTAGGGTCGCCGCACAACTTGGTGCGCCATCCCGACATGCCGGTGGAAGCCTTCGCCAACATGTGGGAGACCCTCAAGGCAGGGGAGAGCTGGGCAGGGCTGGTCAAGAACCGCCGTAAGGATGGGGATCATTACTGGGTTCATGCCAGTGTCACTCCGATCATTGAGGACGGTGAGCTCGTTGGCTATGCCTCACTAAGGGTTAAGGCGGAACGCGAGGCTATCGAGGAAGCGGAGCGAAGTTATGCGCTGATCCGCGAGGGGCGGGGCAAGCACCTGACACTCGATCGCGGCCGATTGCGTCGCCGAGGCGTAGTGAGTCGGCTCCGGCAAATCAATCTGCGCAGTATGCGTTCTCGCTTGACGACCATGATCGTGGTCTCTGTGTTACTGCTGGTTGCCAGCAGTGGCCTGGGGCTTTTCAGTCTCAACGTTGCCGGTGAGCGCCTCAATGAGATCAACCAGGATGGCCTGGAAGACGTGGCGCGTTTACAGCGTATTGAACAGCTGATGACCCAGGGGCGTGACCGGCTCGATGGACCTGTCAGTAACCCAATGTCTGCCGATGTGGCCAGTCTCAAGGTGGCTGTCGGTGAGCTGGTGACAAAACTCGAGGGTGCCTGGGGCGATTTCGTCGGTGATAGTGCCAACCTCTCGGCGACAGAGCAGTCGTTCGCTGATGGTCTCGATGTCTATATCGACGACGGTCTGAATGCAGCGATAGCAGCGCTCGACTCGGGTGATTTCTACAAGGCCTATGTCGCCTTCAACGAGGTATTGCGCCCCAAGGGCGACGAGCTCTCCACTACTATCAATGACCTGGTGGCTGAAAAGCAGGCAAATGCCGCCAGCATAGCCGAGCTGGCTGAGGCCGATCAGCAACAGATGGTCTTCATTCTGGGGGCGTTGCTGGCTGTCGGGCTGCTGCTGCTTGGTCTGCTGGGTATGCTGACTATTCGGGCCCTGGTCAAGCCGCTGCTTGAATCGATGCAGTTCACTCAGCAGATCGCCGCGGGCAATCTCGCCGCCAACATGCCGGCGCACCGCGATGATGAGGCCGGTCGGCTGATTGTTGCTCTGAATACGATGCGCAAGAGCCTCGGCACCATCATCAACGACGTCAACGGCAGCGTGACGGTGGTCGGGCCAGCGGCTCGCGATATCGCGCAGGGCAATGAAGACCTGTCATCGCGCACTGAGCAGCAGGCCGCTTCTTTGCAACAAACTGCCTCCAGCATGGAAGAAATGACTGCCACGGTTAGGCAGAACGCCGACAATGCGCGTCAGGCCAGCACCCTCGCGGTGGAGAATGCCACCCAGGTGGGCAATGCCGGTGAGCTGATGAATCAGGTCGTCGAGACCATGGAGCGCATTACGGCAAGCTCGCGCAAGATGACCGAGATTATCGACGTCATCGATTCGATTGCCTTCCAGACCAATATTCTGGCACTCAACGCTTCAGTAGAGGCGGCGCGCGCTGGCGAACACGGTCGTGGCTTTGCCGTGGTCGCCGAAGAGGTTCGTAGCCTGGCCGGTCGCAGCAGTTCGGCGTCCAAGGAGATTCGCGGCCTGATCTCTGGCTCGGCCAAGGAAATCGACAGTGGCGCCGGCCTGGTCAAATCAGCAGAAGAAGCCATCGGTGAAGTGGTGTCAGCAGCGACGCGTGTCAATGACATCATGAGCGAGATTACCGCTGCCTCAGAGGAACAGAGCAGCGGTATTACTCAGATCAATCAGGCGATCGCGCAGATGGACGAGGTGACTCAGCAGAATGCCACTCGGGTGCAATCCTCGGCACGTGCCGCCTCACAGCTTGAACACCAGACCCTGATTCTGAGTACGGCCATTGCCGCTTTCCGCCTGCGCGGCGTTGGTGCGGAAACAGTCCAGCGGCTACCGAATAAGGTAAGCGAGATGCCGGCGCTTGGGCAGTCCTCAGGTCGTGGCGAGCGGTCATCCTCGTCCTCAAGCCAGCAACCTTCGCGTAGCTCAACCCAGGCGTTGAAACAGAATCGTCAGTTGGCGAATGCCAACGATGACTGGGAGGCGTTTTGAACAGTCACGTACCCCATGAGGCGGCCGGGCATGGAGGTTGGTCGACCTCCATGGCCGAGCGGGATCTAGTGCTAACCGAGAAGGATTTTACCCGCATCCGCGAACTCATCTATCAGCGAGCGGGTATCGTGCTCGCTGAGCACAAGCGCGAGATGGTTTATAGCCGTCTTGCCAAGCGGTTGCGACATCATGGGCTTACTCACTTCAGTGATTATCTGGCCCGCCTCGAGCGGCAACCAGAGGCACGTGAATGGGAAGCCTTCACCAACGCCTTGACCACCAACCTGACGGCGTTCTTTCGCGAGGCGCATCACTTTCCCCTGCTTTCCCAGCATGTTGCAGAACGGCGGGATACCGTGCGTGTCTGGAGTGCTGCGGCATCAACGGGTGAAGAGCCTTATTCGATAGCCATGACGCTGCGTGAAGCCTTGGGTGCACGGGCCGACCATTGCCAGGTGGTGGCCACCGACATTGATTCCGATGCGCTAAATCGAGCCCGGGACGGCATCTACGCCATGGACCAGGTCACCAAGTTGGAGGAAGAGCGCATCAAGCGTTTCTTCCAGAAGGGGAGTGGTCGGCGGGCCGGGTTTGCGCGGGTGCGGCCCGAGGTGGCGTCGATGGTCGAGTTCAAGTCATTGAACCTGCTCGCCCCGGGATGGCCTATCGAAGGTCCATTCGATGCCATCTTCTGTCGCAACGTGATGATCTACTTCGACAAGTCGACTCAGGCGAAGATTCTTCAGCGGTTTGCCCCGCTGTTGAAGCCCGATGGTCTGTTGTTTGCCGGGCATTCGGAGAACTTTTCCTACATCAGTGATGCTTTCCGGCTGCGTGGCCAGACCGTTTATACCCTGTCACCTCGTGCCTGATGCCCTGGCTGTTGCTAGCTAGTGTGGTTTGCCGGTGCATTGGGCTACTAAAGCTGGCTTGACGGCAGCCGATAACATGAAAGATGCCGGCTAGTTACGCGTTTGTCGCGGCAGCCGGCACTTAACAAAGGAGATTTGCCTTGAGCTCAGCCAGGATCAAGGTGCTTTGCGTCGATGATTCGGCGCTGATACGCGACCTGCTTAGCGAAATCATCAATAGCCAGCCTGACATGGAAGTGGTGGCTGTAGCACCAGATCCGTTAGTGGCACGGGATTTGATCAAACAACACAACCCTGATGTCCTGACCCTGGACGTGGAAATGCCACGCATGGACGGTCTGGATTTTCTGGAGCGCCTGATGCGCCTTCGTCCCATGCCGGTGCTGATGGTTTCGTCGCTGACTCAGGCGGGGTCAGAAGTGACCTTGCGTGCTCTGGAGCTTGGGGCGCTGGACTTTCTGGCCAAACCTTCCATGGGCATTCGCAGCGGCATGATGGACTATGGCGAGTTGATCGCCGAAAAAATTCGTGCCGCGGCGCGTTCTCGTCCACGGCAAGTGCGCCAAAAGGACCGTCCTGCCCCACAAACGCTCAAGGCGCCATTGGTGTCGAGTGAGAAGCTGTTGATCATTGGGGCTTCAACGGGCGGCACCGAAGCCATTCGCAATGTGCTTGAGCCTTTGCCTTCCAATGCCCCTGCGATCCTGATCACCCAGCACATGCCGGGCGGTTTCACTCGATCTTTTGCCGAGCGTCTAGACAAGCTTTGCCAGATTCGCGTAAAGGAAGCCCATGACGGGGAGCGCGTTTTGCCGGGCCATGCCTATATAGCTCCGGGCGATCAGCACCTCAAGTTAGCGCGGAGCGGTGCCAACTATGTGGTGCGTCTCGATAGCGGTCCGCCGGTCAATCGTCACCGCCCGTCGGTAGATGTGCTCTTCGAATCCGCAGCTCAGCAGGCCGGACGTAATGCCATAGGCGTGCTGCTGACTGGCATGGGTAAGGATGGTGCTGCTGGTTTATTGACCATGCGCAATGCCGGCTCCGCAACAGTGGCTCAGGACGAGGACAGTTGCGTTGTATTCGGTATGCCGCGTGAAGCCATCGCCTTGGGGGCCGCCGACGAAGTGCTGCCTCTCGATGCTATCGCCCCACGTTTGCTGAAACTGGTGGCAGCAGCAGGCCGCGCACAGCGCGTCTAATACCGGCTTCACAATAAGCAAAACAACATCATTGCATGACAGGGAGTACACAACCATGCAGCTGTTTCGGAATCTGAGTATTCATGCAGCCATTACCACAGTGCTCGTGGTCTTCGCCCTTTTGATCGGGTTGATTGCTTTCCTGGGGCAGACGGCTAACCACAAGGCAGGAGAGACCTTTACCACCGTCGATCAGATCAATGTCCAGCAGCTCAACGAGCTCAATCGGGCCGATGCATTGTTGACAGGAGCACGGCTGGATCTGATGACAGCCTCCAAGCAGTTGCTGGTTGGTCGCACTGACGAGGCCAAGGCCAGGATGGCCGACGCCCTGGATCAAATCGAGCGTGCTGAGGCACGTTACCAGAGCTTCGAGTCCGTGCCGGTAAGCGAGCTCGGGCGTGAGGCCGTTGATCAGGTGGAAGTGCAGTTCCCTCGCGTACTGGACCTAGTTCGAGCCGAGCATGAGGCGTTAAGTAACCGTAACAATATGATGTTCGACAGCCTGACGAAGGAGCTGGCTCAGCCAAGCGATGACTTGGATGAGGCCATTACCAACTTCGTGCGTTATGCGGATCAACGCGGCGACGCGCTCATCGATGACTACCACGCCAGCGCTTCGACGTTCGAGCTGATCGGCCTTGCCGCACTGCTGATAACGGCGGCTATTCTGGTGCTGATCTACGTGGCCATGCGCCGTGTAGTGATCCAGCCGCTGAACTCTGCGGTGGTCACTCTTGAGCGTATCGCCAAGGCGGATCTCACCGAAGACATCCGTGCCACCACCCGAAACGAGATTGGTAAGCTGTTCGCCGCCATGCGCGATATGCAGCAGGGGCTTTCCAGTACGGTGGGTACGGTCCGTGAGAGCAGCAGCTCGATTCATGTGGGTACGCGCGAGATCGCCAGCGGCAACGCCGACCTGTCATCGCGCACCGAAGAACAGGCGGCTTCGCTTCAGCAGACCGCTTCCAGCATGGAAGAGCTGACCACCACTGTTAAGCAGAATGCCGACAACGCGCGTCAGGCCAGCGGTCTTGCGCTCGAAGCGTCGAGCACGGCAGGTAAGGGAGGCGAGGTGGTTGATCGCGTAATTACCACCATGCATGGTATTTCGCAAAGCTCTCAGAAAATTGCCGATATCACTGGCGTCATCGATTCGATTGCCTTCCAGACCAATATCCTGGCGCTCAATGCCTCGGTCGAAGCCGCAAGGGCTGGTGAGCAGGGTCGAGGCTTTGCCGTGGTGGCGGGGGAAGTTCGCAATTTGGCGGGACGTAGCGCTTCGGCAGCCAAGGAAATCAAGACCCTGATTGATGACTCCGTGGGCCAGGTCAAACAAGGCTCCACCCTGGTCGAGCAGGCAGGGCAAACCATGCAAGAGGTGGTGGATGCCGTTAAGCGCGTGACAGACATCATGGATGAAATCTCGGCTGCTTCGCAGGAACAGAGCGATGGCATCGAGCAGGTCACACAAGCGGTTGGCCAGATGGATCAGGTGACGCAGCAGAATGCGTCGCTGGTGCAGCAAGCGGCGGCGGCTGCAACTTCTCTCGAGGAGCAGGCCAGCCGTCTCGAGCAGGCGGTGGCCGTCTTCCGTCTGGCGGGCGGCGTCCCTCAGGCATTGCCCTCGGCGAGCGCCTCCGCACCGTCTGGTCGTACGGAAGAGCGTCGCTCTGGGCTGACTCGCTCGACGGCCGCGCATCAGGTGCCGGCAACCCGTGAAAAGGCAACGACCGAAGACGACTGGGAAGAATTCTGATAACGGGCCGGCGCATCCGCCGGTCTTGATAACGACGACATGACGCAGAGGTTGAAATGGCCAATAAGGATATGAAAATTCTGGTGGTGGATGATTTTCCCACCATGCGGCGCATCGTGCGCAGCCTGCTCAAGGAGCTGGGGTTCACGAATGTGGAAGAGGCCGAGGACGGTCAGGACGGGCTGAACAAGCTCAAACATGGCGGCTTCGAATTTGTGGTATCGGATTGGAACATGCCCAATCTTGATGGCCTGGAGATGCTCAAGCAGATTCGCGGCGACGATAGCCTGAAAGAGCTGCCGGTACTGATGGTGACCGCTGAAGCCAAGAAGGAAAACATCATCGCCGCCGCTCAGGCAGGCGCCAATGGCTATGTGGTCAAGCCGTTCACCGCCGCGACGCTCGATGAGAAGCTGAACAAGATCTTCGAAAAGCTCGGCATGTAATCACGACGAGGGGCTTGCCCTCGGCAGGAGAAACGATCATGAGCGATAATGCTCAACAGGCGTCTACCCACGGTGGTGACAGCGAAGATCTGGTGAAGCGCATTGGGCAACTGACGCGCATGCTGCGCGAAAACATGCGCGAGCTCGGGCTTGACCAGGAAATCGAGAAGGCGGCCGAGGCGATTCCTGATGCGAGGGACCGTCTGAACTACGTGGCCTCGATGACCGAACAGGCTGCGGATCGAGCACTCAATGCCATCGATCGGGCTCAGCCGCTGCAGGATGATCTCGAGTCCCGCGCCTCGGCGCTCGACAAGCGCTGGGCTGAGTGGTTCGAAGCGCCGAAAGAGCTGGATGAAGCTCGCGAGTTGGTCATTGATACTCGCAGCTATCTCGCTGAGGTGCCTGAGAAGACTCAAGGGACGCAGAAGGAGCTGATGGAAATTATGATGGCCCAGGACTTCCAGGACCTGACGGGCCAGGTGATCAAGAAGATGATGGATGTCATCCGTGAGATCGAGCATCAGTTGGTACAAGTGCTGCTCGACAGCGTGCCCGCCGAACAGGGTCGCGACGAGATGAAGCGTCGTGCCGAAGGGCAGTGGGAGGCCGATGCCAAGCGTGAGGCCTCGCTGCTCAATGGCCCTCAGGTCAAGCCAGAGGCCCCAGATGTGGTCAGCAGTCAGGACCAGGTCGATGACCTCCTGGATGAACTGGGTTTCTAAATCTCGAGCCCCGCCGGACATCATCATGTTCGGCGGAGTTTTATCCAGAATTCACTCTGTATGCTTATTTCCCCTGCCACTCTCAAGCTTCCCCCTGGCTGAGTGATAAAGCGTATGCGCCTGAATAAGGCCTAATACCTCGCGCTATTTGACGCATCGCCCCTTCCCCGCTTTCTCGACAATGATCAACATCCAATCGCCCTCTCCGCAAAGGCCCGCTGGTTATGGCTTATGGCCGATGAAAGCAGTGATGACGAAAAGACAGAAGATGCCACACCACGACGAGAACAGAAGGCGCGTGAAGACGGTCAGGTAGCTCGTTCGCGCGAACTGGCGACCTTCTTGCTCCTGTTGGCCGGTGTCATTGGTTTGTGGTCGATGGGCAACACCTTGTACAACGAGCTTGGCACGGTTATGGAGCAGTCGTTTCTGTTCGAGCGTCGACAGGCGTTCGAAGTGATGCCCATGCTCACCCATGCCTGGACGCTTGGGCAAAACGCCTTGTTCACGCTGATGCCGTTATTCTTCTTACTGGTGTGCGTGGCTCTGGTCGCGCCGGCCTTGCTGGGTGGATGGCTGATATCAGCCAAGTCGCTGCAGCCTCAGCTCTCCAAGATGAACCCCCTCAAGGGGCTGAAGCGGCTTTTCTCGACTCAAGCACTGGCTGAGCTGGCCAAGGCAATCGCCAAGGCGGTCCTGGTAGGAGGGGTGGGGGCATGGTTTCTGGTGACTCATCTTGGCGAGTTCATGTCGCTTATGAACCAGCCCGTCAAGCAAGCCCTAGCCAATGCGATGGGCCTTGCTGCGACGGCCTGCGGCTTGATGATACTGACCTTGATTGTGCCGGTTCTCATCGACGTCCCTTTCCAGCTCTGGAGTCATGCCAAGAAGTTGCGCATGAGTAAGGACGAGGTCAAGCGGGAGCACAAGGAGTCCGAGGGTGACCCTCAAGTCAAAGGGCGCATTCGCTCTCAGCAACAGGCCATGGCTCGCAACCGCATGATGAGCAAGGTGCCAGAAGCCGACGTTATCGTGACCAACCCGACACACTACGCCGTGGCACTTAGCTACGACCAGAGCAAGATGGCTGCGCCGCGGGTGGTGGCCAAGGGCGCCGATGAGGTGGCCAAACGGATTCGTGAGCTGGGTGAAGAACATGGTGTCCCGATGCTCGAAGCCCCACCGCTGGCGCGAGCTCTGCATGGCCATGTCGATCTCGATGGAGAGGTGCCCATGGCGCTGTATACGGCCGTGGCCGAGGTCCTGGCCTGGTCTATGCGCCTCAAGAGCGTACGCGTGGATGGCGGTGAGATGCCAGAGACACCTCATGATCTGCCGGTCCCCAGCGAGTTGGATGGTGGGTCCTAGCCTGACGCCCCGAGCGATGAAATCACCAAGGAGCCTCGATGAGAGCGCTGACTAACTATCTGGGCCGCATGGATCTGTTGGGTGACATGCGGATGAAGCTGCTGGCAGGCCCGTTGCTGATCATCATGATCCTGTCGATGATGATCCTGCCGCTGCCTCCCTTCGCGCTGGACCTGTTTTTCACCTTTAACATCGCCTTGGCGGTGATGGTGCTATTGGTCAGCATGTTCACCCAGAAGCCGCTCGACTTTGCAGCCTTTCCGGCAGTGCTGCTGTTCACCACTCTGTTGCGCCTGTCATTGAATGTGGCCTCGACGCGTGTGGTGCTGATGGAAGGCCACCAGGGCGGCGACTCGGCAGGCAAGGTCATCGAGGCGTTTGGTCAGTTTTTGGTCGGCGGCAACTTCGCTGTTGGCTTGGTGGTGTTCCTGATCCTGGTCATCATCAACTTCATGGTCATCACCAAGGGCGCTGGGCGTATCGCCGAAGTGGGGGCTCGCTTCATGCTCGACGCCATGCCCGGCAAGCAGATGGCGATCGATGCCGACCTCAATGCCGGCCTGATTGGTGAGGACGAAGCCCGCCAACGTCGCTCCGATGTGTCTCAGGAGGCCGACTTCTACGGTTCCATGGACGGTGCCAGCAAGTTCGTGCGTGGTGACGCCATGGCGGGGCTTGTCATCATGGTGGTCAACATCATCGGTGGGCTGTTGATCGGCATGATGCAGCATGACCTGGACTTCGGCACCGCCGCCAAGACCTATACTCTGCTGACCATCGGTGACGGCTTGGTCGCACAGATCCCTGCGCTGGTGATCTCCACCGCTGCCGGCGTGACCGTCTCTAGGGTCACTACCGATCAAGATGTCGGCCAGCAGATGATCAGTCAGCTATTCATCAACCCTCAGGTGTTGTGGCTGGCTGCTGGCGTCATGGGGATGCTGGGGCTGGTGCCGGGCATGCCCAACCTGGTGTTCCTGACTTTTACCGTGCTGCTCGGAAGCCTGGCCTGGTGGCTGCAGCGCAACGAACAAAACCGCGTGACCGAGGAAGCGGTCAAAACCGCGCCTCCCCCCGCTCAGGAAGCACCTGAAGCAAGCTGGGACGATGTCCACCTGGTCGACACTCTGGGCCTCGAGGTGGGACACCGGCTGATTCCTCTGGTTGACCACCGCCAGCAGGGCGAGCTGCTAGGCCGCATCAAGAGCGTACGCAAGAAATATGCTCAGGAGGTGGGCTTCCTGCCGCCCGTCGTGCATATCCGCGACAACCTCGAGCTGGGGGCCAACACCTACGTGATTACCCTCAAGGGAGTAGAGATCGGTCAAGCCGAAGCCTACCCGGGCAAGTGGCTGGCCATCGATCCTGGCCAGGTCTCGGGGCAGCTCGAAGGCACCCGGACAGAAGACCCAGCCTTTGGGCTGCCCGCCGTTTGGATCGAGGCCGCGCAGCGCGAACACGCCCAGGTATACGGTTACACCGTGGTCGATGCCGGCACCGTCGTCGCCACGCATCTCAACCACTTGCTGCATCAGCATGCCGGCGAGATGTTGGGTCGACAAGAGGTTCAACAGCTACTCGACAAGCTGGGCGAGGAAGACAAGACCCTAGTCGAAGATGTGGTGCCGAAGATCGTCAACCTCACACAATTGCAGCGGCTGCTTCAGCAATTGCTCGAGGAAGATGTGTCGATTCGCGATATGCGCACCATTCTCGATACTCTGGCCGAACATGGCGGTGGCCAGGTAGATGTCAGCGATCTTACGGCCATGGTTCGCGTCGCCCTGGGACGTGCGATCACTCAGCAATGGTTCCCGGTCCAGGGCGATCTGCATGTGATCGGCCTCGATGCCAACCTCGAGCAGGTGCTGATGCAGGCCATGAACAGTGGTGGGGCGCTCGAACCCGGACTCGCCGAAACCCTGATGGATCAAGCCTCCAAGGCGCTGGAGCGTCAGGATCAGAGCGGTGAGCCCCCGGTGCTGGTGGTCCAGCACAGCCTGCGTGCGCTGCTGTCGCGCTTTCTGCGCCGGCGCCTGCGCCACCTGGTGGTGATGTCTCAGGCCGAAATACCCGACGACCGCACGCTCAGGATCACCAGCATGGTGGGAGGTGATCGATGAGCGTGAAACGCTTCCTGGGGGCGAACAGCCGCGAGGCTATGCGCCAGGTGCGTGCGCTGCTGGGTGATGACGCACTTATCCTCGCTAATCGCCCGGTCGAAGACGGCGTCGAGATCCTGGCGATGGCCGACGATACAGGTGACGCCATGGCGACATCAGAACCGGCTGCCCGTGAGGCACCGCCTGCCTCGCGACCGGCGGCCACCGCTGGAAGTAACGGCGGTCTTGACTGGCGAGCCGCTCATCGCGCCTCTTCCGGACTGATGGCGCAGAGAGCACAGCCAGCCGTCGAGGCCCCCCCGACTCGCCCTGCGGCGAGTGTCTCAACGCCGCAGGACTTCGCTGCCCTTAGCCAGCAACTGCTGGGTGAAATGCAGGAAATGCGCGAAATGCTCGGCCAGCAAGACCGCGCCGGGCCCGGACCCGCGTCTGATCTGCGCCGCCGCTTGCTGGCATCGGGCTTCGGTCATGAGTTGGTCGCTGAGTTACTGGCGGCCCTGCCTTCGGAACTTGCCGGCACCTCCCTCGAGAACCAGCGGGCGTGGCTGCAACGTCAATTGGTGGCCCGGCTTGCTGTCGCATCGGAGCCCGAGGCGCTGCTCGACCAGGGTGGGGTGATTGCCCTGGTGGGTCCAACCGGTGTCGGCAAGACCACCACGACGGCCAAGCTCGCCGCCCGCTATGTGATGCGCCACGGCCCTGAGCAGGCGGTTCTGGTCACTACCGACGCCTACCGCATCGGCGCCCAGGACCAGTTGCGTATCTACGCTGACCTGATGGGCATCGAGATGCACGCGCTCGAAGCCGATCGTCCCCTGGAAAGTCTCTTGCCGCAACTGGTCGACAAGCACCTGGTCATCGTCGATACCGTGGGCATGAGCCAGCGTGATCGCCGGCTGCTTGAACAGATCGCTCACCTGCGCGGCGACAGTCGTGCCGTACGCTTGGTGTTGCTGCTCAATGCCGCCAGCCAGGGCGAGACGATCGATGAGGTGGTGACCACTTACTTACAGTCTGCCCGCGCCGTTGGCGGACGCCTTGAGGATGCCATCCTCACCAAGCAGGACGAGGCCGCTAGACTGGGCGGCGCCCTGGATACCCTGATCCGCCATGGATTGACCCTGCACTTCGTTTCTCACGGCCAGCGGGTGCCCGAAGATCTAGGGCTGGCTGATGCACAGGAACTGATCCGAGAGGCACTGGAAGCCGGCGTCCCTTCACCCTTCGCCGACGCCCAGGCCGATGAGTCTCAGGCCAGTGCCAGTCGAGGTGCACCGGCGCTGCTTGGCCAGGGCAGGGCGCTTGGCAGTATCTGGGAAATGCTGCATGCCCAGGTGCCTGGCTTCGCCACCCTAGCCGATGCTTGGGCGATCAGCTCACTGCCGCCGAGCCTGCATTCAGAGCGCCTGGCGCCCCTTCATGAGCGGGTGCCAGCGTCGGTGTCTACGCTCTTGTGGGCGCGGTCATCGACGCTTCAGGGTGAGGACTGGGTGTTACCTCATCTGGCCGTCGATGACGAGGGGCGCCCGGCGGTACAGCCGTTCCCCGAGCACCGGCTGATGGCGGGTCAATGCGCGCGCATGGAGTGGGCCGAGACGACATTGGGAGTGAGCGCTCATTTGCTGCCCCGGCTGCCCGATGCCCGGGCAAGAGCTTGGCTTCAAGCGCGTAGCAGCGGTTGGTTGAGCCAGGCACAGGGCAACAGCCGCGTGCTTTATCGCGCCGAGCGTCTGCCCCTTGCCGGGCTTGCCAATGAGGCACAGGCCATCGAACCTGCGCTGATTCGCTATCGTGGCCAGGCGGCCAAAGTCATGCTGAGCCGGCTTGACGTCCTCAGTTACGGTGCAGGTGAAGCCAGCGGCGATGCCTTGTGTGCCTGGTTCGCTGAGGTACGCGGTCGTGATAGCGGCATGATGCTGACCCGTCGTTACGCCTTGTCGCCAGCCTGGTGGTCGATCGAGTCTGGCCGAGAGGCATTGCTCAAGCAGCTTTACAACGATGAGCTGCCGACACTTGCTCGCCAGGCATCGCGGCAGCTCGCCGGGCATGGGCCGCTTGCCATCGACAGCGAGTTAAGGGTGTTCATGGCGACGGGCATTGCCGCCTTGGCGCTGCATCTCGAGCATGCCGAAGATGATTGGGCCATGGACGTGCGTGCGCACCTGTTGCGACTGCAGGCGGGTCGTCGGCCACGTCGCGCCAAGAGCCTGTTGGAGGGATTGATACAGGTACTGGATGCCCGCGAAGCGATTCGCCACTTCAGTGAACAGGCAGGGCGTTGAGTATGAGTGATCAGGCAGCCGGCCTGCGCCGCTGGGCTCAGGAACGAGAAGCCTCTGGCGATGAAGTGCCGGAGGAGGCCGTGCGCTCAGATGATCAGCCGCCGGCTGATGACGCCGACCGCGGACCGGATGCCCCGGACATGATCGGCTCGGCCCAGGCGTCAGAGCCCGAGCCGGAGCCGGAATCGAAACCCGGGCCGGAACCGGCGCCTGAGCCAGAACCTATTCCTACCATTCCGCTGATGGTGCTGGGGCTTCCCAAAGTCGATGGCGTCGAGCGTGCACAGGCGGCATTGGTCAGCTGGTCACGCCGGGGGAAGCGCTGGGTCGGTGATCCGGCGGCCTGGCAGGTCGTGGCCTGCGACGCCCACAGCCCGCGACTGGCCCAACTTGCTAACCAGGAGAAGCGCTGGGCTTTGTGGGTCGATACCGACGGCGACGGTTTTCGTCAGGCCTTCAATGTGATGCAGGCCGTCCGGCGTGGCGGCGGGCCTCGGCGCATGCTGGCACTGCATCCGCCGGTGGCCTCGCGGCGCGGTTTGCTCAACAATCTGCAGCAAGCGGCCCGCGAGGCTTTCGATATCGACCTTCTGGTGCTGGCGCCATGAGCCGGTACTGGGCAATCCGGTTAGTCTGCGTCGCGATGATGCTGGGAATGGTACCAGCGTGTCTGGCCGCGGGCAGTTGGGTGGCCAATGCCCCTTCGGTGACCGTGGCCGTGCCGGGGCGAGTGGCAAGTTCTGAGGCTCTCTCACCGGCTCACTCTTCACGACTGGCAGGACGACAGGTCAGCGAGGTCAGTTGGCGATTTCGCCTGCCGCCCGGCCAGGCGCTCCGTGCATGGCTATGTCAGGGCAGCGAGTGCCTGTCATTGACCTCGTCCCGGGGGCGTCGTTCCGCCCCCATGTCCTGGCAGGCTGGACGGCCATTGCATTTTCGCTTTCAGCTTCCGAACGGCCAGCGGCGAGCGGTCAAGGCCGAAAGTTTGCAGGTCATCGTCAATTATCGAAGCCCAGGCGCTTCATCAGCGAAATAACCGCCATCATTAGGGGCTATTTCACCCTTCTGCCAAGCGGCACAGGCTGAATAATAGAGTCATCGAACTCCGGTTTTACGGAGCGTCGTCCTAACCACGCTTTCCGGCTCCATGTCGGTCCTTGAGGCAACAGGATGTACACGGCACAGGGCAAGATCGATCAAAATGCAATGCTCGAGCAGTACCTGCCCGTGGTCCGGCGTCAGGCACTGTCGCTGCAGGTCAAGCTACCGGCAGCGGTCGAGCTGGATGATCTGATTCAGGCGGGTATGGTGGGGTTGCTGGACGCCCTCGGACGCTTTGACGCCAAGGCAGGGGCCAGCTTTACCACCTTCGCCAGCCAGCGCATTCGCGGCGCCATGATCGACGAGCTGAGAACCCGGGACTGGATGCCACGCAGCGTAAGGCGCAATGCCCGCAGCGTGGATGCCAGCGTGCGTCGTCTCGAACAGCAGTTGGGCAGGCCGCCGGAGGAGCGGGAAATTGCCGCCGATCTCGACATGCCGATGGATGTCTATCGCCAGTTGTTGAGCGATACCAATAACGGCCACCTGTTGCCGTTCGAGGAGCTGGTAGCCGAAAGCGGCGAACCCCAGGCCGGAGCAGGCGGGCCGCAGTCTCCTTTTGCGGCACTGGTGGATGGCCAGCAGCGCGAACAGCTGGTAGAGGCCATCAGTGCCTTGCCAGAGCGCGAAAAGCAGCTGATGGCGCTCTACTATCAGGAAGAACTGAACCTCAAGGAAATCGGTGCAGTGCTCGGCGTGACCGAATCCCGTGTCTGCCAGCTGCACAGCCAGGCCGTGAGTCGTCTCAGGGCGCGAATGGCTCCCGATAGCTGATGCCTGTTTCGGCGACCCGCTGCAAGCTCCCCCCCGTCCCTAGCGTTATCCCTTCTGACATCCGTTACGGCTGCGCGATGATCCCCGCAAGCGCAGGAGTCGGGTGTCGCTTATCGAGGCCCCCTGATGGTCAGGGCTGTCAGTTACCCCTTGTCTTCCCGCTGCTACATGCCCTGAAAGAACCGTCGGTTGATGATTGAGTCTCTCTAGGCCCAGTGCGGGGACACGGGTGAGGTGAGGCCTGGCGTCACATTGAGTTCTAGTGAGTGCTCTAAGCAGTCTGAATAGACAGGAAGGGGGCTGCCCCCGGACTCAGGGCAATGCGACAGGGAAGCTGTGAGGGCAGAAAGAAGCGGGAAGGGCGAGCGTTGAGGGAGAGTGATGAAAAAGGGCGCCCCCGCTGGGTGCGCCCTTCGTTAAGGGAGAGGTTACTCCATGCTGCTGAGCTGGCGCCCATCCTTGCTGTCGTCCTCGCTTAGATGCGCGTAGTCGAGCAGGATCTCGGCACTCTCGATGAGCTGGGCCCGGTCGATGGGGGCGGGCTCCCCGCTGTTCAATGGCTCAGCAGACGCTGATTCATCGGCGGCGCCACGCGCGTCGCTCCAGTCTTCGAGCTCCTCGAGTCCCAGCGCGCGACGGCGCTGATTCTCAAGCGACAGCTGCTCGGCTTCCTGGGCCTGCATTTCGCGCTGACGCTGCTCGCGATTCAGGCTGACACTGGTGAGCTGATCGCGCAGCTGGCGGGAAAGCTCGGCCTGTTTTTCCAGATAGACGAAGTTGGGGTGCGTGGCGATGCGCTCGCGATGTGACGCGGCCAGGGCTTCAAAATGACGCCACGGAGTCCCGTAGAGGCGGTACTGTACTGCACGCACGGTGTCCCAGGGCAGGGCGTTGTCGAGGCTGCTCTCACCGATCACTTCCGGATCGATCAGGCTCGGGAACGTAATATCGGGCTCGACGCCGCGGTGCTGGGTGCTTTCCCCGGAGATACGATAGAACTTGGCTCGCGTCAGCTTGACCTCGCCGTGGCTGAGTTCATTGAGGGTCTGCACGGTGCCCTTGCCGAAGGTCCGGCTGCCCACTATCAGGCCACGGCCATAGTCCTGAATGGCACCGGCCAGGATCTCGGATGCGGAGGCCGACAGGCGGTTGACCAGCACCGTCAGCGGGCCGTCATAGAGAACGCCACTGTCGGTGTCGCCATACAGGCTGATGCGACCGCTGGCGTCGCGTACCTGCACGGTGGGACCACGGTCGATGAACAGGCCGATCAGTGAATTGGCTTCCTGCAGGGCGCCGCCACCGTTATCGCGCAGGTCGAGTACGATACCCTCGACGTTCTGTGCCTTGAGGGAACGAATCTCCTTGGCCACGTCGCGGGTGGTGCTGCGGTAATCTTCTTCGCCGGCCTGCCAGGCGTCGAAGTCGACGTAGAAGGTGGGAACGTCGATCACACCGATGCGGTGAGTACCGTCTTCGCGTTTGACCTCGATGACCTCGCTGCTCGCCGCCTGGTCCTCAAGGTTGACGGTGTCACGCACGATTTCGACGATATGCGAGCGCGTCGTGTCCACCGACTGGGCGGGCACCACGTCCAGCAGCACCTTGGACCCCTTGGGGCCGCGAATCAGATCAACCACGTCATCGAGGCGCATGCCGACCACGTTAGTCATCTCGCCGTCATCGCCCTGGCCGACGGCGACGATGCGGTCGGCGGGCTGGAGCACGCCGGCCTTCTCGGCGGGGCCACCCGCCACCAGGCTCGAGACCTTGACGTATTCGCCATCGGCCTGCAAAAGGGCGCCGATACCCTCGAGGGACAGACGCATCTGGATATCGAAGGATTCGCCCTGACGCGGTGACAGGTATTCGGTATGGGGGTCGATGGTGCCGGTAACGGACGCCATGAACAGGCCGAAGATATCTTCGGAATTGGTCTGGCGTATGCGGTTCAGCTGGCCTTCAAAGCGATCACGCAGCGTTTTTTCTACCTCGGCTTCTTCCTGACCGCTGAGCATCATGGTCAGGGCCGAGTTCTTGAGGCGCTTGTTCCACAGTTGGTCGAGGGCGTCTTGTTTCTCGGCCCAGGGCGCATCCTTGCGATCCAGTGCCAGCCGCTGGTCGGTATCGTAGCGGTAGTCGAGGCCGTCATCGAGCTTGGCCAGGATCCACTCGAGACGTGCCTCGAGGCGTTCCTGATAGCGCTCGTAGAGTGCGAAGGCAGGCTCCAGGTCGCCGTCGTAAAGCACGTCGTCGATGCGATCGCTTAGACTGTCGCGGAATTCATTGACGTCGCGCTTGAGCAGGTAGGCTCGCTGCGGGTCGAGAATATCCAGGTAGCGCTGGAAGACACGCTGCGACCAGCTGTCGGTCAGGCTGACATCCGCGTAGTGGCCGTAGCGAAGAGAGTCGGCGATTTCTGGCGCCACCTGCTGCTGCGCCTCGCTGGGGTGCGGCTGGGCCATCGCCATGGCGCTCAGCGTCATCAGCATCAGGGTGATGGCGCCTATCCGCCAAATGGCTGCAATCCGTCTCATCAATGAAGCACTCCCGGTTTCATGTACACTTCGTCCCTAGCTGAGCCTGGCTCGTCACCCGCCTCTCGACAGCCGAGAGGGCATTGTAGCAGCCTGTGTCGCCAGACACAGACCCTCCAAGAGGATGAACATGCATCACGCCTCCCCCGTGGATCGCCTGCTCGACTTTCTCGAGCACTCGCCAACGCCCTGGCACGCGGTTGCCAACATGGCTGAACGCCTAGAAGCTGCCGGCTATCGTCGCCTGGATGAGACACAACCCTGGACGCTCGCTGCCGGTGAGCGGATCTACGTGACCCGCAACGACGCTTCGATTATTGCGGTGCAGCTGCCTAAGGGTCGACTCGATGCGCTGCGCATGATCGGGGCCCACACCGATAGCCCGGGGCTGCATTTGAAGCCCCATGCCGCTCAGCGCAGCGCCGGCTGGCTGCAGCTCGGCGTGCAGGTCTATGGCGGGGCGCTGCTGGCACCCTGGTTCGATCGCGATCTGGGGCTTGCCGGCCGCGTCCACCTGCGCCGCCCCGATGGGCGCATCGAAGGCGTGCTGCTCAACGTCGACTGGCCGGTGGCAACGGTGCCGAGTCTGGCGATTCATCTCGATCGTGAGGCCAACAGCAACCGTTCCATCAACCCTCAGACCGAGATGGCGGCGGTTTTGTTGCAAGGCGGAGACAGCGATGACTTCAACGACCTGCTGAGGGGCTGGCTTGACGCGCAGCATGGCATTCAGGGCGCCGAGCCGCTGGACTTCGAACTGGCGCTCTACGACACCCAGCCCCCGGCGCGAGTGGGCGCTCGAGGCGAGCTTATCGCCAGCGCTCGCCTTGATAACCTGCTGTCCTGTTTCATCGGCATGGAAGCATTGCTTGATTGCAACGGTGAGCAGGGCGCATTGCTGGTGGCCAACGACCATGAAGAGGTCGGTAGCGCCAGCGCTTCCGGTGCCCAGGGGCCCTTCCTCGGTGATGTGTTGCGTCGCGTCAATGCTCAGCTTGGCGAGGCCGGCGACGAGGGCTTTATTCGCCTGATCCAGGCATCCAGAATGATCTCCTGCGACAATGCCCATGCGCTGCATCCGAATTTCAAGGACAAACATGACGCCGGCCATGGTCCCGCTATCAACGGCGGCCCGGTGATCAAGGTCAACGCCAGCCAGCGCTATGCGACCAACAGTGCCACCTCGGCGCTGTTTCATGACCTATGCCGCGAGGCCGAGGTGCCGGTGCAGACCTTCGTCACCCGCGCCGACATGGGGTGTGGCAGTACCATCGGGCCGATCACCGCCACCGAACTCGGTGTGCCGACGCTTGACGTGGGCGTCGCCCAGTGGGGCATGCATTCAATCCGCGAGACCGCCGGCAGCGAGGACGCCGAGCGGTTGATTCGTGTGCTGACCGCTTATCTGAATCGCGCTGAGCTCGTTTGATCGCGAGCTGGGTCGCCCGGTCCCGGCCCCGGTCCCGGCCTTAGTCAGTGCGAGTGCGGGGCCGGGCATTCTCTTTGCCTGCTTGCTCGGAGGCGGGGGCATCGCCTTGAGTCGGCTCGGGTTGGGTGGTGCGGGGCTGAGCCGCGCCGGCTCGGGCAGCGCTGGCTTGATTAGTCCCCGGACGGTCGAGGGCCAGCCCCGCCACCACCAGGGCAGCGCCGATTATCATGGGGGCCGTCCACTGCTCGTCGAACAGCAGCCAGGCCATTACCGCCGCGCAGGGCGGGACGAGGAAGAAGGTGCGGGCGACCTGGTGCGCTTCGCCGCGGGCGATCATCATCATCAGTAGCCAGATGGCACCCACCGAGATCGCCCCGACCAGCCAGGCAAGTGTCAGCAGCAGGCGAGGGGTGGGGTCGAAGGTGAAACTGCCGACCCAAGTGGCGGCGATGCTGAACACCAGCGCCGCCCCCAGATACTGAAAGATCAACCCCTCGACCATTCCCATGCCGCCGCTCAGTCGCTTCTGCCATAGGGTGGCGCTGGAGATGCCGACCAGTGCGACCAAGCACCAGGTCAGGCCAATCAATGGCCATCCTTGAGATACCTCCAATCCCCCTCCCAGCACCAAGCTGGCGCCCAGCGCGCCCAATGCAAGGCCGCTCCATTGCCTGGGGCCCAGGCGCACCCCGAGCAGCGGCAACGACAGGGCCGCCGTGGCCAGTGGGTGCAGGCTGACCAGCAGTGCCGTGAGCCCGGCGGGTAGCCCGGATTTGACCGCGGCGAAGACGCCGCCCAGGTAGGCGCCGTGCAGCAGCATGCCCACGCCCATTTGGCAGCCTCGCTGTGCACGGCTGCCCCATTGGCCTGGCAACCGGCGTACCCACAGGATGACGCCCAGTACCGGGAGCACCAGCAGGCTGCGCACCAAGAGTAGGGTAAAGGGCTCGGCATCCATGGTGCCCAGTCGGGCACAGATGAAACCGGTCGAGAA